>NZ_JBEZGN010000007.1:0-299144 GCF_040650055.1 Spirillospora sp. NPDC048819 | reverse complement strand
GATCGTCTGGTCTCAACACACCCACACGATCACAGCGGTGGCCGTCTCACGTCCCGGCCTCCATCAGACCGAGATCTCCAAATGCGGCTGGAGTAATAGCGTGTCCGTGGTCTCGGTGCCCTGAGCCCGGAGCTCGCGCTTGAGAACCTTGTTCGTCGCCGTACTCGGCAGGTCGGTGGCGATCCGGACGAACTTCGGCCATGCCTTCGGCGACAGGTCCGGCTGAGCAGTCAGGAACTCCTGGAGATCGACGGGCGTGAGGGTCGCGCCGTCGCGTAGCACCAGCGCGCACATGAGCTGGTCGCCAGGGGCGTCGGCGTCCGGTATGCCGTACACCGCGGCCTGGCTGACCGCGTCGTTGCGCAGCAGCACCCGCTCGATCGGCGCCGCCGCGAGGTTCTCGCCGTCGACGCGCAGCCAGTCGTCGGTGCGACCCGCCAGGTACACGAAGCCTGCTTCGTCCCGATAGGCGAGATCGCCGGACCAGTACATGCCCCCGTCGAGCCGCTCGGATGTCGCCTGTTCGTCGTTGTAGTAGCCGGCGAAGAACCCGGCCCCGGTGGTGTTGACCAGCTCGCCGACCGCCTCGTCCAGGTTGGTCACCCGGCCCAGGTCGTCGAAGACGGCGCGCGGGCACTCGGTGCGGGTGTCTCGGTCGTAGACGGCGACGCCGTCGAACGGCTGCCCGATCGAGCCGGCCGGCGTGGCGTCGGTGCGGGTGATGATGACCGCGGTCTCGGTGGAGCCGAAGCCGTCCCACACGGTGCAGTCGAAGCGACGGGCGAACTCCTCGATGTCGCGGTCGCTCGCCTCGTTGCCGAACGCGACACGTAGTGGGTTGTCCCGGTCGTCGGGCTGTTCCGGCGTCGCGAGCAGGTAGGCGAGCGGCTTGCCGACGTAGTTGAGGTAGGTCGCACCATAGTGGCGCAGGTCGCTGAGGAACCGGCTTGCGCTGAACTGGGCCGGCGCCAGAGCGGCGCCGGCGTGGGCGTGCACGGCGTATCCGGCGAGAATGGCGTTGCTGTGGAACATGGGCATCGAGGAATAGACGAGGTCCTCGGTCGTCAGGTCGAACTTGTCGGCGAGCGTCGCTCCCGACATCACCGCCATGAAGTTGGCGACCCGCACGGCCTTCGGCTCCCCGCTGGTGCCGGAGGTGAAGATCAGCATGAAGGTGTCCATCGCGTCGACCGCCGGGAACCCGGCGGTTCCACGCGGTGCGTCGGCCACCCGCTTGAGCCAGTCGGCGTCGTCGGTGTCGACCACCGTCGCGCCACCGAGGTCGAGCCCGCCGAGCAGGGCCAGGTGCCGATGATCGGTCAGCAGGATCTGGCAGTCGGCCCGGCGTACGTCGGCCGCGAGACTCTCGCCGCGCCGGATGGTGTTGATGCCGACGGTCACATGCCCGCCGAGCGCACCCGCCGCGATCGCCATCGCCATCTCGGGGCTGTTCTGCATCAGCACGCCGACGTGGACCGGCCGGCCTGGGTCGGCCATCGCGTGCAGCACGTGCGCACGGGCGGCGCTCTCGCCGAGGTAGTCGCGCCAGCTCCGCACCTGGTCGCCGTACTTCAGGCCGGGCGTGTCCCGCTCGGCATGCTGGAGGAGGAGGGCCTGGACGGTGTCAGACACGGGACGGCTCCGATGCGGTCGCGGTGGGCGAGGTGGCGGCGGAGGGAACAGTCAGGTGGCGGCTCAGGAACGCCACGACGTGGCGGGTGGCGGCCTCGTGGAAGGGCTTGCCGGCGAAGAGGTCGAAGTGGTCGCCGGGGTAGTGCCGCACCTCGGCGCGACCGGCGAAGGCCGCCTTCGCCGCGGCGTACGGCGGCGCGCTCCTGTCGAAGTCGCAGATCTGCACCAGCCACGGGACCCGCAGCGACTTCGCGTCCTTGGCGGGCGTCCGGCCGCCGAGCTCCAGCACGACGTCGGCGGCGATCTCGTTGCGCCAGGTCGGGCCCGCGAGCGCGCGGTAGTCCTCGTAGGCGCCGGGCAGGGTCAGCGCGCCGAGCTCCCCGGGACGAGCCACGACCGGGATCATCGTCGGCGCGCGGCCGGCCTTGCGTCGTACGGCCGAAGCGATGCCGCGGCCGGTGGAGGCGAGCAGCTGGGCCGGGCGGTGGTGCTTCGCGGCGAGCCGCGCGGCGGCGAGCCCGTCGACGAGCGGCACCGCGGAGACGACCGCCGCGACGTCGTCACGCGCGGCGGCGACGGAGACGACGTGGCCGCCCGCGAGCGAGATGCCCCAGAGCACGACCCGTTCGACGCCGACGCCCGGAAGGCGCTTCGCTGCCTCGACGGCGGCGTGCCAGTCGGCGACCTGGTCGGCGACGGACACGCACTGGCGCGGTCCACCATCGCTGGCGTCGCTCGCGCCGAAGCCGCGGTAGTCGAAGGTGACGGCGTGGAAGCCCGCAGCCGCGAACGCCTCGGCGAACGGCTGGAGGCCGGAGTCCTGGGTACCGGCGAGGCCGTGGCCGAGCACCACGACGGGCGCACCGTCCGCGCCGGCGTGATGCGTGGCGGCACAGCGCACACCGGCCGAGGTGAAGTCGAAGGTGGTCATGCGATGCCTCCGTAGATGCTGGTCACCCAGATGTGCGTGAGCGCGTCGACGTGTTGCTCGCGCGGCGGTTCACCGCCGAGCGCATGGCGCTCGAGGGCGTGGTCGTTCAGGTCGAGGAGTACGGCGGCCAGGGCCGCCGCGTCCGGACCGTCGGTCGCGTGGCCGGCGGCCCGCTCCCGCTCGATCATCTCCGCGACCATGCCCGCGAACTCGGCGCGGCCCGCGTCCCAGCCCTCCCGGACCTGCGGGTTGGCGGCCCTTCCTTCGAGCAGGGCGCGGTAGGTGTGCGGCGAGGCGTCGACGGAGTCGAAGAGCGAGCCGAGGACCTGCCGGATCCGCTCGCCGGGATCACCCTCCGCCTTGACCAGCAGGTCGGTCGCGTCCGACGCGGCGTCGTACAGGCCGGTCATCAGGGCGAGCACCGCGGCGGCCTTGCTCTCGAAGTAGAAGTAGAACGCCGAGCGGGTGACGCCGGCACGCCGCGAGATCTCCGCGACGTTGACCTGGTCGAGGGTCTGCTCGCGCAGCAGGTCGTCGAGGGCCTGGAGCAGGGCCGAGCGGCGCTGGTCGCCGCGGTTGGCACTGCGGCGGTCGACCAGCCGCGCCCAGGTGCGCTCCTCGCTCACCCGCGCGCCTCCACGGGCCGCCGCGCCCGCTGCCGCCCAGCTCGCTCCAGCCCCGCGGGGATCTCCCGGGTGCGCAGGTCGTGCTCGTAAAGGAAGTAGTCGAGCTGCTGGGTGTGCCGCGGCCGCTGCACCATATGGGCGGTGTACTTCTGCTGGTCCTCGTCGATCACCCGCTCCATCTCGGCGACCGGCGGCGGCGCGTAGCGGCCGACGAGCCAGGCCGCGACCAGCCGGGTCTGGCACTCGACGAACGGGAACAGTGTCGGCGTCGCCTGGGCGAACCCGATGAACGCGACGTCGTCCATGCCCGGCTTGAAAATCCGCTTGTAGAGGCGGATGTGGTTCTCGGGCGCGCTGATGAAGTCGGGATCGAAGAACGGGAAGGTGATGTTGTAGCCGGTGGCGTGGATGACGACGTCGAAGTCCTCGGCCGTGCCGTCGGCGAAGTGCACGGTAGGACCGTCCCAGCGCTCGATGTCGCCCTTGGCCCGCAGGTCGCCGGAGCCGAGCCGCAGCGGCAACTCGACCGACTGCGTCGGGTGCGCCTCGAAGAACTTGTGGTTGGGCTCGGGCAGGCCGTAGTCGGTCGGGCGGCCGGCGGTCAGCGGCTGCATCACCTGCATGAACTTGCGCTGCCACGCGAACGGGATGTGCGGGGAGGTCTTGTAGTACTTGTCGGCCGGCGTTCCGGCGAAGTACTTCGGCACGATCCACGCACTGGACCGCGTCGAGATGACGACCTCGTTGTCGAGTGTCTTGCTGGAGAGCTCGACCGCGATGTCGGCGGCGCTGTTGCCCAGCCCGATGATCAGGATCCGCTTACCTGTCAGGTTGTACGGCGTCCGCGGGTCGATGTAGGCGTGCGAGTGCATCGTCAGGCCGGTGAACTCTCCCGGCTTGTCGGCGAAGCGCGGATCCCAGTGGTGGCCGTTGGCCACCAGGAGCACGTCGAAGCGACGTACGCCGGTGCGCTCGGTCTCCAGCAGCCAGCCGCCGTCGGGGTGCCGCTCGGCGTGCACGACGCCGTTCTCGAACTCGATCCGGCGCCGGATGTCGAACGCGTCGGCGTAGCTGTCGAGGTAGTCCTTGATCTGGGTGTGGTGCGGGAAGTCGGGATACTCCTCGGGCATCGGAAAGTCTTTGAAGGACAGCTGGTACTTCGAGGTGTCGATGTGCAGCGAGCGGTAGGCGCTGCTGTGCCCGTTGGGGTTGCCGAAGGCCCAGTTGCCGCCGACGCGGTCCGAGGACTCGAACGTGGCGTACTCCAGCCCGTAGTCCTCCAGCATCTTGCTCATCGTCAGCCCACTGATGCCGGCACCGATCACGGCGACCGTCGGACCACTCATCGGCTACTCCTCGGCATCTGCTTGACAACCTGGCGTGATGCACGTCACGTTAAGACTGCAATTGACACGTGTCAACAGATACCGACGAGCGTCAGGATGGTGGCGGATGGGTGAGCAGCGCACGGTCGTGGTGGTCGGGGGCGGGTCCGGCCTCGGAGCGGCGACGGCCGCGCTGCTGCGGTCGCACGGCGACATCGTGGTGGTCGCCGACCTCCCCGGCACGGGCGCCGACGTCCAGGTCGACGTGACCGACGAGGGAGGAGTGGAGGCGCTCTTCGAGGGCGTCGTCGCCGAGCACGGGCGCTTCCATGGCGTGGTCAACTGTGCCGGCACGAGCACGCTCTCACGAGTCGTCGACCACGACGCCGCGGAGTGGCGCCGGATCGTCGACGTCTGCCTCACCGGCGCGTTCCTCGTCCTCAAGCACGCCGGACTCCGCGTCACCGACGGAGGCGCACTGGTGTCGCTGACCTCCCTCAACGCCCGCCAGCCCGGCACCGGCCTGGCCGCCTACTGCGCCGCGAAGGCCGGCCTCGTGGCGCTCACGGAGGTCGCTGCGCTCGAGTTCGCGCCACGCCGTGTGCGCGTCAACGCAGTGGCGCCCGGCCTGGTCGTCACACCGCTGACGGCGCCGGCGATGGACATACCCCGGGTGAAGGACGAGTACGTCGCCAACACGCCGCTCGGCCGACCGGGAAGCCCGGAGGAGATCGCCGCATCCGTGCGCTACCTGCTGTCGGACGACGCGGCGTGGATAACCGGCGAGACCCTTGACATCAACGGCGGTGCCCACCTGATGCGCTACCCGGATCTCGCCGGACTCGTGGAGAAGGCGTTCGCATGAGCCTCGCGAGCAGATCCGCGATCGTCACAGGCGGCGGCTCGGGCATCGGAGCGTCGCTCACCGCGGCACTCGTCGGTGCAGGCGCCGACGTGGTGTGCACGGACCGCGACCTGGGCGCCGCAGAGAAGACCGTCGCCGGCCTCGCCGGACCGGGATCGGCACGTGCTGCGGCCGTCGACGTGACGCAAGCGGCCCAGGTGCAGCAGGTCGTCGACGAGGTCGTGGAGGCGCACGGACGGATCGACCTGATGTTCAACAACGCGGGCATCACCTATTTCGGCGACACGGAGCACCTGACGCTGGACCAGTGGAATGCGATCATCGACGTCAACATCCGTGGCGTTGTGCATGGTGTGCACGCGGCGTATCCGCACATGGTCCGCCAGCACGGCGGGCACATCGTCAACACGGCCTCGCTGGGCGGTCTCATGGCCGCGGGCCTGATGACGTCGTACGTCGCCACCAAGCATGCCGTCGTCGGGCTGTCCCTCGCGCTGCGGACCGAGGCCGCCGCGCACGGCGTCGGCGTCACCGTTGTCTGCCCTGCGGCCGTGGACACCCCGATCCTCGACAAGGGCGAGATCGGCCCCTACCGCGGTCGCGACTTCTACCTCGACGGGCAGGGGATCAAGCGCCCGCTCGATGCGGGCGTGCTCGCCCGGCGGGTCCTGGCGGCCGTCGAAGCGAACGAGGCAATGGTCGTGGAGCCGCGCCGTGCACGGCTCGCGTGGCGCGTCGGCCGGCTCTCGCCGACGTTCGTCAACAGGACGACCACGCGGTACATCGACAGGCAGCGCGCCCAGGCGCGGAAGGGATCGTCATGACGGCGGCGCTGCCCGAGATCGGGTGCTACGGGCTGGCGGGCCATACCGCGAGTCCGCTCGACGTCGTGGCGGAGGCACAGCATGCCGAATGGCCCGGCATCGGCGCGATGTTCCTGTCCGAGCGGTTCAACGTCAAGGACGCTGGAGTGATGGCAGGCGCGGTCGCAGCCGCAACGGAACAGATCGGCATCGGCACATCCGCGCACCGCGCCGAAGGGTGCGTGTAGCTGCACAGGAGCCGGTAGAGGTCGTACATCGCCGGGTGTCCGTAGCAATGACGAGGTCGCTGAAGTTTGCCCTCTCGCCCAAGACGGTGCCGCGCTTGTTCCTCTCTTGTTCATCGGCGAAGTCGAACTCGGGCTTGTCTTCCAGCTTCACCTGCCCGGTGATCGACCAGCCGTTCTCGCGCACCTCCCTGGAGGAGGTCGTTACGTTCCTGTCCCTGCCGAAAACCTCGTCGTGCAGGTCAAGCAGCATGTTGAACTCGTCGAGAATTCCGCCCAGACGTTGCGTTCTTCGGACGTCCAGCTGGGCGATCTGCCTGGTTCGGTGACCGGTGGAGGCAGTGGCGTCAACGGGCGGGCGTTGGCGATGCCCTCAGATGATCCCTCTGCGCCGTATCGGGTCGGCCAACGCCGCCTACGCCGTCCACCTGCTATGCATGCCGGAGTCCGACTACATCAGTGCGCAGACCCTCGTGTGCGGCGGCGGGCTGAACCTGTAAAAGGAAAGGAGGCGGTGCGCCTGGGCGTGGACCGGCACTGCCGACCCTGCACTTTGCTCGAAACTCCGTCCGTGCAGGTCCTTTTAATCCGTAGGCTGTGGGTTCGAGTCCCACGCGACCCACCACCCCTGACCAGGGAAAACACCCTTCACCGGGTGCGCTGGGGATCATGCCTGGGGCCGGGTTGAGGCCACCCTGGGGCCGAGACGGCGCACGAGCCGAGCCAACGCCCGCATCTATCCCATGCGATTGGTGAAGGCAAGGGCGTATTCCCGCACCGACCTACTCGAGGTGGCGCGTCATCGGTGTGCGGTTAGTCCTTTCGCAGGTCGTCAGGTAGGGCGAGGAGCGCAGGCTCTCGATCACGCAGCCGATACCGCAGCATCCGCGCGGAGGCGTCCAGGCGGCCGAGCCCGTCGGCGGGGCCCTGCCGATGCGGGACGCCGGCCGGTCGCCCGGCGCCGCACCCGACCGGTCCGGGTGTGACCCCCGTAGGACGGCGACGCCGGGCCAGGGCACGGCCGCGGCGTCGGGTGGTGCCGGGCACCACGCCCGCGGCGCGCAGCAGGTGCGCGGCGGTCTGCTCGGCTGCGCGGTGCGCAACCTCGGGTAGCACGGAGGTGTAGGTGTCGGCGGTCAGGACGATGCTGGAATGCCCGAGCAGCTCCTGCACCACCTTCAACTCCACCCCGGCCGCCAGCGCCAGCGTCGCGGCACCATGGCGAAGGTCATGCAGCCGGATCGGCGGCACATCGTGCTCGGCGATCAACTGCTGGAACACGTGGGTGAGCCAGCCCGGGGCGACCGGCTCACCGTTGAGGTTGGTGAACACATACCCGCTGTCGCGGTACCCCTCGCCATAAGCGGCCGCTTCGGCCTGCTGCGTTGAACGGTGCGCGCGCAGCGCCGCGATCGTGGTGTGGTCCAGCGCGATCACGCGAGTGCTGTGCGCGGTCTTGGGCGGGCATACCGTCAGCCGCCCGTCCTCGGCTGCAACTGCCGGCAGATCACCGCGGTTCCCTCGTCCAGGTCGACATCACACCACGCAGCCCGGCTGCCTCACCGCGGCGCAGCCCGCGCAACGCGATCAGATAGTAGGCCGCGTACAGGCGATGCGCGGCGATCGCGTCCAGGAACTGGGCCGTCTGAGCAGCGGTCCATACGGCCACGGCGGGCCGCTCCCCGGTCTTGCGCCAGTGCTGGACACGGGCGGCGGTCCACACCACCGCCCGAGGTCGCCGGGTCGGCGGCAACGCCACCAGCGACGCCGGGTTCTCCTCCACATGCGCTACCGCCACCTCCGCCAGCAGCAGATGCCCCAGCAACGGGGTCAGATACCGCCGCACATGATCGGCGTAACCGGTCACCGTGGACGGCGCGCCCTGGTGGTCGTCCAGCCAACGCTGCAGCCACTGGGCCACCGTGACCGGACTCCCGGCCGGTCCCCACACCACCGGCACTTCTCGCTCTTCTCATAAGGGCAGGGTGGGTCTGCAGCGGATGCATCAACCATCACGGACGGCGACGGATTGGCCTACCGAGCACGACAGCACAGCCTCAGGCCATGGCGACACGAGCTCCTCCTAGCTTGCCTCCCATCACAGAAGCCGGGGCACCTCAATCTCCGCTCAGCACGGTGGGCAGGCATAACGCCAGCAGGGGGCCGAGCCGGTGGCGGCGGCCTCGCCGGTGCCGCGGACCGGGAATGCCGTCGAGGACCTCAACCAAAGCGGGCAGACCGAGCAGGTCGGTGGCAGACCATGGCAGATGGACGCCCTCGCAGTGGCGGACCAGGGCGTCGATCGGGAAAGTTGGCACGCGAACGCGGTCCCTGTCTTGATCGACTGGCTTGGACCTCCAAGATCATCGGGGATCGCGTTCGTCGTTCTCAACCAGGCCACCCGACCCGCCGTGCCCCCCGCTGGCCTACCGGCTCATCTCAAGATCTGAGAACGCATTCGCCCGGGGCAGGACCTCGACGCCACCACGCTGGTGCGTGCGCTGGGCACCTGGTTCGGCCAACCGGCCTGAGCGCCGTATTAACGGTCGTCTCAGGTTCGCTCGGTAGGAAGCAGGCATCAGATCAGCGATGTAATCCGTATGTAGGAGGCCAGTGATGGCAGTCAACGCAGCGCCGTCCGGGGAAGCGCCGGCCGGTCGGTTGGCCGGTCGGTGGGTGCCGTGGTTGGTGATCGGCCTGTGGATGGTGCTGGCGGCGTTCATGGTGCCGCTGAGCGGAAAGTTGAGCTCGGTCACCACCGACAGCGCCGCGGACACCCTGCCGGCCAGTGCCGAGTCCACCAAGGTGGCGGTGCTGGAGGACAGTCTCCCCGGGGGTGAGGAGAACACGTTCGTCTTCGTGTACCACCGGGCCGGCGGCATGACCGACGCCGACCGCGCGACGGTCGAGCGCCACTACAACACCCTTGCCAAGCGGTACCCGCCGAAGGAGGCGGCCCCGGCCAGCGGCGAGGACGAGGGCCCACCGACGAGACCCTCCACCGACGGCGAGGCGATGATGTTCACCCTCCCGGTGAGCACGACCTACGGCGAACCAGAGGCCGTCGTCGGCCCGTTGCGTGACGCCGCGAAGGACCGCCCCGCCGGCCTGGAACTCGACGTGACCGGCCCGGCCGCAATCGACGGCGACATGGACGCCGTCTTCGACGGCATCGACCTGCAGGTCCTCCTCACCACCGTCGTCGTCGTCACGCTCCTGCTCATCCTCACCTACCGCAGCCCGGTGTTGTGGATCATCCCGCTGGTGGCCGTTGGCGCGGCAGCACTGACCTCGATGGGGACCGTCTACCTGCTCGTCAAGGGCTTCGGCATCGTGGTCAACAGCCAGAACTCGGCGCTGCTGACGATCCTGGTATTCGGCGTCGGCACGGACTACGCGCTGTTGCTCATCTCCCGGTACCGGGAGACACTGCACCACCACGAGAACGTCCGGGTCGCGATGGTCCACGCGCTACGCAGCGCGGCGCCGGCCCTCGTCGCGTCCGCGGCCACCGTGGTCGCCGGCCTGCTCTGCCTGCTCGTCGCGGACCTGAACAGCACCAGCGGGTTGGGCCCGATCGGTGCGGCCGGCATCCTGTGCGCGCTGGTGGCCATGCTAACGCTGTTCCCGGCGGTGCTCGTGGTGCTCGGCAGGCGGATCTTCTGGCCGGCCATCCCGCGGTTCAGCACGGCCGTGGAGGAGAAGCCGGGGCTGTGGGGACGGCTCGGCACCGCCATCAACCGCCGCCGGTGGGTTGCGACGCTCGGCTCGTTCGGAATCCTCGGCATGCTCGCCATCGGGCTGGCGGGCAACACCGGCGCCCTGCGGGAGCAGGACCAGTTCCTGTCCGCGCCGGAGTCGGTCACCGGCTTCACCGTTCTCCGCCAGCACTTCCCAGAGCTCGGCGGCCAGCCAATGACGATCTTCACGCGGCCGGCGCACCAGGAGCGGGTGCTCGACATCGTCAAGGACACTCGCGGTGTAGCACTGGCCATCCCGGAGGAGACCAGCGGTGGCTGGGCCAACATCTCCGCGTTCCCGACGGACGCGCCGGAAACCGCCGCAGAGTACGACACGATCAAGCGGGTGCGCACCGCCGTGCACGCGGTGAGCGGGGCGGAGGCGATCGTCGGCGGGCCGAGTGCGGAGAACCTCGACACCGAGGTGACCACCAGCCGCGACGAGAAGCTGGTAATCCCGCTGGTGCTCGCCGTCGTCCTGATCACCCTCGGGCTACTGCTGCGCGCGATCGTGGCCCCGCTGGTCCTGATGGCCACCGTGATCGTCTCATTCGCCGCAGCCTTCGGCGGCAGCGTGTTCGTCTTCGACACGATCCTCGGGTTCAAGGGCATCGACTATTCGGTGCCGCTGCTGGCATTCCTGTTCCTGGTGGCGCTCGGCGTCGACTACAACATCTTCCTGACCAGCCGGGCCCGGGAGGAGACCGTGCGTCTCGGCACCAGAAAGGGCATGCTCAAAGCCCTCTCCGCCACCGGTGGCGTCATCACCTCGGCAGGCCTGGTCCTGGCGGCCACGTTCGCGGTCCTCACCACACTTCCGCTGGTGATGCTGATCGAGGTCGGGTTCCTGGTCGCCTTCGGCGTGCTGCTCGACGCCCTGCTGGTGCGGTCGGTCCTGGTGCCCGCCCTCACCCTGCTGATCGGCCGGCGGATCTGGTGGCCGAGCCGGCTGTCCCATCCAGCGGCGGAGCTGCCGGACGGTCAACAGTCGCTCGCCCACGACGAGGAGCCCACGCTGCAACGGTGAGCGCGGCGGCACGGACGAGATCCGGGACGGGGACCCATACCCGTCCCGGATCTTGTCATGGGCCCGACGGCCGCCGCCCTTCGGTCCTGCGCCACGCGCCGGGGCTGGGGTCAGCGCACCGTATCCTGCCCCGACGGTGAGCCGCGCGGGGCCATGCCCGAGGGCCGCCGTCCCTCGTCCTGCGCCGCGCCCCCGGGGCGGGTCAGCGCACCGCGGTGTCCTACCCGGCGGTGAGCCGTGCGATCGGGGCGGGCGGGGCCGCGGCCGGAAGGTCGACCCGAAGCAGCGCGCCACCGCGTGCGGAGCGGGCGACGGTGGCCCGGCCGCCGTGGGCGTCGACGACCCGCTGCACGATCGACAGCCCCAGACCGGATCCCGGCAACGCCCGGGCGCTGTCGGCACGGTAGAACCGGTCGAACACCCGCGGTACGTCGGCGGCGTCGATGCCCGGCCCGGCGTCATCGACCTCGAGCACCGCCGACGCGCCCTCGGCACGGAGCCGGACCTGGACCGGCTGGTCCGCGGGGGACCACTTGCCGGCGTTGTCGATGAGGTTGAGCACCGCCCGCTGGAGCGCAGCGGGACGCCCGCTCACCCACACGGAGGTCACGTCGAGTGCCACCTCGATGTCTGGCACGCGGGAACGCGCCCGGGTCGCGGCGGCCACCACCACGTCGGCCAGGTCGAGCAGCTCGGTGCTCTCGTCGCTGACATCACCGCGCGCCAGGTCGGTCAGCTCGGCGGCAAGGGTGCTCAACTCGGCCACCTGGGCGCCGAGATCATTGAGCAGCCGGGTCCGGCTCCCCGCCGGCAGTGCGCTGTCCAGGGTGCCGCGCCGATCGAGCCGGATCAGCAGCTCGACGTTGAGGCGCAGGCTGGTGAGCGGGGTCTTGAGCTCGTGGGCGGCGTCCTCGGCGAGCAGCCGCTGCGCCCGCCGGGAGTCCCGGAGCGCGGCGAGCATGTCGTTGATCGACTGAATCAGCCGCCGGATCTCCCCACCGCCCTCATCCGGGATGTCGGCGTCGAGATCCCGGGTGTGCGCGACACGTACCGCGGCGGCGGTCAGCCGGTCGATCGGTGCCAGCCCGGTCCGCGCCACGGCCCGCCCGACAACGGCGCCGCCGACCACGCAGAGCAGCCCGATCAGCAGCATGCCCAACCCGAACCGGGTGATCGGGCTGTCGTCGTCGGCGACGCGGGCCACCTGGACCGCGCCGTCGCCCGCCCGCAGCGTGTAGATGAAGTAGCCGTCGCTGTCGTCCGACTCCATCAGATCGGCCGACGCGCCCTGCGCCACGCGCCCGGCGTGCTCGCTGACCGGGGGCAGCGCGGGTTGGCCGGCCGGCGTCCGGGTCGAGCCGTCGGGCAGGATGACCCGCACCAGCCGACCGGATCCGGGATACGGCGGTAACTGGACCTGCGCCAGACCGGCGCGCTCCGCGTTCGTCGCCAGGACGCGGGAGTCGGCGCGTAGCTGATCCTCGGCGGTGTCCTGCAGCTCCCAGTTCAGTAGCTCGATGCCCACTTGGAAGGCCACGAACACGCTGACCGCGATGGCCGTCGCCGCGATCACCGTCAGCCTGGCCCGCAGGGACCGCCGACGCCACCATCGGGTCAGCCGGCGCGGTTCCCGGCCGGCGGGCCTGCTCACGGAGGAGTCTCCCGCAACGTGTATCCCAGGCCGCGCAGCGTGTAGATCAATCGCGGCTCACCCTCGGCCTCCATCTTGCGGCGCAGGTAGCTCACGTATACCTGGAGGTTGTTGGCGGTGGCGCACATGTCGAAGCCCCAGACCGCCTCGAACAGCGCGTCGCGGGTCAAGACCCGGGTCGCGTTGCGCACGAGGACCTGCAGGAGGGAGAACTCGGTCCGGGTCAGGCGCAGCGGCCGCCCGCCCCGCCACGCCTCGAACCTGTCGGGATCGAGCCGGACGTCGGCGAACGACAGGACCTGCGACTCCCCGTCGGGCGGCGTGCGCCGGCGCAGCAGGGCCCGCACCCGGGCCAGCAACTCCTCGGTGGCGAACGGCTTGGGCAGGTAGTCGTCGGCACCCGCGTCCAGCCCCGCGACCCGGTCGGAGACCTGGTCACGGGCGGTCAGCATCAGCACCGGCAGATCCCGACCCTCGGCCCGCAACCGCCTGCAGGTCTCCAACCCGCCGAGGCGGGGCATCATCACGTCGAGGATCAGCAGATCCAGCGTGTCACCGCCGGCCTCCCCGACGCCGTCGAGCACGGCGAGACCGTTGGCGACGGTGCTGGTGTCGTAACCCTCGACCTGGAGCACCCGCTCCAGCGACTCACGGATGGCCCTCTCATCATCCGCGATCATGATCCGCACGCCGGCCCGCCCCCTTCCAGTCGATGCTTTTGCCGCTCATTGTCCCCGATCAACCTGAGAGCAGGATTAGCGCGTCGCTGGGGCCGCGCTCTTACCGATACCTAAGAAATGGAACCTTGCCCTTGCCGAAAACCACGTCCAAGCAGGTCAAGCGGCATGTTCGTACTCGTTGAGGATTCCGCCCAGCCGTTGCCGTCTTCGGATGTTCAGGTGGGCGATCTGTCTGGTTCGGTGATCGGTGGAGGTAGTGGCTTCAACGGGCGTGCGTTGGCGATGCCTTGGTGCGGGCGGTGTGCGTTGGAGAAGGTCTCGAACTCGCGGAGGGGCGTGGAGCAGATGCCGCTGGTTCCAGATCAACATGCGGTCCAGGAGCTCACGGCGGCAGGTCTGCACCCTCCGCTCCATCACCGCGTTCATCCTCGGCATCCGCACCCCAGTCAGCACCGTCCGAATACCGGCATCGGCCAGGACAGCGTCGAACAGCTCAGGGAACTTGCCGTCGCGGTCGCGGATCAGGAACCGTGCCCGGCGGCCGACGTCCTCCAAGTCCATGACCAGGTTCCGGAGCGCCTGGGTCACCCACGACGCGGTCGGGTGAGCGGTGGCGCCCAGGACACATGATGCCGCAGCACCAAGATCTCGGCGTCCTTCTCCCGGTCGGTCATCGGAAGCAGACGCAGCACCGCGAACGCGTTCGCCACGGTCAAGTAGGCCAGTCGCAAGAACACAGCCGCCCATCATCCCGCGGCGACCGCCTTACCGCCGCTTGATTCGCAGCTGATCAAGCGCAACACCTGAGCACCCCTCTACGCCTTCCACCTGCGCAGACGTAGTTTTCGGCAAGCGCAACGTCGACTTCGCGATCACCAGGTCGTTCGGGAACGCGTTCCGTTGCAGCACCCAGCCATTGCTGCGCGCGGAGTAGCCGGAGAGCGCCGATCGTCCCACCCGCCGACCGCGCGGGGCAGTCGTCCTGGTCGTCGGCGTCGGGGTCACGGAGCTCGCGGACACCGGCCGGGCCGAGATCGGGCGCGGTGAAGGTGTAGGTGCCGATCACGTCGATGTCCTTGCGGCCGACCGGCGAGAGCCGGACGACGTCCTCCTCGGCCAGGGGTAGCCGCCTGCGACTCCGGACGCATCCACGGCAACCTGCACCGGCCGCAGCGCTACCACCGCGGACTCCAGCGTGTCTTCTGCACCTCCGCGCTGATCAGCATCCAGCGACATCCGGAATCGCGTGCCTTCTACGACCGGAAAAGGCGCGAGGGGAAACGACACACCCAGGCCGTCCTCGCCTTGGCCAGACGCCGTGTCAACGTCCTGTGGGCTCTCCTGCGCGACAACCGTACTTTCCAGGCCACCCCGCCCGTACTCAAAGGCGGCCTGAGCTCCCTCGCTCAGTTGACAACGTCATTGGGAGTCCTCCATGAGGTGCGTGAGCGGCTGCTCGCTCACCATTCGCCCGAGACGGCTCTGCGGATGCCGACTCGCTCAATCGGTTCGGCGCTCTCATCACCGCAAAGCGTTACCGTGTCCGGGTGTTCCGAAAATCTAAGGAGCGGTTATGACGGAGCCGGTCGCCGAACCGTTGTCCAGCCCCAGCGGCAGTCCTCTGACGTCCCTCACCTGGGCGGACGCCCGGGCACGGATAGCCGAAGGCGATGACTATCTGGTGGCGACGTCCGGCCCTAATGGGCGCGTGCACGTCGTGCCGGTGCTGGCCATCTGGCTGGAGGGCGCCGTTTGCTTCAACACACACCGAGAGGCGCGCAAGGCCCGCGACCTCGAACACAACGACAGCTGCGCCATCACCGTCCCGGCCAACGACATCGACCTGGTAGTCGAAGGAACCGCGCACATCGTCCGGGACGCCGACCGGCTGCAACGCGTCGCGGACCTGTTCCCGACCAAATATCCGTGGTGGCACCCATTCGTCCAGGACGGCGAGTTCTACACCCCCGACGACACCGAGCTGGCCAATCCCCGGTACATCTTCGCGGTCAAACCGACGGTGGTCTTCGCATTCGGCAAGGAGAAGGGATTCAGTGCAACCCGCTGGCGCTTCTCAGGGGCGCGTCCGAAGTGAAACGCCCCGGGTCGGGTGGAGGCTCGATTCCCTGAGAGGATCGAGTCATGGCACGTCAGTCCCCTATCCGCCTGAGCTGCGCAGGCGGGCGGTCCGGATGGTCGCCGAGGTGCGTCCGGACTATCCCAGTGAGCGGTCGGCGATGAAGGCGGTAGCGACCAAGCCGGGTGTCAAGCACGCTGAGACGGTGCGCCAGCTGGGTGCGCCAGGCCGAGGTCGACACCGGTGTCCGGCAACGACCGAGGAGTCCGTGGAGCTCAAGCGGCTCAAGCGGGAGAACGCCGAGCTGCGCCGGGGCGAACGAGATCCTGAAAGCAGCGGCGGGTTTCTTCGCGGCCGAGCTCGACCGGCCACACAAGTACTGATCGCGTTCATCGACGCGTTCCGCAAGGTGTTCGGGGTCGAGCCGATTTGCCGGGTGCTGTCCGAGCACGGCACCAAGATCGCACCGTCCACCTACTACGCCGCCAGATCACGTCCTGCCTCGGCCCGGGCCGTGCGTGACGAGTGGCTCAAGACCGAGATCACCCGCATCTTCGAGGCGAACTACCGGGTCTATGGCGCTCGCAAGATCTGGCGGCAGCTTCAGCGCGAGGGACACGACGTGGCGCGTTGCACGGTCGAGCGGTTGATGCGTGAGCCCGGCCTGCATGGTGCCCGCCGCAGCCGCAGGGTCCGCACCACCGTCCGCGACGACGGGTATGAGCGGGCCACCGATCTGCTGCGCCGCGACCCCACCGCGACCAGCCCGAATCGCCGCTGGGTGGCCGACTTCACCCACGTGAGCACCTGGGCCGGCGTCGTCTACGTCGCGTTCGTGGTCGACATCTTCTCCCGCGCCGTCGTCGGCTGGACCGCCTCGACAAGCAAGCGGACCCGCCTGGTGCTGGATGCCCTCGACATGGCGCTGTGGTGACGCGACCGAGCCGGACGACCGGTCGGTCCCGGCCTGGTGCATCACTCCGATGCCGGGTCGCAATACACGTCTTTCCGGTTCACCACGCACCTGGTCGACGCCGGGATCGACGCCTCCATCGGCACCGTCGGCGACGCGCTCGACAACGCGTTGATGGAGTCGGCGATCGGGCTGTACAAGACCGAGCTGATCAAACCGCGCGGACCATGGAAGAAGGCGAGGCAGCGCCGCTGATGTGACTGCATCCCCTTGAAGCCACCTACCCGACCAGCACACCCCCGGGACGGCACCCAGCGCCGCACTTACCAAGCGCAGGCGCTGGGCCCGAGCACAAACTGAACCGGTCACCGCGAGCCCCTCCCCCAAGTCGCAGGCGAACACCCCTGACACCATGTCGGCTCGTTGTCGGCTCGGCGGTTCCGAAACGGATCGGTACGCGGCGGCATTGGCCGACATGAAAATGGGGCTTGATGCGGACAGGTTGGCGCAGAATGGCACCCGGAGCACCACGCTGATACGAAAATTTCGGACTCTTAATCCGTAGGCTGTGGGTTCGAGTCCCACGCGACCCACCCATCCCGACCAGGGAAAACACCCTCCACCGGGTGCGCTGGGGATCATGCCTGGGGCTCACCTGAGGCCACAAACGGTAACCCCGTCCACGCCTCGCCAACTCCTACGGGCCTCCCGATCCGACCGACGGCCGGGCAACAGCGATCCGGCATCCGGCCCTTCCCCGGCGCCGGACACGGTCTGATATCCAGTTAGCCCTTCCGAGGTAGACGACACAGCACGCGGAGCGAACGCTCTCGATCACGCAGCCAGCGCTGCGGTGGACCGGTCGCCGGCACGGGCGGCGGCAGCTCGCCCTCTGGGGCTCGATGGTCGTCGGCGTCGTTTGATGCCGGGCACCCGCCACCCGGCGCGCAGCACGTGCGTGGCGGTCTGTTCGGCGGCGGTGTGCGCGACTTCAGGTAGCACGGAGGTGTAGGTGTCGATGGTCAGCACGATGCTGGAATGCCCGAGCATCTCCTGCACCACCTTCAACTCCACCCCGGCCGCCAGCGCCAGCGTGGCAGCGCCGTGCCGCAGGTCATACAGCCGCACGGGCGGCAGCCGGTACTCGGCCAGCATCTTCTGGAACACGTGGGTGAGCCGCCCGGGGGACACGGGATCACCGTTGAGAATGGTGAACACATAACCGCTATCGCGGTACCGGTCCCCGTACGCGGCGGCCTCGGCGCGCTGCCGGTCCCGGTGCGCCCGTAGCGCGGCGATCGTGGTGCGGTCCAGCGCAATGACGCGGGCGCTGTGCGCGGTCTTGGGTGGACAAGCCGTCAGGCGGCCGTTCCGCCGCTGCAGCTGCTGGCAGATGGTCGCGGTGCCGTGCTCCAGGTCCACGTCCACCCAGCGCAGCCCGGCCGCCTCACCGCGCCGCAGCCCCCGCAACGCGATCAAGTGGCAGGCCGCGTAGAGCCGGTGACCGCGGATGGCGTGCAGGGACGCGGCGGTCTGCTGGCCGTCCACACCGCCACCGAAGGACGCTCCCCAGTCCGCTCTCGCTGTTTGACCGGGAGGACGCCCACACCACCGCCTGTGGCTGCCGCGCCGCCAGCATCACCAGCAGCGCCGCCGGGTTCTCAGCGATCAGCCCCTCCCGCAGCGCGGCGGCCACAGGCGGTGCGCAGTGTCGAGCGGATCCGGTTCAGCGTCGCCTGCCGGATCTGCCGCCCCTCGGCCTGATGGTCGTGCACAATCGCGGCGAACATCTCCCGCACATGCTCCACGGTCAGTTCGCCCAGCAGCAGCCCGCCCAGATGCGGGTGCAGGTAGGGGTGGACATGGTTGGCGTATCCGGCCACCGTGGACGCCGCCCCGGATGGTCCCGGAGCCACCGCGCCAGCCGCAGATACCAGCTGCCATGGCCCCGCTCGGCCTTGAGGCGGGGGCAGTACGCGGCCGACCGCTCGACCGGTCCGCGGATCCTCACATCCGCACCGCCGGTACCCACCGCCAATACACCCAACCGACGCTCCTTGCTCTTCCTATGCACTCATCGTGCGCGTGACGAAACGCCGCCGCCATGCCCACTACAAACACCAAACACACCGAAGCCGGAAAGGCGGCGCCTCAGCGAAGCAGAGCGCTGACTTCAGATCCTGCACGGCACCCGGTGGGCTCCACTGGCCGACGTGCCGAACGCCGAGCGGGAGGGGCGCCTTGGGAATCAGAACGCGTTCTTGTCAATGGCGGCGGTGTCGAGCAAGCTACGTCGCATGGATCTGAATGCCCTGGAAGAGATCCGTCAGGTGAAGTACCGCTACCTGCGCTGCCTGGACCTGAAGGACTGGGACGGGTTCGCCGGCACCCTCACCGAGGACGCCCTGGGCGCCTACGGGACCCGCGCGGTCGGCGAGCCGCTGCGCCTGGAAGGCCGCGATGCCATCGTCGACTACATGCGCGACAATCTCGGTCCCGACATCACCACGGTGCACTTCGCGGGCCAACCCGAGATCCGGGTCGACGGCGATAAGGCCGAGGGCACCTGGTGCCTGGAGGACACCGTCATCGCCAAGGCGTTCCGGGTGCTGATCCGCGGATCCGCCTTCTACGAGGAGACGTATCGGCGCTGTGCGGACGGCGGGTGGCGCATCAGTGGCATCGGCTATGAACGGACCTACGAATACTCGATATCGCTCGACGATGTGCCCAGCTTCAGGCTGCTGGCGGACCGCTGGGCGCCCTCGCCCCCGCAGCCGGGAACCTGACCTGTATCAAAGAGTCAGGCTTGATGCGTGCCGTCGCCCGTCGCCCGCGTGCCGTGGACGAAGTAGTGGCCGTCAGTGGAGTCGGCGGTGAAGGGGCATGGCCAGATCGGTGGTGGTCAGGATCAGGGCGACGGTGTAGTCGATGAGGTGGTCGCGGAACGGCTGCGGCGTCGGCACGGCCATACGCCCGAGCGCGACCGCCTGTATGAGGTGTACGCGGCCTCGGGCGCTGCGCTTGCTGAGAATGCAGAGCGCCTTGACCCACGCGGCCTCCATCGCGAGCAGCGGTGCGCGCAGCCGGGGTGGCATCCCGTGAGTCAGGCCTTGGCGCGCTGCTGCTTGAGGCGGAGTTCCTCCTTGCGGACTTCGGCTTGGACGGCTTGCTCGCGTTCCAGCCAGTCAGGCCTTTCGGCCTTCAGGTTCTCGATCTCGGCCGTGGTGAGGGGGCCCGTGATGCCGCCGCGGGCCAGACCTGAGATGGAGACGCGGAGCTTGGCGGCGAGGACCTGGCGGGGGTGGGGCCCCTCACGGCGCAGGTTCGCCAGCCATGAGGGCGGGTCGGCTTGGAGCGCGTTCAATTCGTCCCGGGAGACAGGACCTTCCTGGAACTCGGCGGGTGCTGCCGACAGCAGGATCCCCAGCTTCTTGGCCGCGGTCGCGGACTTCATGGTCTGCGGGGTCTTTGCTTTGGACGTGCCCATGACCTCAAGGGTAGCCAGCGGAAGGGAACGGCCTGGACGTGACTAGGGTGGCGGAGTGACCGATGGTGAGTTCCGGCTGGCCTATGTGCCGGGCGTGACGCCCGGGAAGTGGGCCCGGGTGTGGGCCGAGCGGGTCCGCGAGGTGCCGCTTCGCCTGCTGCAGATGCCGGCGGCCGAGGTCGTCCCCCTGCTGCGGAACGGTGGCGTGGACGCGGCGTTCGTACGCCTGCCCGTCGACCGCGAGGCCCTCCATGTGATCCCGCTGTACCTGGAGACGACCGTGGTCGTGGTGCCCAAGGATCACGCGGTGGCCGCGGCGGAGGAGGTGGAGCTCGCCGATCTCGCCGACGAGGACGTGTTCGAGCCACTCGACGAGGTCTTGACCTGGGACGACCGCCCCGGGCAACCTGCCTTCACCCGTCCTGAGAGCACCGCCACCGCGATCGAGTTGGTGGCGTCGGGAGCCGGCGTCCTGCTGCTCCCGCAGTCTCTGGCCCGCCTCCACCACCGCAAAGACCTCACCTACCGAACCGTGACCGACGCTCCTCAGTCACAGATCGGCCTGGCCTGGCTCGAGGCCGTGACGACCGACCTCATGGAGGAACTGATCGGCATCGTCCGCGGCCGCACCCCCAACAGCTCCCGTGGCCGCAATTTCCGGCAACAGCCCACCCGCAAAAAGCCACCGCCACAGCGCCCCGCCTCCAAGCAACGCCGCCAGAAGCGCCGGCGGAGGTGACGAGAGTCGCGCTCACCGACAACACCCCGCCATCCCACAGGCGGACGGGCATCCTCCAAGTTGATCAAGGTCAACTCAGATCGGGTGTCCGCGCAACGGGGGAAGCTCAAGGTGTCGGAAGGCCTGACGATGACGCGGTCGTAGAGCCCGACATGTCATGTGCTCGGCTGGGGAACCTTGCAGTTGGCGGTGGGGTTGAGACCGATGTAGTTGAGCGGACCGGAGGCCAAGGTGATTCCGATCGTGGCGATTCTGGCGCAGCTGCCGTCGAATTGGGTGTAGTAGTGGCGCTGTCCCGCGGCGAGCGCTCCTATGATCAGCCAGGCGATGAGCATCCACCGTCCGGACCTCATCGCTACCTCCGGTGACCGCTTCGCCGACCCTGGGGTACGACAGTAACGACAAGATCCTCCATAGTTAAGCAAGTCGGGCCGGGTGTGTCACATCACCAACGTCTCGCGCGGCTTCTGTGTTCTTGACGACGCTCTGCCCAGCACCGAAAGTCTCTCGACGACCCGACCGTGCACAACACGCTCGAATCCCCCGACTGGCAGCAGCGTGCGGCCGCCGACGGGCTCGGAACCCGCGCGCCGGCTACCCGGTTCCACCTGCACGACCCGCCGACGAGATCAATTTCTTCCACACCGACCGGCCTCTGGTGGCACGCCGAGCGCCGCTGACCAGCCGAGCACCGGTCAGCGACGCTCACGGGCCCGGCCGATGCCCGCGCCGGCCACAGGGCATCCACCATCTACGGTGAAGGCCACGCTTGCGGAGGACTACATCCGCGCAGGTCGATCGGCATGCATGGTCCGTGACCAGGTGGCCGGCTTGCACCGGCCGAGAACTCATCCGTGTGGGTCAGCAAGCGAGGCCACGCGACCCACCACCCGTCACCAGGGCAGACACCCCCTCCGGGCGCACCGGGGGTCATGCCTGGGGCCCGCCCGGGGTCGACCTGAGGCCACAAACAGCAGGCTCTGGACACGCCTCGCCAGCCCCCACGGGCATCACCATCCGACCGGCACCCGGCAACGGCGATACGACGTCCGGCCTTCTCGGCGCCGGACGCGGTCTGATGTTCTGTTAGCCCTTCTGCGGCGGACCGGCCACCAGCACGCGATGTGGCGGGCCGCTTGAGCGCCGTGGGTCGTCGGCGCCGCTTGGTGCCGGGCACCCGCCACCCGGCCCGCAGCATCTCGTGGCGTTGTCGTCGGTCGACAGCCGCCCGGCCGCTTGCCGCCTGCGCCCGGCGATGCACATATCCGGACGACGTCGCTGACGACGGCGAGTTCCGTCATTGTGGCGGGCTGTGCGGGTTCGTCGGGTATGGGCAGGTCGGGGGTCAGCCGCCGTGTGCGCCGGTCATGTGCGCCGCGAGATCCTCGGGCTGCAGGAAGGACGGTGGGGGCGGTGGGCCCCAGTTGAAGAGGCCGCGGGCGCCTTCGATGGTTTCTGGGGTCCAGGGCTGGTCATCGGGGATGTGGTCCATGTCGGAGTAGTACTCGCTGAACATGCCCGACGGGTCGCGCAGGTACCAGAAGAAGTTCGATCCGGCATGGTGCCTGCCCAGGCCCCATATGTGCCGTTCGGGACGGTCCTTCAGCATCCGCTGGGCTCCGCGTCCGATTTCGTCGATGTCCTCGACCTGCCAGGAAGTGTGGTGGGGGAAGACGATCGGTGACTTCATGACCAGAATGTTGTGGTGGTCGGTGGAGCAGCGCAGGAACGCCGCCGCGTCCTTGACGTAGTCGCTCGGCCTGAGCCCGAGGCCGTCCCGGAAGAAGGCGACGGTCGCTGCGAGGTCGGTGCTGCCCAGCACCACGTGGCCGAGTTTGCGGGGGCGTACTGGACCCTCACGCAGGATCCCGGGTGCGCGGATGGCGACCCGCTCGTTCCTGCCGGGGCCGTTGTAGGGGGTGGCCGGGTGGACCGGTTGAATCAGACGCGGCTCGATCTGGAGCACGGCGCGGACCCCGGTGGCCGGATCGACGGCGGTGAGGGCCTTTTCCTCGACGGTGGTCTCAATGCCGAGGGCGTCCAGCGACGCTCGTGCGCGGCCGAGGTCGTCTGGCTCGTCCACGCCGATTCGCACTTCAACGAGACGGCGGAAATCGGCGGGAACCAGGTGGAGCTGACGGCCGCCCTGGGTGCCGGAGAACCAGCCGTCGTCCTCGGTGAGCCCGAACTCCCGGTAATAGGCGCGAGTGTCTGTCAGATTCGGGACTGCGAGGGTGATGGAGCTGAGACGGTGCAGTGCCACGGGGTCCTCCTCAGGCGATGAACCTTTGGCGCAGTTCGCCGATGCCGTCGATGGTCGAAACCAGTTCCTCGCCCGGGTGCAGGAACCGCTGGGGTTCACGCCCCCAGCCCACGCCGGCCGGGGTGCCGGTGAACAGCACATCGCCGGGGAGCAGGGGCAGCAGTGCCGACAGGCGAGAGACCAGGGCCGGGACGGAGAAGATCAGGTCGCGGGTCCGGCCTTTCTGGACCTCCTCGCCATCGATGGTGGCGCGCAACTCCAGGTCGTCGATGTCGGCGAACTCCTCCGGCGTGACCAGGCACGGCCCCATCGGGGTGAAGCCGGGCAGCGACTTGCCGAGGCTGAACTGGGGGGCGGGGCCCGACATCTGGGTGATCCGTTCGGAGAGGTCCTGGCCGATGGTGACACCGGCGATCCGGCCCCACACGCCGACTTGGGCGACATTGCGGCATTGCTGGCCGATGACGGCGACGAGTTCCACCTCCCAGTCGGTGCTGCCGCCGGGGGGAAGGGTCACCTCGGTGACCGGTCCGGTGATGCTGGTGGCGAATTTGGTGAAGACCGGCGGAAGCCCCTCGGGGAGGGTGAAGCCGGATTCGGCCGCGTGGTCGCGGTAGTTCAGTCCGACCGCCAGCAGCTGGCGGGGCGCGGGTGCCGGCGAGCCGAGATCGCTGGGGTCGAAGGCCACGCCCTCGGGCAGACGCGCGGATGCGGCCCAGGAACGGAACTCCCCCCACCGCTGGTAGACCGCCTGCGGATCGGCGGTGAAGCGGCCATCGCCGGCTCGCTCCACGTCGACGGCAAGACCGTCCACCAGTAGGACGAGACGGCCGGACAGGTTGGCTGTACGCATGGAGGGATCCTTCAGACGAGCGGGGTGATCTTGTCGTCGACGCCAAGGAGGGCCTTGCCGTAAACCTCGGCACCAATGGCCGGTGAGATCACGGCGTGCCGGGCGGCCACATTGACGTCCCGCCAGATCCGCTGGAGCGGGGAGACGTCGGCGAAGCCGCCAGCACCGTGTGCGTTCATCAGCGTGGTGAGGGCGTCCACGATGTGGTGGACGGCGGCTCCGGCGTCGGCGCGCACCCGGGCGCGCGCGGTGTAATCGAGGTGTTCGCCCTGGGAGGCGGCGCCGTCGATGTCGGCGGCGGCCCTGCGCACGAGTAGCGTCGCGATGTCGATCTTGGTGGCGGCGTCGGCGATCTGCAATTGGAAGGCGGTCGACTCTGTCTGGGTCTCGAAGAAGGTGTAGGAGATCGGCTTCCTGGCGGCCTTGTCGATGACGAGCTTCAGCGCCGCCCGTCCCATCCCGAGCTGGGGTCCCGCCAGCACGAGGGTGAGCACCGGGACGAACGCCGACCGATACAGGGCCTCTTCGGCATGCTCGGTCGGGTACTGGCCCTCGATCGCCGCCGGAACCGACAGCACCCGGTACTCCGGCACGAACAGGTTCTCCCCCACCAGGCAGTTGCTGGCGGTGCCGCGCATACCCGCGACGTGCCACACGTCCTCGATGGTCAGATCCGACGCGGGAATGAGCACCAGTCCCTGGTCGACGACCTCTCCGGTCTCGTCGGTGAGCGGAACGCCGAGCACGGCCCAGGTCGACCACCAAGAGCCGGAGTTGTAGTACCAGCGGCCCGTGACCTCCCAGCCGCCCTCGACCTTTCGGGTCGTCGCGGTCGGCGTCAGAACGCCGGTGACGCGGGCGCCGCCGGAGCCGAACACCTCCTCCTGGGCGCGCTGCGGGAAAAGCGACGCGAGCCAGTTGCACACGTTGGTCAGCGCCACGACCCAGCCGGTGGATCCGTCGGCCTCGGCGATCGTCGCCGAGACGTCCAGCATCGTGCGAAGTGTCGCCTCGTCGCCGCCGTACCGCTTGGGCACCGAGACCTCGAACAGGCCGGCCTGGCCGATCGCTTCCATGCATTCGGTCGTGACGCGGCGGTCCGCCTCGGTCTTCGCGGCGTGCTCGCGGATCAGCGGCTGGAGCGCCTCGGCTCGGGCGATGATCTCCTCAGGGGCGGTCATGTGTTCCTCCTCGGACAGTGATCAGTGGGAGCACGCGGTGATGACGTCGGTGATGGGGCGGCGGGGGCGATCGGCGAAACCCGAGTGCGTACCGAAGGCGCGGTGCCCATAGACGAGGGGCGCCGCGGTACGGGTTTCGGCCGCGATGACGATGCCGAGCAGCAGGATGTGGTCACCGCCTTGGAGTTCCCGGGCGAGGTCGCAGGCGAGCCAGCCGGGCGAGCGGACGAGCCGGGGAAGCTCGTGGTCGAACCCCCACTCGACCGCGGCGAAGCGATCGACATCTCGCTTGGCGAACACCAGCGCGTCGTCGTCCTGACCGTGGCCGAGGACATTGACCCCGAACCGACCGGTCCTCCGGATGCGCTCAAGCAGTGCCGATCCGTGGTCGAGGGCGACGGTCACCATGGGGGGTCGCAGCGACAGCGAGGCGAACGCGCTGACCGTCGTGCCGTGGGGTCGGCCGCCCTCGGCCGCGGTGACGATCGTGACCGGTGCGCAGACGCCGGCCATGAGATCACGGAAAGCCTGGTCAGTCACCATCTCCACTCCAATGTCCATGATGATTATGGAGATAATCACGGTCCGGATGCGTCATCGTCAAGAGACCGCGATAATCTTTATGGTGAATTCGTCCCCGAGGAGGGCATGTGGCGTCCGCCGACGAGCAGAACGAGATCCCCGCGCTGCGGCGTGCCGACTGGCGGCGTGCGCACCCGCCCCAGCGGGCCGAAGCGGGTCGCTCCCGGGCCGACACCGCCGCCGAAGTGATCGCCGAGCTGGTCGAGCGCGCCGTCCCCGGTACCCGGCTGGGCACCAAGGAGGAGCTGAGAGTCAAGTGCGGGGTGTCGGTCGGCACCTTCAACGAGGCGCTCCGGCTAGTGCAGGCCAGGGAGCTCGTCACCGTTCGCCCCGGTCCCGGCGGCGGCCTGTTCGCGGCCGAGCAGTCGCCGATGGTGCGGCTCGGCAACTCGGTCCTCGCGCTCGACTCCGACCATGCCTCGGTCGCCGACGCCGTCCGCATCCGCGACGCCCTCGACCCGCTGCTCATCCAGGACGCGCTCTGGCACGCGTCCCCCGCCGACGTGGCCGGCCTGAGGCAGCAACTCGTGCCCATGGCCGGAGCCGCCGAGACGGGCGACGCCATCGGTTTCGTCCACGCCAACTGGCAGCTCCACGCCCAGATCGCGGCGATCAGCCCCAATCGGATGCTGCGCTCGATCTACTCCACGCTGCTCGACATCATCGAGAGCCACACCCTGTCGGTCCTCCCGGGCGGCGAGCAGCCGCTACCGGACTACATCCGGCAGCGATACCGGTTGCACGCCGACCTGATCGAGGCGCTGGAACGCCGCGATGAGGCCGAGGCGTCCCGCCTCATTCACGAGCACAACACCAGCCTGTCCCGGGACGGCGCCGTGTAGGAGTTCGATCGTGCCGAGCTCTGTCATGAGCGGGCGAACGGCCTGCGCCTGATACTCCTGGCCGAAGTGCACGACTCGATCGGCGAGCAGTATTCCCTCACGTCGCCGGACGACCTCGCGGCCTCGCTTCCCCATAGAGCCAGTCCATGTACTTGTAGCTGTGCTGATCGCGTTCGCGGAACAACTCGTTGCGCATGATCCTGGCGACGCCGTCCACGTGCCAGATGTCGCCCCAGAAGCGGGCGGTGGTCTGCACGCGGGCCGTACGGGCGGTGCGTTCGGCCTCGTACCGCTTCAGTGCGTCCGTCAAGTCGGCTTCGCGGCGCAGTTCGTCGGCGAGGCAGTGCGCATCCTCGATCGCCTGGCAGGCGCCTTGCGCGAGGTACTGCAGCATGGGATGGGCGGCGTCACCGGTCAGGATGAGGCGGCCATCGATCCAACTGGGGATCGGCAGCCGGTCGTACATCGGCCAGTGGCGGTCGCGCCAGAGCGAGCCGAGACCGGTCCGCACCTGCGGGCAGGCGCCGGCGAAGACGGTGTCGAGTTCGTCCGGTCCGCCCCAATCCTGCTCGCCGCGTTCGTAGGCGGGGGATTTGAAGACCGCAACGGTGTTGAAGATCTCGCCACGTCGCAGCGGGTACTGCACCAGATGGCACCCAGGCCCCAGGTAAACGACGACCTCGTGAAGGGCCTCCTCGCCGATCTCCCCGCCGAGGTCCGCGACGGGGACCGTGCCCCGGTATGCGACGTAGCCGGAGCAGATGGGCTCGTCGTCGCTGAGCCTGGTGCGCAGGGCCGAGTGGAGCCCGTCCGCAGCGACGGCGATTCGCCCTCGGTACTCGCCACGCGCGCTCTGAACGATCGCCGCATCAGTGTCTGTCACGACGTCCTTGACGTCGGTGTCCGGCACCAGCTCGACACCTGCCCTCTCACAGGCACGCACCAGGATGGTGAGCAGGTCACTGCGGTGGATCACGACATAGGGCGCGCCATATCGCTGAACGAACGCGTCATCGAGTTCGAGGCGGGTGAGTTCGCTGCCGTCGAGGGCGTCCTTGAACATCAGGCGGCGCGGGACGACACCGGCTTGGAGGACCTCGTCGAGCAGGCCCCACTCCTTCAGGATCCGGGTGGCGTTCGGCGCCATCTGCAGGCCGGCGCCGACCTCGGTGAACTCTGGTGACCGTTCGAGGACGGACACCGAACGCCCGGAGCGGGCCAGGGCGTAGGCGGTGGAGAGCCCACCGATGCCGCCCCCGGCGACCACCACGTCGACCGGTTCACGTACGGAGGTCATCGTCGCGTTTCCTTTCATCGCGTCGGTTCACAGCCAGGGGCCGAGCGTGGGCGCCTCGGCGGTCCGTCCGGTCAGCCATGCGGCCAGGTCGGCGGCCCGCCCTCTGGACGCGTGCCTGGCCGCGGCCTCGGAGACCAGGCGGGTGTTGAAGTCGTCGGGCAGGTCGGCGAAGGTCACGCCGTTGCCCAGGTCGACGGCGTGCACCGCCATCTCCCTGGCCCGCATCCACGGGATCTCCCCGGCGGGGACGGTCCGGCCTTGGGCGGTCACGACGAGGTTGCTCCACGCGGCGCCGGGCAGGGCGTCCATGTCGTCCGCGAGGCTGTTCGCCGACGCGTGGACGAGGGAGCGCAGCTCGGATGCGGGACGCCGCGCCAGCGCCTCGATCTCGTCCGCCCGCTGCTCCGGGCTCGCGTACATGCGGTTCTCGACGCCGGTGGCGGCCCAGCTCAGGAGCCGTCGCAGCGCCTCGGCGTTGCCGTGGACGTGGCCGACGAGGTGCCAGCGCGTCCAGCCGGGAAGCGCGGTCGGCGCGTCCAGCCGGTCGTCGGCGAGCCGGTCGAGGGCGCCGAGGAACAGCCTGGTGGCCTCGTCCATCCAGGTGCGGACGGTCATGACGTCCTCGCCGTGTTCTCCAGGCGCCCGATGCCCCCGATCTCGGTCACCACGGTCATTCCGTCCGACAGGTAGCGGGGCGGCTTGCGGGCGTGGCCGACACCGCCGGGCGTGCCGGTCGCGATGACGTCGCCCGGCCGCAGCGTGAGGACCGTGGAGGCGTACCGCACCAGGTCGACCGGGTCGAAGACCAGGTCGGACGTCTCCGCCTTCTGCATCACCTCGCCGTCGACGCGGCAGGTGAGCGCCACGGCGGGGCGGACGCCACCGGGCAGCTCGTCCGGCGTGACCATGACGGGCCCGAGCGGCGTGGTGCCCTCGAACGTCTTGCCCTGGAGCCATTCCTTGGTGCGGAACTGCCAGTCCCGCATGGTGACGTCGTTCATGATCGTGAATCCGGCGATGGCGCGGGAGGCCTCCTGTTCGGAGGCCCGCCGCACCGTGCGTCCGATCACCACGGTCAGCTCGGCCTCCCAGTCGACGGCCGACGACTCGGGGGCGAGCTGGATGTCGTCGCCGGCACCGATGAGCGCCTCGGCGAACTTGGCGAACAGCGTGGGGTGCTCGGGCAGGTCCCGCCCCATCTCCAGAATGTGGTTGCGGTAGTTGAGCCCGACGCACAGCACCTTGCCCGGACGCGGCACGACGGGCGCGAGGTCGGAGGCGTCCACGGCACGCGGCTCCCCGCCGGCGCTCGCCGCCTCATCGGCCCAGTCCTCGCGTGCGAGCAACGCGCCCACGTCGGGTGCGTCGAGGAGGACGTATCCGCCGGAGGTGAGCCTGGCGGCGCGGGTTCCATCGCCGGTGCGGACGGTCGCGAGCTTCACTGAGCGTTCTCCTGAATCGTGTCGTACTGGACGCGGTGCTGGTGCAGCCGCTCGAAAATGGGGGTGTCACTGAACCGGAACAGGTCCAGCCCGTTCTCGGTGGCGAGTGTCATCGGCTGCCACGACGGGACGACGAACAGGTCGCCGCGTGCGACCGTCCAGTCGTGCTCCCCGACGGTGACCCGCCCGGTGCCGTCGAACACCTGGAACACCGAGGAACCCACCTCACGCGACGTCGCGGTCGCCGTGTCCGGCGCCAGCCGGTGGAACTCGGTGCGCAGCGTCGGCATGACGTCGCCGCCGGTCGTGGGGTTGGTGTAGCGGACGGCGGCGTGGCCGGGCTCGACCGTGGCCCGATGCCCCTCCGCCTCCAGCGCCAGTTGCTCGGCCAGAGCCCGGTCGGTGTGCTCCCACCGGTAGGCCAGCAGCGGAGTCGCCGGCGTCGGCTGGAGATGGGTGAGCGGACGCAGGCCGGGATGGCCCCACAGCCGCTCCGACCGCGACCGGTCCGGCGCGTCCCGCGACTCGACCTCGTCCGGCCCGAACTCGAAGAACGTGGACTCGGCGAAGTACTGGAACGGGATGTCCAGCCCGTCGATCCAGGCCATCGGGCGGTCGGTGATGTTGTGGTGCCCGTGCCAGTGCCACCCCGCCTGCGGAAGGAAGTCACCGCGGCGCATCGCGACGGGATCGCCGTCGACGACCGTCCACACGCCCTCCCCCTCGACGACGAACCGGAACGCGTTCTGCGTGTGCCGGTGCACCGGGGCGTCCTCGCCGGGGTTGAGGTACTGGATCGCGGCCCACAGCGTCGGCGTCGCGAACGGCCACCCGCCCAGCCCCGGGTTGGCCAGCGCGATCGCCCGCCGCTCACCGCCCCGCCCGACCGGGACCAGCTCCCCGGCCCGCTCCGCCATCGGCAGCAGCGCGTCCCACCGCCACCGGTGCGGGACGGCCTTCGACCGCGGCGACGGCGGCATCAGATCGCCGATCTCCGTCCACAGCGGGACGAGCAGTTCGGCCTCGAAGCCGCGGTACAGCGCCTCCAGCTCCGGTGTGCGGGCCGGCTGGTTCTCGGCGTCGGTCGCGACGACGGTCACCGGCGATCCATCCGTGACGGTCATGGTGGAGTCCCTTTCCAGCAGGTTCCAGGCGTTCAGCCTGCCAAGATTCTGCAATGCAGATAAGCTTTTCTGTTGTGAAGAACAAACCGCCGTCGCGCTCCTGCGGGCGGTGTGCGAGCCCCATCTCAGATGGCTGGTAAAGCAGACCGAAGAATCGGCGAACGTGGTGGTGCGCCTGGGGAACGAGGCCCGGTTCATCGCCACCGTCCAGTCCGAGCACGTTCTGCGGGTGGGCGACCGCGTGGGCGTGTCGCTCCCGGCGCACCTGGCCTCGGGCGGCAAGGCGATCCTCGCCGCCTTGCCGCCCGGCGAGGTGGCAGACCTTTATAAGGATGGTGACGTCGACCTGCCGAGGCTGCACCGCGAACTCGGCCTGGTGCGGCGCCGGGGCTTCGCCATCAACGACCAGCTCACCGAGACCGGCCTGATCGCGATCGGTGTCCTGGTGCGGGACGAGTCGGGCGCCCCGCTCGCCGGCCTGTCCGTCGCGCTGCCCACCGCACGGTTCGACCGGGACGCCCTTCCCGGCTGGGTGAGCACACTGACCACCGCTGCGCGACGCATTGAGGCGGCCATGACGCGGCAACGCTGATCGACAACGCGCAACAGCGCCGACCGATCTCGCCGAGCCCGGTCCAGCACACCCTGTCATGTGGGTACAAATGATCCGTCCCGCCGGAGGCCTCGGCCCCGGGCTTCCGGACCATCCCGCCCACACGATCTTTAGGACTGTGCCCCCACCAGCGCGGCCCGGGCGGAGTTGACCGCGTCGGTCTGCCTGACCTGCCTTTCCCAGCCCCAGACATCGCCGGGGACCGCGTTGTTGACGTGGCCGCAGTTGGCGCAGGTGCGACCACGCTCGGTGTTGTGCTGCCGGGCGAAGTCGGCGGAACCGACCGTGGTGGCGAACTGGTGGACTGCCAGAGTTGTGCCGGACGGCGGTGTGGCGTCGTACTCGTGCCTGGTCAGCTCCTCCTTGCATTTCTTGCAGCGGGTGATCAGTGCCTCGCTCTGGTCGCCTTCCTCGGCCTGGTGCTGGGTGACCACGATGACCGCGTAGGCCTCGGGGTCCTTCTCGTTGTCCAGGCGGGAGTTGACGCCGTGCAGGTTCTGAGTCGCGATGATCTGGGCCGGCGCCAGAGGCGAATTGTTCGAGCCGTAGCAGACGACGACCTCCGACACGGTGTTCCAGTGGAAGAACTGGCCGTAGGCCCGTCCTGGTCCGCCGATGAGGACGTTGCCGCAAGGGACGATCGCGCCCGTATGGACGTAAGGGAAGAGGGGCATGAGCTGCGCGGCGGCCTTGGACATCCGCTCGTACACGTTGACCTTGAGCGGTTCCAGATCCGGGTCGGGCGGCGGAATCCGGCGGGAGTCCGACAACTCGGGTAGAGATGTCATCGGCGCGTCCTCCCAATGACTCTTTCGGACAGGGCGGTCGTGGGCATTGGTTCTCCGTGGAAGGGAGGATCAGACCGAGACGGGGGTGTTCCAGCCGAACGCGGCCAGGTCGATCTCCGGGTGGACGGCGGCACACTTGTCGCAGGTCCGGGCGTCGAGGTCGGCGGTGAAGCGGGCCACGGCCGCGGTGTAGAACTGGACCGCCGGGACGTCGTTGTCGTGCTCCCATTCATAGCGCCGCAGTTCTGCGTCGCAGCCGGGGCAGTACCAGGCCGCGCCCTGCCGCCCGGCGTCGAGTGCCTGGTAGCGGAGCGTGACCCCCACCTCTATGGGCACGATCTGGTGCGGCGTTCCGGCGGGGATATAGATGTGGTCGCCGACGTCCATGCGGAACCTGTTCACCGAACTGTCCCGCAGGTGCACGTGGGCCGCGCCGGACATCTGGCTGAGCACGGTGTCCTTCTGGCAGATCAGATGGAAGGGCTGGGGCAGGCGGTTGCGGGACAGATAGATCTGCGGATCGGTGTGGTCGGGCAGGACGGCTTCGTCCTGATAGTCACCGAACTCGGCGGCGGCCTTGAGTGCGTGGATCATCCGGCGGCGGTTCATCGCTGACCTTCCTTCTCGGTCGCATTCGCGGCTTCGCGCAGGCTGTTGCACGCGGCGTTGACAGCCCGGGTCTGGTCGACCTGGCGCGCCCACCCCCACTCGGCGCGGGAGAACGGGACGTTCTCGTGACCGCACGCCTGGCAGACGCGGACCGCTTCGGTGTTGCGGAGGTCCGCGAATTCGGCGGAGCCGAGGGTGGTCGCGAACTGGTGCACCAGATCATCGGAACCGCCGTGGCGGGCCCCGTCATAGCCGGGAAGCCCGGGGGGAGTGGCGTCGTACTCGTGCCGGATCAGTTCGGCCTTGCACTTCTTGCAGCGGGCGACGAGCGCCTCACGCTGGTCGCCCGATTCTCCCTGGTGCTGGGTCACCACGATGACCGCATAGGCCTCCGGGTCCTTTTCGTCACGCAGGAAGGAGTTCACCCCGTGCAGGTTCTGCGTCGCCATGATCTGCCCCGAGGCGAGCAGCGACCGGTTCGATCCATAGACCACCACAACCTCCGACACGGTGTTCCAGTGGAAGAAGTGGCCGTAGCTCTGCTCCGGTCCGCCGATGAGGACGTTGCCGCAGGGGACGATCGCGCCGGCGTGGACGTAGGGGAAGAGGGGCATGAGCTGCGCGGCGGCCTTCGACATCCGCTCGTACACGTTGACCTTGAGCGGTTCCAGATCCGGGTCGGGCGGCGGAATCCGCCGCGTATCCTCCAGCCGCACTGGGTCGGTGATGGTCTGACTCATGGCGACTCCCTCAACTATGTCGCACGATACGGAACAGTGGCCCCCATTGTGATACCTGCTTGGACATTTGACAAGCGTCCATGGACGAGGAGTCGTCAGGAACGCCGACGGCCGGACCCCGCCTGAGCGGGATCCGGCCGTGATGCACGGACTATGAACCGGTGACGCGAAGGCCGCAGTCGCCGACGGAGGTGTTCCGGCCGACCGCCGGGATCAGCCGAGGCGTTCCCCCAGCTCGCGGACGGTACGCACGGTCGCCGCCGCGGTGTCCTTGATCCAGGCGTCGTCGCAGCGCGACTGGGGGGCGGTGGTCGCGATCGCCGCCCGGACCCGGCCCCGCTTGTCGCGGACGGCCGCGGCGACCGCGACGACGTCGACTTCACTCTCGGCGTTGTTGAACGCGTACCCGAGCCGGCGGACCTCGGCAAGTTGCTCTCGCAGCTCATCCAGCGTCGTGACGGCGTTCGGAGTGGGAGCGGAGAGTTCACCCGAGGGGTAGAGCGCGGCCAGTTCCGCGTCACTCTTCTCGGCGAGCAGGCTCTTGCCCGCGGCGGTCGCGTGCGCCGGCAGAAGCCGTCCGACGCGGGCACCGGTGCGCACCACCCGCGCACTCTCGACGCTGTCGAGGAAGACCACATCGGTGCCGCGCAGGTACGCCAGGTGAACCGTCTCATCGGTCTCGTCGCGCAGGTTCACGAGCGCACCGTGGGACAGGGCCCGGATGTCGATGTTCTGGACCACCGAAAGGCCGATGTCGACCAGCGCGGGGCCCGGCTTGTAGGCGCGCGAGAACTCGTCCTGCTCCACGAACTGGTGGTGGCCGAGCGTGGCGAGCATCCGGTGGACCGTCGAGCGGGACAGCCCCATCTCCCTGGCGACCTGGTTGACCCGGATCATCTCGTGGTCCTGGTACAGCCGCAGCAGCCGCAAAACGTTGTCGACCGCGCCGATCAGTCCGGCGGGGCGATCGGGAGCGGTGTCGTCAGAAATGTCCTCGGCCCTTCGTGGTGCTGAGAGCAGGTTAGCGCAGCTATGTCCAGCCTTGCGTTTGACATTCTAGTGTAGCAAAATACGGGACACTGTTCCGTAGCATGACACATTAAGGACCGAGATGCCTCTCTATCTGAGCCTCCACCAAGCCCCCGGACTGTCGGCGGAAGAGATCGCCGGGAACGCTCCCGAGGTCGTGCAGCAGGTTCACGCCACCTTCAAGCAGCTGTACGTCAACACCGATACCGGCTTCATCGTCTCGGTCTACGAAGCGGCCACCCCCGACGACGTCGAACGCGAGTTCGAGCGAGTCGGCTTCCCCTTCGACTCCATCAACGAGATCGACTTCACGCAGAACGCCGCCGAGCTCGCCGGCCTGGCCGCGAAGGTGAGCGATGACTGAGTCTCCCCGTCTGGACCGGCCGATCACCCTGGTGTTCCGCGGCGACTGGGGACAGGCCAACATGCACCGGATCTGCGGCTGGCTCGCCCAGGAAGTGGGCGACCGCACCCCCGGCGGCTCTCGCTTCGCGATCTGGTCGGGGCGCGGCGGCAGGGACCAGATCGACGCGCTGAACGCCGGAGAAGCCGACATCGCGATCGTCACTCCGACCGCCGCCGTGCGGATGCTGCACGAGTCCGGTGAGCTGGAGGATCTCAGCGCGCTGGGGACCATCGGGCAGCGAGACCGGCTGGTCGTCGCCGTGGACGCCGCCCTACCGGTCACCACCGTTCCGGAGTTGGCGGCCATCGCCGACCGGCTCACCGTGGCGACCTCGCCGGACGACGGCGTCAACCTCATCGGATGGGCCGCCCACCGGGCGCTGCGGCTGGCCGGAGTCGATCCGGCCGAGCTGACCTTCTTCTACGACGAGCGCCCGTTCCCCTGCGTCGGCGCGTTCGCCGACGGGGACACCAACGTCCTGATCCACGAGGCGGTGATGACACCGCACTGGCAACGCATCGAGCATGTCCGCCCGGTGCGCTACCTGCCGTGGGGTCCTGAAGTCCTGGACGGCTTCAACGCGCACGGCTGGCCGGACGCGGTGGTCCCGGCCGGCTACCTGCCCGGCCTGACCGAGGATCTCCGCACACTGGACTTCTCCGACTTCGCGGTGCTGTGCCGCGGGGACATGGCCGACGATCTGGCGTACCTGGTCACCTGGTGCATGGTGAAGACCCGCGCGGCCTTGGAAAAGCAGTACGCGCACCTGCCCGAAGACCGCACACCTGTGACCTACCCGATCGTCCCCGCCGACCTGGCGCGCACCCCGCTGCCGCTGCACCCGGCGGCCGCACGCGCCTACGCCGACCTCGAGTCGTCGGACGAGTCGTCCACCGGCACACCGATCTGGATCTGATTGGCCACTCCGCCCCGGCCGGCGCCCGCCCCCGCACCACGAAAAGAGGTCGTGCGATGGCTTACGTGATCAATCAAGAATGCATCCATGAACTGGACGGAGCCTGCGTCGAGGTCTGCCCGGTGGACTGCATCTACGAAGGACTTACCAAGCGCTACATCAACCCCGACGAATGCATCGACTGCGGCGCCTGTCTGCCCGAATGCCCGGTGAATGCGATCGATGCCACCGGCGACGGGCCCGACCCGGTCTGGGTCGCCGACAACGCCGCCTTCTTCACGACGGCGCTACCCGGAAGAGACGCCCCGCTGGGCAGCCCCGGCGGCGCCTACGGAACGGGGACCATCGGCGTGGACACCCCGCTCGTCGCAAGTTGGAACGAAGAATGACCCTTGGACACCTCACCTTCTTCGCTGACCTGGGAAGCAAATGAAAGACACGATCGAGACGACCGTCGAGGCAAGCCGCGCACTGGCCGCGGCAGGGCTCACCGACATGGTCTGGGGACATGCCGCCATCCGTGACCCCGACGGGCGCGGCGTGTGGATGAAGTCGGCGGGCTGGGGGTTCGAGGAGGTGGCGGCGGAGACGACCGTCCTGGTGAGCCCGGCGGGCGAGGTCCTCGGCGGCCAGGGCAAGCGACACATCGAATACCCGATCCATACCGAGATCATGCGGCGGCGACCCGACGTCGGCTGCGTTGTGCACACCCACGCGCCGGCCCTGAGCGCCTTCGCCTCGCTGAACACCGAACTACGGCCCATCTCGCACGACGGCGTCCTGTTCAGCGACCCGCAGGTACCGAGGTTCACCGGTACCGGCGCCCTCATCGCCACGCCCGAACTGGGCGGCGCGCTCGCCGGCGCGCTCGGGGACGCCCGCGCCTGCCTGATGCCCCAGCACGGTGCGGTGACCGTCGGTCCCGACGCCGCCACCGCGGTGATGCACGCCGTCCTGCTGGAGCGCGCCTGCCGCACACAGCTTCTCGCGCTGGCCGCCGGCGGCCCCCAGGTCTGGTCCAACGAGGCCGAAGCGGCCTTCAAGCGCGACCAGATCTGGAACGCCGAACAGGTGCGTGCCGGCTACGACTACCTCGTCCGCTCGGCGGACAGGACACGGGCGTGACCTCCGTCGGAGGATAGGCCGCCGGAAACGGGAATGGTCCGGTGCCGCCCGCCCGGTCCGGCTGCCGGATTGCCGCGGCCGGGCCGACAACCACGAGCGACCGGCCGTCGGAACCTCCCGAAGGCCGGTGACGGGAGAATCATGAAGATCACTCATTTCGGGCACGCATGCGTACTCTTCGAGGCCCCCGGGGCTCGGCTGCTGTTCGATCCCGGCGCCTACGCCTCAGGGTTCGAGGAGCTCCGCGACCTGGACGCCATCCTCTTCACGCACGAGCACCCCGATCACCTGGACACCGAACGCCTCCCCGCCCTTCTCAACGCCAACCCCGATGTACAGGTGATCACGAACCCTGGTGGCGGAGAGCGGCTGCGCGAGGCGGGGGTGAATCATCACACGGTCAATCCGGGCGACACCGTGGAGGCGGGAGAGTCCACCGTGAAGGTCCTGGGCGGCGACCATGCGGTCATCCACCGCGATCTGCCGTGCTTGGGCAACAACGGCTATCTGGTCACCGACCTGCTGCTGCACCCCGGTGACGCCTTCGTCGTCCCGGACGACGCCGTACGGGTGCTGCTGCTGCCGGCCGGCGGGCCCTGGATGAAGGTCAGCGAGAGCATCGACTACCTGCGGTCCGTTGCCCCCCAGGCCGCCGTTCCGATCCATCAGGCCGGACTCGCCGACGTGCATCAGCAACTCCATTACCAGCTTTTCCGCGGTCTCGCGCCGTCCGGCACAGAGATACACGTGCTCGACCACGGCGTCACCACCGACTTCTGAACACGATGTTCCAAGGGGCTGGGCCCCTGGAAGCCGATTCTGCGCTTCCAGGGGCCCAGCCCCCTTCTCAGCCCTGATCCGCAGCTGTAGCGCGAAGCCTGGGCAGGAACACGACCGCGACCGCGCCGAAGATGGCGGGGACCATGAAGCCGTAGAAGCCGGCTCGCGGGGAGGCGATCGTCGCGGTGACGACGGACAGGTAGAGCGGGCCGACGATCGCGCCGATCCGTCCGACACCCAAGGCCAGGCCGAGGCTGGTGGCACGGTTGCGCTTGGCGTAGAAGGCGGAGATATAGGCGATGACCATGCCTTGACAGCCGAGCGAGCCGAGCCCCGCCAGCGCCGAGACGACGAGCAGCAGCGGTCTCGGCTGGTTGCTGGACAGGACGAGCATGGCGACCGCAGAGAGCGCGAAGAGCCCGAAGGTGACGAACTTCAGGTAGCCGCGGTCGGCGAACACGGCCATCGCCATGCTGCCGAAGCTGGCGCCGATCGTGAAGGCGATCAGGAACTCCAGGGAGGAGTTGAGGTTGTAGCCGTTCTTGATCATGACGGTCGGAAGCCAAGCGGTGGTGCTGTACACCAGCGCCATGCTCATGAACGCGGCGATCCAGAACAGCACCGTTGCGCGGCGGCTGCTCGGAACGAACAGCGAGGTCATCCGCTCACGCTCGCTCGTCCTGCCGACCGCGTTCGCCGGGACGATCGACCAGATGAAGGGGACGAGGATGATCGACAGCGCGCCGATCAGGAACACCGTCTGGAAGTGGTGTCCGGGAAGGATCAGACGGCCGAGAAGGGCCGATGCCGCACCGCCGACGCCCATCGACCCGAGGGCGATGGCCAGGTGGAGAGTGCGGCGACGAGCGGGAGCTCCGTCGGTGACGTACGCCGAGACGAGCGGGACGAGCGCGCCGATGCCGATTCCGGTGCAGAACCGGACGGCCACGAGGCTGTTCAGGTTGGGCACGATCGCCGACACGAGCATGGTGGCCGAGATCCAGGTGACGGCGACGACCATCGGGGTACGGCGTCCCCACCGGTCGGCGCCTGATCCCGCCAGGACGGAGCCGAGCGGCATCCCGAGGGCGGTGGCGGCGCCCAGGGTTCCGAGGGTCGATCCAGTGGCCCCCCAGGAGGGGTCCCGCAAGAGGCTCGGGCCGATGGTGCCGACGGTGAACAGGTCATAGCCGTCCACGAAGAGGATCAGGCAGGCGACGACGAGCACGCGCACCTGACTTCTCGTGGCCGGTGGAGCGGCGGTCGTGGTCGTGGTCATGGAACTCCTTGCACGAAAGCCCCGCTTTTCGGTCGACTGACCGTGAGCCGGCGGGATGGGGGTGGGGTGAGGGCACTGCGGTCGTCGGGCGGAGCCGACCCCGAATGCCCTTCTTCCTGTGCCGATCCAGGCGACACGCAGGTCGGCCCGGACGGGCGTCTCTTTCCATGCCGAAATTCGCCGGCGGGGGACGCTGCCCTGTCGGGGTGGTCGAACAGGGAGTCACCGCGGCCAGGACACCGGTGCTCAAGCGTCCCGGCCGGGACGGTTCTCGGGATGGGGTCCGCAGACGTGGACGACGGGTTGGGTTGACGCCTCAGCGCCGGTTCAGCCGGCCGCAGATCGGTCGGTTCGGGGAGAGGACGGCCGTGTTCTGGCCGAACCGTTCTCGTTCGAAGGGGCGGTGACGGTCATTCATCGACCTTGTGTTCTGCTATTCGAAACAAAGGTCCTGCATCTCGGTACACAGTAAACCCAGGTCGGAGGCGGGTCAATGGTTTTGGCGTCTCGCAGAGAAAAACCTATATCCTGAATAGCAGGACATCATGGAGTCGGGGATCACACCCGTTCCTCTCCGTGATGGCGGCGACCGCAGAGTCGTCGCTCAGCCGCCCCACCTGAGCCATCGGGTGGAGCGACGTTGGACAGAGCCTCAGGCCGGCGCAGACGGGTCCTGCACGGCGAGACCGTGGCGGGCCAGCTCGTCGGCGACCTGCTGATGTGCGTCCGCGCTGAAGACCGCCGCGATGTAACGGTCGGGTTTGATCAGAAGGAAGCGGCCGCGAGCAGGGGCGAGCGCCGCTTCGAGACGACCGTCCGCGTCGGCGATCGCCTGGCGCCCTTCCGCCGGGCGGGGCAGGCGCTCACCGAGGGCCACGTCGATGCGGCGGAACGGCCAGACCTGGGGAAGGGCTCTCCATGCCTTCTCCGGCACGTCCACGCCCAGCAGCGCGAAGCCCTCGCCGAGAACCTCGTCCAACCTGCGCGGGCGCAGTCCGGGAGGGACCAGTGCCAGCGGCTGCGGGAGCAGCCGGCCGGCCAGCTCTTCGCCGTCCCGGCCGGTCCGGACGACCAGGCCGGCCTCGTGGACGGCGCGGGGCCGAAATCTCATCTCGGTGAGGTAGCGGCGCCCCCGAGCGGTCCGCAGCATCGCCCGGACCAGGCCGTCACGCAGCAGGGCGCGGCCGGGGCTGGTGGTCATGACGATCCGGCCGAGCCGTTCGGAGAAGGCGACCAATGCGGTGGCGTGCGGCCTGCGCTCGGCCTCGTAGGTGTCCAGCAGTGTCTGGGATGCGCGGCCGTGCCATACCTCGGCGATTTTCCAGGCGAGGTTCGCGGCGTCCCTGAAACCGGAGTTCAGTCCTTGCCCGGCGAATGGAGGCATCATGTGAGCGGCGTCGCCGAGCAGGATGCATCGGCCGTCCCGCCAGCGGTCGGCGACCACCGCGTTGAAGGTGTAGTTCGTGCACCGTTCGACCTGCTCGGGGCCGATCGTCCGGTACGGAGCGATCAGCCGCTGGATCAACTCGAAGTCCGGCCGGGTCCCGCCTGCTCCCTCGCCGGGGCGCAGGCGGAACTCGTACCGGCAGCGCCCGTCACGGCCCGGAATGATCACCGTGGGCCGCTCCGGTCTGCCGTGGTGCATGCCGTACCGCTGGTCGTGGGTGTCCCCCAGGGTGTCGGCGACCAGCCATACATCCGTGTGGCTGGTCCCCGTCATGTCGATCTTCCGCAGTTCGCGCAGCGTGCTCCGGCCGCCGTCGCAGGCCAGCAGCCAGGCCGCCGCCACCTCACGGGTTTCGCCCGTCTCCACGTCGCGCAGCGTTGTCAGGACGCCGTCCTCGGCCTCGGAGGCGTCGACGAGTTCTGTTCCGAACGCCGTCTGAACACCGGGATGTGCTCGGAGGGCGGACAGCAGGGCACGTTCCAGTTCCGGCTGGGCGAACTGGTTCTTGAACGGGTATCCCAGCCGGTAGGGCTCGGGTCCGCGGGCGTGGAACAGCGGTCGGCCCTTACGGTCGAAATAGCGGGTGCCGGTGCCCGGAACCACGATCTCCAGGACGGTCTCGGCAAGGCCCGCCGACTGCAGGGTCCGCAGGGATTCGTCGTCCAGGCTGATCGCCTTGGCCTCGTCACTGGTGGTGGCGTTGCGCTCGATCAGGACGACCGGGACTCCGCGGGCCGCCAGCAGGTTGGCCGCGGTCAGCCCGACGGGCCCGGCTCCGACCACCAGCACGGGAAGCGGAAGAGAGGTCATGGTCGGGCTTCGGCGCGAACGGTGTTTCGCAGCACGCCCAAGCCGCTGATCTCGACCTCGACGGTGTCGCCGTCGGCGAGGAACACCTGGGGGTCGCGCCGGAAGCCGACCCCGGACGGGGTGCCGGTGAGGATGACGTCGCCCGGCTCCAGCCGGGTGAAGGTGGAGATCACGCTGATCAGCTCGGGCACATCGAAGATCATCAGCGCGGTGGTGGAGGACTGGAGCTCCTCGCCGTTGAGGCGCAGGCTGATGTCGAGCTTGCCGGGATCGACCTCGTCGGGGGTGACCAGTGCCGGGCCGAGCGGGGTGGAGTCGTCCCATGCCTTGCCCTGGGTCCACTGGTGGGTCTTGTACTGGAAGTCGCGCATCGTCACGTCGTTGCAGATCGTGTAGCCCAGGACGTGGTCGAAGGCCTCATCACGGGAGATCCTGCGGCCGCCGCGCCCGCTCACGACCGCGAGTTCGGCCTCGTAGTCGACCTGCTGAGACTCGGGCGGCAGTGTGATCGCCTGACCGTGCCCGATGAGGTTGGACGCGAACTTGGGGAACAGCACCGGATAGGTGGGCAGTTCCCGGCCGGTCTCCTCGATGTGGGCGCGATAGTTCAACCCAACGCAGAAGATCTTGCCGGGCCGGGTGACGACCGGCAGGAGTTCCAGGTCCTCCAGCGGAAGGCCGGCCTGCTCACTGTCGGCGTCCCGCAGGGTCTCAGGCCGCGTGGCCAGACCGATGGCGGTCACGCCGAGAAGCGGGTACGCCCGACCGTCCTCGACCCTGGCGAGGGCCTCGACGCCGTCGGCGCCGCGAAACGAAACGAACTGCATGGCAACTCCCGGCCGGGTGTATGTCCTGAGAAGCGAACGTGGTTTCCTGTTGCGCGAGACAGCCTAGTCATGATTAGAGTTGTTTCGCAATACAGGATCTATGCCCTGCAAAGTAGGACAAGGAGCGGTCATGGCTATCGCGGAGCTGGGCCACACCGGACTGTGGGTCTACGACCTGCCCAAGATGCGCCACTTCTACGAGCGCGTCCTCGGCCTGACGGTCACCGACGAGGACGCCGAGCTGGGCATCGTGTTCTTCAGCGCACGCCCGGAGGAGGAGCACCACGAGTTCGTGCTGCAGACCGGCCGGACGGCGGCGATCGGCGACAAGCAGCAGCACCAGATCTCCTGGCGCGTGGAGACGCTCGACGACATCCGGGCGTTCCACGACACGTTCGTCGCCGAAGGAGTCCAGGTGCAGCAGGAGGTGACCCACGGCAACGCCTTCGGCATCTACTTCTTCGACCCCGAGGGCAACCGCAACGAGGTCTACCTGCGCATCGAGCGGGACGTCCGGCAGCCGTTCCGCAAGACCATCGACTTCGGCATGCGATCCGAGAAGATCTGGGCAGAGGCCGAGCGCCTGCTCGACGACGACGGCGACGCCTACCAGCCCGTTCAATGAACGGGCACCGTCACCGCTGCGATACCTTCGCACCCCGCCGCGGAGGCGGTCCGGTCACGCCGCCGAACTCCCAAGGCCCGGCCGACGTCGCCGAACTCCCGAGGTCAGGATGCCACCATCGCGAGACGCTCACTGATCCGCCGGGCGGCGTCGCCGACGGTCGCGGCCACCTCGGGGATCCGTTCGTCGGGGATGCGGTGCGACAGCGCGGCAACGCTCACCGCGGCCGTCACGGCGCGCTCCTCATCGCGGATCGGCGCCGCGATCCCCACCACGTCAGGATCCAACTCCCCGCGGGAGACCGCGTAACCCAGGGACCGGATCTCGGCCAGCCGGGCGAGCAGGGCATCGGCGTCGGTGACCGTCGCGCCGGTCAAGCGCGGCAGGCCGCTCGCCTCGATGACGGCCCGCACCTCGTTCTCCGAAGCCCACGCGAGCAGCACCAGTGCCGACGCGCCCGCATTGACCGGAAGGACGTGACCGCGCTCATACGACAGCCGCACCGGACTGTCGGTGGACTCCCGCTCCAGGCAGACGACGGCGGTTCCAGTACGGCGAGTGAGCAGCACCGTCTCGCCGACCTCGCCGACCAGTTCGCGCATGATCGGCCGCGCGATCTCCGACAGCCCGATGCCCTTGCGGGCCAGCCGCGCCAACTCGAACACCCGTGGTCCGAGCCGGTACCCGGAGGGCCGCTGCTCCTCGATGAAGCCCGACGAAGCCAGGCTCTGCAGGTAGCGATAGGCGGTGGAACGCGCGACCCCGAGCTGGTCGGCGACCTCCTGACCACCGATGACGAGCCGGTCGTCGCCGAACAACGCCAGGATGTCCAGCGCCCGGTCAGCGGTGGAGTTGCGGTCCCGGTAGGTCCCAGAACGAGTCTCTGCCTGTCCTGCCATGCAGGAAACGCTACATGAAGGTCAGGGTGCCTCCGGCCCTCGTCGTGAAGCGACGGCATACTGGACGTGACTCGATAAACAGAATCCGGGTCCTGAAAATCAGGATTCCTCGGAAGGTTTGTGAGGAGCCGCTGCATGCCTGTTTCGACCACTGCCGCCGTCGCGCGAGCAGGAGCCGACGGCTTCACCTGGGAGCCGGTGCGGCTCGAAGATCCACGTGAAGGAGAGGCACTGGTCCGCGTCGTCGCCGCCGGCCTGTGTCACACCGACCTCTCCGTCCTGGCGGGACGCCTTCCCGTCACACTTCCCGCGGTCCTCGGCCACGAGGGCGCCGCCGTGGTGGAAGCGGTCGGCCCGGGCGTGACCTCGGTCATGCCTGGCGACCGGGTGCTCCTGAGCTTCACCAACTGCGGACACTGCACGGCCTGCCTCGGCGGCCGGCCGACGGCGTGCTCCACGTTCTTCCTCCGCAACTTCTCCGCCGGACGGCCGGACGGCAGCTCACCGATCAGCACGCCGGACGGCGAGCGACTGGGCGGCCGGTTCTTCGGCCAGTCGTCGCTCGCCCGGCACGCCGTCGTGGACGTGCGCAGCGCGGTGAAAGTGACGGCGACCGGCGAGGACGAACTGGCCATGCTCGCCCCGGTCGGCTGTGGCGTCCAGACGGGCGCCGGTGCGGTCCTCAACGTGCTGCGCCCGGCCACCGGCGCGACCCTCGTCGTGTTCGGCGCCGGCGCGGTCGGTCTATCGGCGGTGATGGCCGCGAGGCTCACCGGGGCGAGCCGGATCATCGCCGTCGACCGGGTTCCCTCCCGGCTGCGCCTGGCGCTGGAACTGGGCGCCACCGACATCGTCGACACCACGCGCGGCCCGCTGCCCGAACTGCTCTCCGGACTCGGCGACCTCACGCACGCGCTGGAGACCACCGGCGTACCCGCGGTCCTGGAACAGGCCATCGACGCTGTGAGCAGCACGGGAACCGTCGCAGTGGTCGGGGCTCCCGCCGCGGGCAGCCGCGTCTCCTTCGACGTCAACGCGCTCATCGACGGCCGCACGATCCGTGGCGTCACCGAGGGCGGCAGCGACCGCCTCACCTTCATCCCCGCTCTGATCGAGTTGCATCGCCAGGGCCGGCTGCCGTTCGACCGGCTCATCCGGACCTACCCGCCCGAGGAACTGGACCGTGCCGTAGCCGACGCCCAGTCCGGCGCCACGCTCAAACCGGTCATCCGCTTCTCCGGGGAGGACGCCTGATGAAGAACGCACTCAACTGGATCGGCGGGCAGTGGCGCGACTCCCCGGTCCGCCTGCAGTCCACTGACCCGGCCACCGGGGAGCCCATCGGCACCTTCGCCGATGGCGGCATCGACGAGGCCCGTGCGGCGATCGCCGCCGCACGGTCTGCCTTCACCGATACCTCCTGGTCCCGCGACCGTCATGCACGGGCCGCCGCGCTGCTGGAGTTCGCCCAGCGAATGGCCGAGCGCCGCGACGAACTGGTCGATCTGCTCTCGCGGGAGAACGGCAAGACGCTGCACGACGCGGGCATCGAGATCGACTCCACGATCCCCAAACTCCGCTACCACGCCGCTCTCGCGCTCACCGACACCGGCCGCTCCGCCGAGGCCAGGCCCGGGATGTACTCCGTGACGCTGCACCAGGCGCTCGGAGTGGCAGGCGTCATCGTCCCGTGGAACTCGCCGGTGATCCTTGCGGTGCGCTCCTTCGCACCGGCACTCGCAGCGGGCTGCACGGTCGCCATGAAGATGCCCGCCCAGACCGCGCTCACCAATGGACTGCTGCTCGAGATCGCCGCGAGCGTCGCCACCCTTCCGCCCGGAACGCTCAACTCCTTCACCGAATCCGGCAACGGCGGAGCTCCGCTCCTGGTCACCGACCCCGGGGTCGACGTCGTCAGCTACACCGGCAGCACCACCGTAGGAAAGACCATCATGGCCCAGGCCGCAGCCGGGCTGAAGCCCGTCTCGCTGGAGTTGGGCGGCAAGAACCCCATGCTGGTATTCGACGACGCCGACCTCGACCTCGCGGTGCCCGTGCTGACCGCCGCGATCACCACGTTCGCCGGGCAGTTCTGCATGGCCGGCAGCCGCATCCTGGCCCACACGGGCATCGCCGACCGGCTCCGGGAACGGCTCGCCGCATCCCTGGAGGCGGTGCGGGTCGGACCCGGCCGAGACCCCGACGTCGACATGGGCCCGGTCATCGACCGCGCCGCCGCGGAACGCATCGACCGCATGATCGCCGACGCCGAGACCTACGCGAAGATCGTGGTGCGCGGCGGGCTCACCGGCGCCGGAGCATTCGTACGACCAAGCCTGATCGAAGTCACGGACGTCCAATCCCCGATCGTCCAGCAGGAGGTGTTCGGCCCCGTCGCCACCTTCGAGGTGTTCGACACCGAGTCCGAAGCCATCACCCGCGCCAACGCCACCCCCTACGGCCTCGCCGCCTCCGTATGGAGCCGCGACGTGGACCGGCCGATGCGCGTGGCCCGCGAACTGGACGCCGGCACGATATGGACCAACACCTGGGGCGTCATCCACGACCAGTTCGAAGAAGGCGGCTTCAAACACAGCGGCGTCGGCAGGCTCAACGGCCGACGCGGCATGGAGGAATTCCAGGAGATCAAGCACCTGGTCCACACCGCCCCAGCCCTCCCCTGAACCAGCGTGTTCACCGGCGGGTACCTCTGACATAGCGCAACCAGCAGGCGCCGATTTGATCCGCAGGCTGTGGGTTCGAGTCCCACGCGACCCACCCATCCTGACCAGGGCAAACGCCCTCCGCCGGGTGCACCGGGGATCCTGCCCGGGGCCGGGCTGAGGCCACCCTGGGGCCGAGTCGGCGCACAAGCCGAGCAACGGTCGTTTCTGTCCTGCCGCCCCTGTGCCCGCCGCCGGCGGGTCTGGACTCGGGGACGGCCTGCGGGACGCGGTTCGGCGCCTGGCAGAGAGCGTGTCCGGCTGTACGAGTGTGTCCGGCGTACAGGCTGACAACACGGATCTTCTTGAGGACAACCCGAGTGATCGGTGACGGTGGCCTCAGCCGCGGACTTCGCTCCCCGTCGCCCGCATTCAGGAGATCACATGAACCTGCCGTCCCTTGCCGCTGCCCTTCTGGGGGCGGCCTTGCTCACTTCTCTGACCGGAGCGTCTGAGGCGCCGCCGGCGCAGGCCGCCGGGGCCAAGGCGCTTCCGAGCGTGAACATGGAGGCCACCGTCAAGGCGGCGCAGATCGACCCGCGGCGGGCCGGCGACGCGTTGACCCCGGGCGCCAAGGCCGGCGTCCTGCTCGTCGAGCGGGCTCTGCGCGATCGGAACCTGCTGGACGCCCAGTGGGTGGACGGCCACTTCGGCACCAAGACGGTCGCCGCCTATGCGAAGTACCAGAAGTCGCTCGGCTACACCGGTCTCGACGCCAACGGCCTGCCCGGCAAGACGTCCCTCGCCAAGCTGGGAGCCGGCCGCTTCACGGTCACCCGCACCATCGGCCCGGGTGCCCGCGTCTCCACCGGCGGCGTCATCGTCAACACCCGCACGCGGGACATGCTGGCCGAGGCGGAGCGGCTGCTCGGCCGCGACCTCGTGCTCGAGCAGGGGTCGTACAACCCCGGCGGCGACCCCACGTCCGCGGGCACCCATGACGGCGGCGGCGTCGTCGACATCTCGGTCAAGGGGATGAGCTCCGCCACCAGCACCGCGGCCGCCCGCGCGCTGCGCCGGGTCGGCTTCGCGGCCTGGGTGCGCAGCCCCGAACAGGGCGACTGGCCGTGGCACATCCACGCCGCCGCCATCAGCGACACCGACCTCTCCAGCCAGGCCCAGCACCAGGTGGGCGACTACTACCTCGGCCTGAACGGGCTCGCCAACCGTAATCCGGACGACGGCCCGAAGGTGACCATCCGCACCTGGGAGGAGTACCAGCGCCGCTGACCTCCCCCGCCAACCCCGGGATTCGCGAACAGAAGGAGAGAAGTATGAGCACGCTCAGCAAGATCCTCACCGCGACGACCGCCGCCGTCGCCCTCGGCGGGGCCGCGGCCGCCCTCGCATCGCCCGCCTCGGCCGCGAGCCGCAACGGTGTCTGTGAGAGCGGCGAGTTCTGCTACTACTACAACAGCAACAACGCGGGATCGGTCTCGGACTTCACGGGATCGGTCGCCAACTACGGCACCGAGCAGCCGTCCTGCTACGACTTCAAAGGCCCGGGCAACGGCAAAGGCCTGTGCATCAAGAACGAGGCCGCCTCGGTCTGGAACCGCAGCAGCAAGACCGTCCGGGTCTACTACAACAGCAACTACGGCGGCACCTACCAGGACTTCAAGGCCGGCGCCAAAGGCAACCTCAACTCCAACCTGAAGAACCAGAACGCCTCCCACCAGTTCTCGCCCTCGTCGCGCACGAGGATGACGACCGGCCTGTACAAGGCGAGCGGCGGCCGGATCACCTGCGGCTTCGACGGCTACACCTCCACCCCCGGCCGGCACGAGGGCATCGACATCGCCCGCGGCATCGGCTCGAACGTGCACGCCCTCGTGAGCGGCAAGGTCATCTACATCGCACGCGGGTCCAACGGCAGCGGAGGACTCTCCACGATCTCCATCTACAACTCCTCGCTGAACAAGACCGTGATCTACCTGCACTCCGCCCCGCGCTCCTCGCTGGCGGTGGGCCAGTCGATCAGCCGCGGCCAGATCATCGCGGACGAGGCGTGGCGCGGGGTGTCGTCCAGTTCGGCCGCGCACACCCACGTCGAGATGCGCCTCGGACGGCAGACCCACGCGGCCAAGAGCGTCAACGACCCGCACCTGGACAACCCGAACCCGACCTCGTTCTGGCACGCCCGGGGCTACAACATCGCCTAGCGCGCCACGTCCCCCACCAGAACAGGAAGACGACTGTGTCGACACGAACAGCGCGACTGATCCCGCGGCTCACCGCGGCGACCGCCGCGGTGGCGCTCGGCGGGACGGTGTTCATCCCGGCGACGTCCGCCTCCGCGGCGAGCCGCGACGGCGTCTGCGACAGCGGCGAGTTCTGCTACTACTACAACAGCAACAACGCGGGGTCGGTCTCGGACTTCACGGGATCGGTCGCCGACTACGGCACACAGCAGCCGTCCTGCTACGACTTCAAAGGCCCAGGCAACGGCAAAGGCCTGTGCATCAAGAACGAGGCCGCCTCGGTCTGGAACCGCAGCAGCAAGACCGTCCGGGTCTACTACAACAGCAACTACGGCGGCACCTACCAGGACTTCAAGGCCGGCGCCAAAGGCAACCTCAACTCCAACCTGAAGAACCAGAACGCCTCCCACCGGTTCTTGAGCTCCGGATCGACCGGCTGCAAGACCGACGGCACCAACACCAAACTGCCCACGACGATCCTCGTGTACCGGGTCTCCCTCAACCGGGTGGACCGGGTGGCGTTCAAGACCTACGTCAAGAACGTCCTGCCCAACGAGTGGGTGTCGAGCTGGCCGCGGGAGTCCCTCAAGGCCGGGGCGATGGCCGTCAAGAGTTACGGCTGGTACTGGGCGCTGCACTCGACGCGCAAGACGTCGGACGGCCGGTGCTTCGACGTCTACGACACCACGTCGAGCCAGGTGTACAAGCCCGGCTCCGCGAAGGCGTCGACCAGCTCCGCGGTGGACGCGACGTGGGGCACCCGGATGACCCGCGGCGGAAAGATCCTCCAGGCCCACTACTGCTCCACGACGACGGCGTGCGGCGGATGGGTCACCGGAGACTGGATGTCGCAGTACGGCTCCCGCGATAAGGCCAACGCGGGCTGGGCCTACTCCAGGATCCTCAAGGCCTACTACAGCGGGATCGCCCTCTCCTGATCCCGCGCTCCCTGGTTCCCCGCCGCGCCCCGCCGCGGCGGGGAACTATCGTTCCTCGACGATGACCTGGAAGTTGACGGGCCGGTTTCCGGGAAACGCGACCTTTCCCGACGCGTCCACCATCTTGAACCGCACGTAGCAGAGGCCCGGCTTCTTCGGCGTGGTGATCTGGGTCCGGATGTCGACCATCTTTCCCGGCCGCGTGTCGTCGATCGGCACGTCGGAGATGGTCTGGCATTGATCGGCCTGCTGCGGGACGTCGAGGCGACGCAGCGAATACCCTTCCCACGGCACCTTTCCGGCGTTCTTGAGCCGCCACACCTTGGTCACGGTCGTGCCTCCGCCGACGCGCGTGCAGTCGGGCAAGGTGATGTCCGCTATGAACGCGGCCGCGTCGCCCTTGTGCGTGGGCGGCGCCGGAGGCGGATTGGTCGCCCGCACCGGGCAGTCGGCCGGCGACAGCGCGGCCTTCGACCGGCTGTCGACAGGCTTCAGCCCGTCCCCGCCGACCCCGGGGCCGCGAGTGACGGCGACCGCGACGACGATCGCCGCCCCCACGCCGACGACCACCGCGGCCAACGTGCCCAACCGCCCAACCCGAAACCGCCCCCGCGAGGCGGCAAGGCCCGACTGCCCATCGTCGGCGACCTCCTCCGGAGGCATGGGCACGGACACCGCGGTGGGCGACGGCGCCTGGGACGTGATGTCGACGTCCACGGGACGCGGTTCCACGGCGCTCGCGGCCGCGAGTTCGCCGGCCGGACGAGCGACCTCGGCCTTGCGTGCGCTCACCGACCTGACCGCCTGGTTCGCCGCCTCCCAGCGTCCGCGGAACGCGTCCGGATCCGCGCCGCACGCCTTGACGAACTCTGCGGTGGTCCCCCAACTTGGGAGCCGGTTTCCCTTCGTGGCCTCGTGCAACGTCGTGTGCGAGATAGCCCCGGATCGCCCGGACATCTCCCGGAAGGGAGGGTCGCCAACCGATTTGCGCAGTTCCCGTAGAGCCGCCGCGAAGTCCTCGATCGCCTCCGCCTGTGCACGCATGTCGTCCACCGGGTGAAGCTAACAGCGTCCCGGCCTCCCCTCAACCCTTGAACGACCTATTTATGATCATCCGCAAGCACTTAAATCCGGGGGAGACTCGCTTGTCCAGCGACGGTCAGATTGACCACCCCAGTTCATCGCCGCAGTCCAGCGCGCCCGCCGCCGGGTGACGTGCGAGAAGGGCCACTACGCCCCAGCCCGCGCTGCGCGCCGAGCATTTGGGCTACCCCGACGTCGTGACCGGAGACCTGTGCGCTCGTCAGCCTGCCGATCAGGTCATGGCCGAAGGACCTTTTGACGGACTGGCATCCGCCGACGCCCCGGCTTCCCTGGTGAGGCCGTCGAGGGGGTCGAATGAAGGGGCGGCGCTCATCCACACCAAACGCATCGACACGCGACGACATCGGGCGACATGGAAATGGGGCTCGACGCGGACAGGCCAGCATAGAATGGCACCGAAAGCACCGCCGCTGATACGGCAGTTTCGGCTTTTTAATCCGTAGGCTGTGGATTCGAGTCCCACGTGACCCACCACCCCTCACCAGAGCAAACGCACCCTGCCATGCCCGTCCGCGATCATGCCTGGCGCCGTCCTGAGACCCCCTTGGGGCCAGCGAGATCGCAGCCGCCAGGTCCAGCGCCCGGCGTCTGCCCGGTTCTGACGGCGGCAAGGCTGAACTCCCGCACTGAACTCCTCGCAACCGCCGCGGCTCGACGGACAAGGACAAGGAGCGGACGCTCCCACCTACTAGTTCCCCTTCAGGAAAGGGGTGATCAGGTGGTCAGCGGGCGGGCAGGGTGGGGTGGGGAGGCCATGGGCCGGGGCTGATCATGGTGTTGGTGATGGCCCAGCGTTCGTGGTCGCGCCAGGCGCCGTCGATGAACAGCAGGTCGGGTGAGTAACCCTCGTTGCGGAAGCCGAGGCGCTGGACGAGGTTGATGGAGGCGTGGTTGCCGGGCTGGATCTGGGCTTCCAGGCGGTGCAGGCGGAGTTGGTCGAAGGCGTAGCGGATGACCAGGCCAAGGCCTTCGGTCATGTAGCCCTGGCCGGCGGTGGGTGCGAACGCGGCGTAGCCGAGGGAGGCGCTTTGGAGGCGGCCTCGGATGATGCTGTTGATGTTGACTATGCCGGTGAGGGCTCCGGTCTCACGCAGGCAGATCAGCAGGCCTTGGGCGCTGGCATGGTCGAGCCGGGCTAGGAAGGCTTGGAACTCCTGTGATGTGGCGGGCAGCGGCATCCACGGATGATGCAGGCCGACGCTGGCGCGGACCAGGTCCAGGAACTGCTGTTCATCGCGGCCGGTGATGGAGCGCAAGGTCACCCGAGAGGTCTCGTCATTCCTTGCCGCGAGGAACGTCTCGATTTCGGTTTGTGTCTGTGTGAGACTCTCGCCTACCTCACTGCGGGCCATGCATAGACGGTATCGGCCGAGGCCAATGGGGTGCTCGTCATCGGTGTCGTCGGCACGGTAGGGCCGGCGTCGCCGCGTACGTCGGCCGCACGTTTCTGGGGCTGCAGGAGACCATCGCGACGCACATGCGGTCCTACTTCGAGCAGGCCCAGGAGACGTCCCGGTATCTGGTCGCGGAGAAACTCATCGAGCGGCTGACGCTCAACGGTGGCCACCTGGCCGAAATCAGAATGCGGCGTGGCGTGACCGTGGACATGATGGTGGGATATGGCTGCTTACGTTGATGATCCTGTCCGGCTGGGAGAGGTTCGTCTGTCTGATGGACGGTTGCTCGGCTGGGCGGAGTGGGGACCGCCGGACGGGGTTCCCGTGCTGCTGTGCCCGGGTGCGGCCACCAGCCGGTGGCTCGGCTTCGGTGCAGGTGCCGTTGAGGCGCTCGGTGTGCGCCTGGTCTCCGTGGATCGTCCCGGGCTCGGTGTTTCCACACCCGCACCCGGGCGGACCTTTTCCGACTTCGCCGGTGACATGCGTCGACTCTGCACGCTACGCGGGTTGGGGATTCCGGCCGTGGTCGCGAACTCACAGGGTGCGCCGTTCGCCATCGCCTGCGCTGAGGCGGGCGTCGCGTCGGCGATGGCCGTGGTCTCCGGCGCGGACGAGGTCGCCGCGCCGGAGTTCGCGTCCGCCCTGCCGGCGGACCTGCGCGGCCTGGTCGAACGGACCGCGTCCGACCCGGACGGCGCCGAAGAGTTCTTCGCCGGCCTCACCGCCGACGTCATGTGGGACATGGTCATGGCCGGAAGTCCGGAGTGCGACCTTGCCGTGTACCGGGATCCGGACTTCGCAGCCGCCTACCGCAGGGCCCTGGACGAGGGTTTCGCCCAAGGCGCCGCCGGTTACGCGCGCGATACGGTCCTGGCCATGGGACGCTGGCCCTTCACCCTCGACAAGATCACTGTTCCGGTCGACATCTGGTACGGCGAGCTGGACACCAGCCACTCACCCGACAAGGGAGCACTCCTCGCCACCCGCATGACCACTGCCCAACGCAGGGTGGTGCCGGGGATCGGCGGCGCGCTGCTGTGGACACACGCCGAAGCGATCCTCACATCGCTGCTCGCGAAGGCCGCCACCGACTAGATGGATGAGCTCGACCTCGCGATCATCGACGCGCTGATCTCCCGGCCGAGGGTTCGCTGGACGGACCTGGCCGTGCTGCTCGGCGCCTCGCCGACGACGCTGGCCCGCCGGTGGAACCGCATCGTCGACGGCGGGCTGGCGTGGGTCACGGCGTGGCCGGGGCCCGCGCTGTGGCCCGAACTGGGCATGGCGGTGATCCGCGCCGAACTCGCACCGCACGGGCGCGAAGAGGTCATCGACGCGATGGTGCGCCTCCCGCATTCGCTGACGGTCCAGGAGACGACCGGCAAGTACGACCTGTTCGTGCTGGTGCTGTTCCCGGACTGGGCGGCCCTGACCCGCTCCCTCAGCTCGCTGGTCGCGCTGGACGGCATCGCGGCGTCCCGCACGGAGATCTGCGGCCGCCTGTACGGATCGATTCAGTGGCCGCTGGGCGCGCTGAGCGGCGCGCAGCGGTCCGCGCTGGCGGAGTCGAGAAAGCCTCTGCCACTCGGTACGGCGGCGGAGGTGGACGAGAAGGGGCGCCGGTTGTTCGTGGAACTGTCCCACGACGGCCGGTCGACGCTGAAGACGCTGGCGGCCGCGTTCGGCGCCACGGCGGAGGCGGAGAAGCGCCGCCTGGACCGGCTGGTCGGAGCACGCCTCCTCGACATCCGCTGCGACATGGCGCGGGCGGTCGCGGGCTGGCCGGTCCTCGTCCTCGTATGGCTGCGCGTGCCCGAGAACTCCCTGCGGGAGGTCGCATCGAAGATCGCCGAGTGGCGGTGCTGCCGGCTCGCCGTGGAGATCAGCGGCACGTCCAACCTGCTGTTCGCGCTGAGCACGCATGAACGGTCCCAGGTCGGTGAGCTGCTCTCCGACCTGGAGGTTCTGGATCCCGGCCTGCGGCTGAACGAAGTCCAGTACGTGACTCTTCAGCGCAAGCTGTCCGGACGCGTCCTCGACGGCGAAGGGCGCGCCAGCGAGATCATCCCGCTCGACCCCTGGCACTCCACGGAGCCCTCGGGAAGCGCCGACGTTTCGTAATCCTGCGTTCGCCGCAGGTTGACGCGGTGTTTCGTGCATCGGGCGGCGTCTGAGCCGGACGGTACGGCGATCCCGGCGGTACCGGACGCGAGGCGTGGAACCTGGTGCGCATGGAGACAGTCAGCACGACCGGCCGCTGCATCGCCGTGGTCGAAGCGGTCGCGACCTCGCAGTTCTCCGACCGTGTGCGGCATCTGGCGTCGGCGCACCTCGGCCACTGGCGGGCCGAACAGCGGGCGGGCCGGCTGCTGTGGCGGCGCACCTACCGGCGCGTCCTGACGTACGCGGCCGGCGACGAGCGGGACCTGTGGAACGTCCTGCACCTGCACTGCCTGCCGGATTCGGCGGAGCCCTCACCGCCGTTGCGGCAGGTGTTCGACCCGGGCGCGGACTGCTGCGCGGACGGTGCGAAGCGGGCGGAGACGATGTCGGGCCCCATGTTGCACGGCGCCGCAGGCGCGAACGCACCGCTGGACCGGGTCACGGCCGTCGAGTACATCTCCGTGCCCGACAAGCACAGAGCGGAGTACGACTCGACGATGCGCCGGCACTGCACACCGGCCATGGCGGAGATGCTGCGGCAGGGGCACGCCCTGGAATTCCTGCCGCTCACCACCCAGGACGTCCTCTTCGCCGACCCGAGCCTGCCGACGTGGTCGGACATCCACCTGGTGGGAGTGGACGCGGCGACGCCCCCGGTGCGGTTCGAGCAACTGCTCGACCGGGCGCTCAAGACGGTCGATCCACGTTCCGGCGGCTGCGCGGAGGTGTTCGGACGCATCGCCGAAATCCGGACGAAACCGCGCTGGGACTTCTGCAGCGAGGTTGAGGAGATACGAGTATGACGAACAGTGGCGAGGAACGCCGTACCGACGGGTCCGGCCAGGAGCCGGCCATCGCGCCCGACAGGGTGCCACTGGCGCTCCTGCCGACCCCGCTGGTGCCGCTGCCCCGGCTGAGCGAACACCTGGGCGGGCCGCCGATCTGGATGAAGCGCGACGACCTGACCGGTCTCGCGCTGGGCGGGAACAAGGCGCGAAAACTCGAATACCTCCTCGCGGAGGCGTTGCGCGCCGGTGCCGACACCCTCATCACCGCGGGCGGTCCACAGTCGAACCACGTCGTGCAAACGGCCGCGGCGGCGGCCCGGCATGGCCTGGCGTGCCACGTCGTCCTCGGCGGGAAAAGGCCCGGACTGGTCGAAGGCAACCTTCTGCTCGACCTTCTGCACGGCGCCCACCTCCACTGGACGGACGAGGGCCCGCCCTTCACCGCCTCCCTGGACGCGCTTCAGGCCGAACTCATGGCGACGAGCGCCCGGCCGCACCTGATCCCCTTCGGCGGTTCCAGCGCGACCGGAGCTCTCGGGTTCGAGCGGGCCGCCGAAGAGCTGGCCGGGCAGATGACGGCGGCGCGCGAGACCGGGGTGACCGTCGTGGTGGCGTCCGGCAGCGGTGGCACACAGGCCGGGCTGGTGCGGGGCGGGCGGACCGCCTGGGCCCCTGGATCACGAACGATCGGCATCTCGGTGCTGCACCCTGCGGGGACGCTGCGGGGCATCGTCGGGCGGCTGCTGTCCGAGGCCGGCGGACCGGCCAGCCTCGCGGACGACCTCGCGGACGACATCGACGTCCGGGACGAGTACCTGGGAGGCGGCTACGGCGTCGTCAGCCCGCTGGAGGTGGACGCGATCCGCCTGGTGGCGCGGCTGGAGGGCGTCGTCCTGGACCCCGTCTACACCGGGCGCGCCATGGGCGGCCTGCTGGACCTCATCAGGACCGGCCGGGTCGACAGCACCAGGCCGCTCGTCTTCTGGCACACCGGAGGCCAAGGCGGACTCTTCGGCAAGACATCCGACCTCAACGATCACATCCCCCTCACAGAAACACAGTGAGAGAAATGCTTCGTCCCACCCTTGCCTCGGACCAAGCGGCCCCCACGGCGGACCCCCAGCTCAGAAGAGTCGTCACGGGCGCGGCGGTCGGCACCTTCGTGGAATGGTTCGACTTCGCCGTCTACGGCTACCTCGCCTACCTGATCGCCGGTCAGTTCTTCGCCCAGAGCGACCGCACCGCGGAACTGCTGGCGACGTTCGCGGTGTTCGCGATCGCGTTCTTCGCCCGGCCGCTCGGCGGCTTCTTCTTCGGCTACCTCGGGGACCGCTACGGCCGCCGGACGTCACTGGCGATCTGCGTCCTGATCATGTCCGCTTCCACGGGCCTGATCGGCCTGATGCCCTCCTTCGCGCAGATCGGGCTCTGGGCGCCGGCGCTGCTCGTCCTGCTCCGCCTCGCGCAGGGATTCTCCGCGGGCGGCGAGCAGTCCGGCGCGCAGACGCTGCTCATCGAGGCGTCCCCGGACTCCCGTCGCGTCTGGTACGGCAGCACCCTGCAGATCTCACAGTTCCTGGGGCAGTTGAGCGCCGCGCTGCTGGTCACCTTCCTCGCGTGGAGCGTGTCCACCCCGGACATGGAGTCGTGGGGGTGGCGCATCCCGTTCCTGGCCGCCCTCCCGCTGGGCTTGATCGGCCTATACATCCGGATGCGGATCCAGGACGGCGAGGCGTACCGCACGGTGGCCGCCGAAGGCCGCACGGCTCGTTTCCCCGTACGGGAGGCATTCCGCAGCCATGGCAGGCAAATGGCGACCCTGTTCGGGTTCTGGATCGCCATCCAGGTCGGTTTCTACCTGGCGTTCGTGTTCATGCCCAGCTACCTGATCGAACGCGGAAACATCGGGGACGGCAAGTCGCTGCTGGTCAGCTCCCTCTCGCTGGGGTTCCTGATCGTCGGCCTGCCGTTCGCGGCGCGGGTCGCCGACCGGATCCCCCGCCGGCGGGGACTGATGCTGCTGTGCGCCGGGCTCGCCGTCGTTCCCTGGCCCGCCATGGCGCTGGTCGGCGAGAACAACCTGGCGACGGTCATCGCCGCGCAGTTGCTCATGATGTCCCCGTTCCTCCTCGTGCCGATCGCCGGGGTGGTGACGGTGGAGTTGTTCCCGACCCGGGTGCGGTACACCTGTTCGGCCGTGGCGTACGGGACCTGCACGATGCTGTTCGGCGGGACGGCCCCCTACATCGCCACCTATCTCGTGGACAAGACGGGGCTCGTCACCGCCCCGGCCATCTACCTGACGTGCGCGTCGATCGTCTCGCTGACCGTGGTGCTGTGGGCACTGCCGGAGACGAAGGGCACCCCCCTCGTCCGGGACGAGGACACGCGCACGACAGAGAACGGAAAGGTCTGAAATGCGGATCGCGGTCGCGGGACTGGTGCACGAGACCAACACTTTCTCGCCGTTCCCCACCACGTACACCGACTTCGGCGATTTCAAGGGAGGACCGGTACTCCGCGGGGCGGACGTCCTGGCGAAGACCCCGCCGCTGTTCTCCCTCCACGGGTTCGCCGACGCGGCCCGCAAGGCGGGCGACGATCCGGTGCCCGTCTACCATTCGCTCGCCCAGTCCAGCGGACATCTGACCCGGGAGTGCTACGAGCGGCTCCTTGAGGAACTACTCGGCGCCTTGCAGGCAGCGGGGCCGTTCGACGCAGTCTTCCTGGAACTGCACGGGGCGATGGTCGCGGAGCACATCGCCGACGCCGACGCGGAGACGGCCCGCCGCGTACGGAAGCTGGTGGGCGCCGACGTCCCGATCGTCACCACGCTCGACCTGCACGGCAACACCTCGGCGGAGTTCGTCGAGGCGGTGGACGGCACCGTCGGGTACCAGACCTACCCGCACACCGACATGTACGCGACGGGCGCGCGCGCCCACGGGCTGCTCCGTGCGCGCGTTGCGGCCGGCGCGCCTCTCGCACGGGGCCACGTCGCCGTGCCCTTCCTGATGCCCATCTACCTGCAGTCCACCGACACCGAACCCGGCCGGACCATCTACGACCGCCTCCGTGAACTGGAGGCGGAGTGCCCTCCCGGGACCTTCCTCACCGTGATGATGGGGTTCTCGCCGGCCGACGTGCCGCACTGCCACCCCAGCGTCTTCGGGTTCGGTCCCGAGGCCGGGCCCCTGGAGGACGCCCTGGCGAGCCTCGAACGGGTGATTCTCGAAGCGGAGCACGCGTTCCGGGTGGATCTGCCCGACAGCGTGTCGGCCGTCCAGACCGCGCTGGCGGCCGGAGACGGTGGGCGAACCGTCCTCGCCGACGTTCAGGACAACCCGGGCGGCGGGTCGCCGAGCGACTCCCCTCAAATCCTGGCGACCCTGCGGAAACTCGCGGCGCCGCGCGCCGTGGTCGGCGTCGTCTTCGACCCGCAGTCGGCGCAGGCGGCGCACGCGGCGGGCGTCGGCGCGACCCTGCGGCTGGGCATCGGCGGGAAGCACCTGCCCGGGCACGAGCCGTTCGAGGCCGAGGTAGAGGTGATGGGCCTGCACGACGGCCCCTTCCCCCTTGAGGGTCCCATGCTCGCCGGCGGTGAACTCGATCTCGGGCGGATGGCGCACGTCCGGGTCGGCGGCCTCTCCGTCGTCCTCAGCAGCCGCCGCTCCTGGTACATCGAGCGGGCGTGTTTCGCCACGGTCGGCGCCGTCCCCGAGGACTACCCCCTCATAGTCGTGAAGAGCACCAACCACTACCGCGCCGACTTCGCGGGCATCGCCGACCGAGTGATCGAGTTCGCCGAACCGGCGGGCGTCCCGATGGACCCCACGAGCGTCCGCTACCGGCAACTCCGGCCCGGGACGCGGCTCTACGGCCATGGACCCGTATTCGGCGGTCGACCGTGAGCGGGGAGCGCGTCCCGTCCTGGCTGGACGAGGGGACGCCGGGCCTCTGGCTCAACCCCCGTGCGCGACACGCGGCCGAGGACGAGTGGGAGAACGGAACCGGCTACGAGGAGGCACTGAACCGGTTCCGCAACTGGCGGGGCTCGCTGGCGGAACTGCACCCCGACTTCGCACGGACGAACGGAACGGTGGACTCACCGCTGATTCCCGCGCGCCCGCTCCAGCCAGACCATCTCGACGGCGAAAACGGCACCCTCTGGATCAAGGGGGATCACCGCCTTCCTGTCGCCAGGTCGGTGAAGGCCCGCGGCGGCTTTCACGAGGTTCTCGAACACGCCGAGGCGCTTCTCGGTGCGACGCCCACCGGTGGCGAGTCGCTACGGCGGGCGCGCCGGGCACTCGCCCACCACAGGCTGGAGGTGGGCTCCACAGGAAACCTGGGCTTGAGCATCGGCATCATGGGGTCACTGCTGGGCTTCCAGGTGACGGTGCACATGTCACGCGAGGCCAAAGAATGGAAGAAGGAACGCCTCCGTAAGGCAGGGGCGAGGGTCGTGGACCACGACGGTGACTACGAACGCGCCGTTTCCGAAGGGCGGAAGGCAGCGGCCGGGGACGCCGACGCGCATTTCGTCGACGACCTCGATTCCAGGTCCCTGCTGTGGGGTTACAGCACGGCCGCATCGCTCCTCAAGGAACAGTTGCGGCGCGCGGGAACAGCGGTCGGCGAGCAGAATCCACTGTTCGTCTACATTCCGTGCGGGGTGGGCGGTGCCCCGGCGGGCATCGCCCTCGGCCTGCGGCGCGAGTTCGGCGGCGACGTCCACTGCTTCTTCGTGGAGCCGGTCCAGTCGCCTTCCGTCCTGCTCGGGTTGCTCCACGGCTCACCGCGCCCGGTCTACGACCACGGGCTGACCAACCGGACCGACCTGGACGGGCTGGCCGTGCCCCTCGCTTCCGGGATCGCGGTCGCCGCCGCGGGGCCCAGGGCCTCGGGGGTGTTCACCGTGACGGACGCGGACGCATTTCGCGCCGTCGCCCACATCCATGAGGCCGTGGGTGAACGTGTCGAGCCGTCGGCGGCTGCGGCGCTGCCCGGTCCGCGGATGCTGACCCGAACGCCTGAGGGCCGCACCTACCTGGAGCGGCACGCCCTCAACGGCCGTATCGACGACTCGACGCACATCGTGTGGGCGACCGGAGGCTCGGGAGCCCCGGAAGCCGAGTTCAACGCCTGGCTGAACGCCGCCGGAGGCGAACGGAAAACGCGGTGAGGCGCAGCACGCGCAGGAAGACGTTCGCGACGGGGTGAGGACCCACATTCCCGTGGGCCCTCACCCGTCTACCAGGGCAATGCCCCGTTCTCGTCCTGGAAGGTTCCCGTCGGTCCGTCAGCGTCGAGGGTCGCCAGGCCCACGACGACCTTGGCGCTCTCTTCGGGCGGCCTTCCGATTCCGAAGGCCGCAGTCATGTCCGTGGCGGTGGTGCCGGGTTCCAGCGCGTTGAACTTGATGCCCGGCTGGGACTTGGCGTACTGGACCGTCAACATGGTGGCCGCCGCCTTGGACGCGGAGTAGAGAGCGAACAACAGGTGGAACTCGGGCCGGTCGGGGTTGGTCACCGCCCAGAACGACCCGGCGCTGCTCGAAATGGTGACTACGGTGGGGTTCGAGGACTTGCGCAGCAGCGGGAGCGCCGCCTCCGTGACCCGCACGATCCCCACCGCGTTGGTGTCGAAGGCACGCAGCGCCGAGGGGCCGTCGACGTCTCCGGCCGCCAGGATGCCCGCGTTGTTCACCAAGACGTCGAGCCGGCCCTCGGCCGCACCGATCGTCGCAAGCGCGTTGTTCACCGACGCATCGTCGGTCACGTCGAGCCAGACGAATCGGGCGCCGATCTCCGCCGCCGCCTTCTCCCCCCGCTCGACGTCGCGCGCGCCGATGTAGACGACGTGGCCCAACTCCTGAAGCTGCTTGGCTGTCTCGAAACCGATGCCCTTGTTGGCCCCGGTGATCAGTGTGACGGTCATGTGTTCGCCTCCCGAAATATCTGGCCCGAGCGGCCGTTAGGCACGCTAGGCGGGGCCGCTCTCCGGTCCCAGAGCCCTGTCGAGCCTGGGGTGCGACAGGGCCCCCTCTACCGGCTTCACGGCGACTTAGGCTGGTCACATGAGCGAGAAACCGAACGCCCTCGGTGCGTACCTGCGCGCTCGGCGCGAGCTGGTGACGCCTGAGCAGGCGGGCATCCCCGACCTCGGTGTGCGGCGTGTGCCCGGCCTGCGGCGGGAGGAGGTCGCCATGCTCGCCGGCATCAGCGCCGACTACTACCTGCGGTTGGAGCGGGGCCGCGACCGCAACCCGTCCGTGCAGGTCCTCGAGGCGATCGCGCGCGTGCTGCAGCTCGACGACGACCATTTCGCCCACCTGCTGACCTTGGTCGCCGAGGCGCCCCGTCAGCGCAGACGCCGACCGCGCAAGGAGACCGTGCCGCCCGGCGCGCTCAAGCTCCTGGACTCCCTCGTCCAGCCCGCCTTCATCGAAGGCCGGTACTTCGACGTCCTGGCCTCGAACGCGCTCGCCAGAGTCCTCGATCCCCGGCTCGTCGTGGGCGGCAACCAGCTGAGGGACATGTTCCTGGACGCGGGCCAGCAGCGACTGTACCCAGAGTGGGAGAACGTCACGGAGTGCTTGATCGCCAACCTGCGGCAGTCCGTGGGCAACGACACCGACGATCCCCGCTTCGTCGATCTCGTCGGAGAGCTCTCACTGGCAAGCCCTCTATTCCGCCGGCTCTGGGCCCGGCATGAAGTACGCGGACAGCGCGGGACGCCGATCCGGCTCGATCACCCGCAGTTGGGAGAACTCACCCTCAACAGAGAGCGGCTGAGCGTGGGCGGGGCCGAGAACCTCAAACTCGTCGTGTACCACCCGGACCCCGAATCCGACGACGCGGACAAGCTGACCCTCCTGGCCTCGGCGGACCTCCCCGCACGAACACCGGACGCCCGGGGTTCCGCCGCTCCGATACGTGAGGCGGACGGCGCCGCGTTCGGGTGAACCCGTTCGGGCGCCAGATGCGACGCACGGCGCGATCGCGCAGGAGCAGCATTTCAATCAAGGTTTTGGGGTGGAGGCACCTGTGACAACCATCGGCATCATCGGCGCGGGCGAGGTCGGAAGCCAGATCGCGCGCGCGGCGACAGCGAACGGGTACAAGGTCGTCATCGCCAATTCGCGGGGGCCCGAGACCCTGAAAGACCTCATCGACGAACTCGGCCCGTCGGCGCGTGCCGCCTATGCCGCGGAGGCCGCGGCCGCGGGTGATTTCGTGGTCATCGCCGTCCCCCTCAAACTCGTCAACGACATGCCCGTCGAGGAACTCGCGGGCAAGGTCGTCCTGGACACGAACAACTACATGAGCTGGCGCGACGGCCACTTCCCGGTCATCGACTCCGGCGAGAAGACAGTGCACGAACTTCGCCAGGAGCAGCTCCCGGCGTCGAAGGTCGCCAAGGCGTTCACCCACATCCAGGCCCCGCGCCTGTTCAGCGCCGCCCGCCCGGCAGGCGACCCGCGGCGGCTGGCGCTGTCGGTCTCGAGCGACTACCCCGAGGCCGTGGAAATCGTCACGCGGCTGTACGACCAATTCGGGTTCGACACCGTGGACAACAGCCCGCTGAGCGAATCCTGGCGTACCGCTCCCGGCCAGCCCGCGTGGGTCCATCACGCGCGGCAGAATCGTGAGGAGTTGGCTCTCAACCTGAGACGAGCGAAGCCCATCATCTCGACGTGAAATGGCGGCTGCGGCCCAGGCGGTATCGATCGCGCGGCACCGCGACCGGATCCTGGGCGCTGCACCGTCGGGCTCGGCCGACGCAAGCAGGTGTGCGCGCTCCCGGCTGGGTACACCCGCCCTGTTCAGCGCCTTACACATCAGGCCGCCAGTGAGAACAGCCGTTTCACCATCACCTTCCGAAGGGAAAGAGATCATGGGATTCATCACCGTCGGGAACGAGAACAGCACCCCCGTCGAGCTCTACTACGAAGACCAGGGCGCGGGTCAGCCCGTCGTCCTCATTCACGGTTATCCGCTGAACGGTCACAGCTGGGAGCGCCAGACGCGCGAGCTGCTCGCCGCCGGATACCGCGTCATCACCTACGACCGCCGCGGCTTCGGCCGGTCGTCCAAGGTCGGCACCGGCTACGACTACGACACGTTCGCCGCCGACCTGAACACCCTGCTGGAGACCCTCGACCTCCGCGACGTCATCCTCGTCGGATTCTCGATGGGCACAGGAGAGCTCGCCCGCTACGTCTCGCGGTACGGCCACGAGCGGGTCGCCAAGCTGGCGTTCCTCGCCTCGCTGGAGCCCTTCCTCGTCGCTCGCGACGACAACCCCGAGGGCGTGCCGCAGAAGGTCTTCGACGGGATCGAGGCCGCGGCCAAGGGGGACCGCTACGCCTGGTACACGCAGTTCTTCTCCGACTTCTACAACCTCGACGAGAACCTCGGTGTCCGGATCAGCCAGGAGGCGGTCACCGGCAGCTGGAACGTCGCGACCTCCAGCGCTCCGGTGGCGGCCCACGCGGTCGTCTCCGCGTGGATTGAGGACTTCCGCGCCGACGTCGAGGCGGTTCGCGCGAGCGGCAAGCCGGCCCTGATCCTGCACGGCACCGCCGACAACATCCTCCCCATCGACGCCACGGCCCGCCGCTTCCGTCAGGCCCTGCCCGACGCGCAGTACGTCGAGATCGAGGGCGCCCCGCACGGACTGCTCTGGACGCACGCCGATGAGGTCAACGCCGCCCTGCGCTCCTTTCTCAACTGAGCTGCCAGGCGCTGCGCCCACGCAGGTGAGTGCTCCGGGACGGGGAGCACTCACCGGCCCCGGGATCAACCGGCTCAGGCGAAGCCACGCGGTCGCCGCCATCAACGAATGGCTGTGACCAGCGCATTCTCAGCCATGCCTATCCGCCTTGCACGATCCGGCCCGCCGGAGTTCCGTAGTACCAGTGCCGCTCGGCCGGAGCGGGAGGCAGGGCGCCGGCAGCCAGATCGACCAGAGCCTCTGCCAGTTCTACAAGCGGAGCCGCGTTGATGTGCTCTGCACCGCGCAGGAAGCTCGTCGCACTCTCCTCCAGCTCGGGCCAGGTCGAGACTTCGGCTCGGTCCACGCCGCCGCGGGCCTCGATCCGGCGAGCCGCCTCCACAACACAATGCAGGAGCATCTGTCGCCGGTCCTCGCCGAAGTCGTCCAGCAGGACTGCGGAACCGCCGCCCACCAACGCGTGCGTACGGAGATCCTGCTCCAACTCCGGCCACCACGAGGGCCGGAGGTCCGCCGGCGCCTCAGCACCGACTCGCGCCGCCTCGATGAAGAGAACCCTGAGCGCCACGTCATAAGCCCACAACATCGCACCATCGAAGATCACCGGCACTGTCCTGCTCAACGACACTCCTCCGCAGCCGATTGCTCCCGGCGCAAATCATGGCCGATCCACCCTGGGCGAGTGCGGAATCCGCCGTCCTGGTCCACATCGGGGACGAAGTACAGCGCGCCATCCCCGTGGGCGATCTCGCCGCTGCGGGCGTCAGACGACGGCGATGGCGTCGATCTCGACGAGGAACCCGGGGCCGAGACCGGAGACGAAGTGAACCGTGATCGCCGGCGGCGGGTCGGCCGGGTTCCACACCTGCTGGAAGGCGGCCACGCCCTCCTCGACCGAGTTTCCTTCCACGACGGCGATGCGCCAGTGCACGATGTTCGCCAAGGTCGCCCCCTCGCTCTCAAGGATGGTCGCGATGTTGCGGAACGCCTGGCCGGCCTGCTCCCCCAGCGTGGGGCCGACGACCTTGCCGTCGGCGTCGACGCCGTTCTGCCCGCCGATGTAGATGGTCTTCGCCGGCTGTTCGACCACGACGGCCTGGCTGAAGGCCGGACTGCGGTGGAGCCCTTCGGGATTGATGTGGCGTGTGCTCATGGTGAGCTCTCCTCGGACGACGACACCGGTATAAGCGGTTTCATACGACACCAGTTATACTGGGTTCATGCGAGGGAACGCAACAGGACGCCTACTGCGCGACCCCAAGGGAGGGTCGTTCTGGTTCGACGCCGGCGCCGTCTGCCTGGACTTCGCCCACACCGGCGGCGAGGGCCAGTACACGAAGTTCGAGCGCCTCCACGAGCCCGGCGACCTGGCCGAATGGTTGGCCGAGCCGCCGCTGGAGGCGGTCGTGTCGGTCCCCGTCACGGCCGGCGAGCTGACCGCGGCCAAGTCCCTGCGCCAGGCGATTTGGGACGCGGCGCACGCCCAGGCGGCGCAGCGCGCCCTCCCCACCCAGGCGGTGGCGACCATCAACCAGGCCGCGGCCGCCGCGCCGCTCGTCCCAGAGCTGTCAGCGGACGGCACGACCGCGGGGTGGGCGACCCCGGTGCGGACACCGCAGGCGCTGTCGACTCTGGCGCGAGAGGTGATCGAACTGCTGTCCGGACCGCTGTCCGGACGCATCCGCGAATGCGCGAGCGACACCTGCCCGCTGGTCTTCGTCGACTCCTCCCGCCCCGGCGCCCGGCGCTGGTGCTCGATGGAGCGGTGCGGCAACCGCCACAAGCTCCGCGCTCTTCGTGCCCGGCGAGGCACAGGCCCCTGACGCACCGAGTGGCACCTGGCCTGCATGCAGGGTCAGTGACCTGGCGTCGCTGGCAATCACCACCGAGTGCCTCACGCTCGATCACGTCGAACCACCACGGTGCGGTGCCGCAGATCGCGTACGAGTGGGTGAGCCTGGCCCGCCTCGCCCGGCTTGTACCGCAAGTTGGCCAGAGGCGGGCCCCGGGTCACCTAATCCCAGGGGATGGGACGGGTTTCGTCATGTTCCCTGTGGTGGCCTCATTTCGATGCCGTAGCGCGCGCCGACCGCGATGATCCTGTCGACGTCGGGCGGTGACGTCGCGGGAGGCAGCTCCCTTGCCGTTGCCGGTTCCCCGACCTCAGCGAAGAACTTGTCGATGTCGTTGCCGGGCAGGTACTCGACGAGCACGCGGCAGGTGCTCGTCGGCTCGAAGTTCTCCCACGTTCCCGCGGGGACGTAGAAGAAGGAGCCCGGCTCCCCCTCCAGCGTGTCGTCGCCGATGTGATAGCGGAGCGTGCCGTCCAGGACGTACACCGCTTCGTTCCCCGGGTGCGTGTGGGGCGGCGGGCCCATCCCCGTCTGCAAGGTCATGTGCATGACGACCAACTCGCCGTCGGACTCCTCACTCGACACTTTGACCTCGTACAGACCGCCAAGGACCCAGAAGGCCTCTCCTACGGCTGGTTTGCGTGCGACTACCGTGGCTGTCATGTGAACCCCCTTGATCACATTCCCGCCTCATCGCCAGGGCGCGGGGCCCTCTTCCATGACACGCCCCACACCCGCAAGCGTCAAGGGAACGACCGGGGGGCGGCCCGCTGCAAGATCATCGCACCACGAGATCATTCGCGAGCCGGTGCGCGGCCGCCATTTCGGATTGGCCGAGGCCAGCGTCGTGAGGCGTTTCAGATGGGGCCAGGAAACGCCATGAGGTCAGAAATCGAACGGAAGTTCAGCGGGTGAGGGTTCGCAGGGTGAGGGCGGTCAGTGAGGTCTCCACTTCGTCCTCCTCGGTCAGGACCGCCGCGCGGAAGACGCGTGAGGACATCATCGACAAGACCCAGCAGGCGCCGACGCGGGGATCGAGGTCCGCACGGACGTCGCCGTCAGGCCCTCTCGGCCCGCGCGCCGGCGGCGTCCGGCAAAGGACGCGACCCCGGCCCGGACGATGCGTCCCGGACGCCGGGTTCACGGTGCGCGGCGGCCAGGGCGGCGAGGGCCGTGGTGAGAGGGACGGCCGCGATGAGACCGAGGGTGCCCGCGACGCTGCGGACGATCTCCTGGGCCACGGCGGGGTTGGTGAGCACCTCACCGGAGGACCGGCCGCCGATGTTGAACAGCAGCAGAAGCGGAAGCGACGCCCCGGCGTAGGCCAGGACGATCGTGTTGATCACCGACGCGATGTGGGAGCGCCCGACACGGGCGGCGGCGCGGTACAGCTGCATGAAGGTGTATGAGGGGTTGGCCCGGGCGAGTTCCTGGACGGTCATGGCCTGCGTCACGGTGACGTCGTCGAGCACCCCCAGTGAGCCGATGATGATGCTGGCCAGCAGCAGCCCTTGCGTGTTGATGCCGTAGTCGATGTCCAGGAACAACGAGCTGTCATCGATGATGCCGGTGAGCCGGGTCAGGTCGATCGCCACCACGGCCAGCACACCGGTCAGCGTGAGGCAGCCCAGCGTCCCCATCACCGCGACCGACGTCGCGACGCTGATCCCGTGGGTGAGATAGAGAACCGCCAGCATGATCGCCGCCGCGCAGACGATCGCCGCCGGCATCGGCGGGCGTCCATCGATGATCGCCGGGATCAGGAACAGCAGGAGCAGCGCGAAGGTGACGGCCAGCCCGATCAGCGCCGTCAGGCCGCGCCAGCGTCCGAAGGCGATCACCGCGAGCACGAACGCGGCCGCGACCATCCACAGCGCGTTGGACCGGTCGTGATCGGACAGCTGGTAGGCGGAGCCCTCTTCGGCGCCGGGGAGGCTGACGAGCACCACGTCGTCCCCCACCTCGAAGACCCGGTTGCCGGGGCCGCTGGGCAACTCCGTCCGGACTGCGCGCCCGTCCTGCGGTCCCGACGTCAACTCGACGACGGCCTCGCCGCATCTCCTGGGGTCGGCCGGCGCCCGATCCCCCTCGGTCTTCTGGTTCCCCGGCGCCGCCCCCGGAGTGACCTGGGCAGGGCATGGCTTGAGGTCGATCCGGAGCACCGTCCCGGTCTCCCTGGCCTGCTGCGCAGACGCCGCCTGCGGCGCACCGGATCCACTCGGCCACATCCACGCCAACGCGACGACCGTGACGACCGCGAGCAACGCGATCACGACGAGCATCACCCGGACGGTGCGCTGCGAGGCGGACCCGCCGCCGGACTCGTGCGAGTGGGAGGCACCCATGCCAGATCGGATCCTCTTTTAGCGTTGGGGGCTGTACTGGAGCGCCGGGCTTGGCGGAGCTTCCGGAAGATTACCGCCGAGAACACCTGCATCCGCCCCACCTGCGCCGACGGCCAGCACCGATGCGACCTGATGGCCGACGAAGCCTCGACGGGGACGGCCCTCGCCTCGGAACCGGATGCGGTGAACACGATCTCGTGGGGACGGCGCCGATCAGGACCGCGACCTGTGCGCGGTCGTCCGCCACAGCAGCGCGGGGCACGGCCCTGAAGGGGTGGCGGGTGGGCGGGTCACCATTGGGTGATGAGGGGGGTGTCGGGTTTGTGTTGCCGCCAGGTTTGGGTGAGGCGGGTCAGGCGGGAGGGGGCGGCGATGGAGCGGACGGTTCCGATTTTGCCGTTGGCGATGTCGAACGCGACGGCGCCGACGACGTGGTCGCCGAGGACGAAGAGGACGGCGGGGGCGTTGTTGACGAGCGCGTAGTGGATGGCGGGTGTGCCGCCGGCGAGTCGCCGTTTGGCGGGCGTGGGTTTGAAGCCGGCCCGTGTGACGGCGGCGACGCCCTGTGCGGTGTCGTAGTGCAGCAGCGTTTCGGTCAGGCCGGCGCCGTCGGAGATCGCGGTCGCGTCGTCGGTGAGCAGCGCCACCAGCCGTTCGGTGCGGCCGGAGGTCGCGGCGGCGAGGAATTCCTCGACGATTTCGCGGGCGGATGCCGGGTCGACGTCGCCGCTGCGGCGGCGCGTGGCGGTGATGCGGCGCCGGGCCCGGTGCAGGTGCTGCTGGCTTGCGGGCTGGGTGATGTCGAGGATTTCGGCGATTTCGGCGTGGCTGTAGGAGAACGCTTCGCGGAGGAGGTAGACGGCCCGCTCTGGGGGTGACAGGCGTTCCATGAGGGTCAGCACGGCCAGGGAGACCGATTCGCGTTGCTGGAAAGTTTCGGCCGGGCCGAGCATCGGGTCGCCGTCAAGGAGCGGTTCGGGCAGCCAGGCGCCGGCGGCGCGTTCGCGGCGGGCCTGTGCCGAGCGGAGCCGGTCGAGGCACAGGTTGGTGACGACCTTGGTCAGCCATGCTTCGGGCACCCTGATGTGCCGCCGGTCGGCGGCCTGCCAGTGCAGGAACGCGTCCTGCAGGGCGTCTTCGGCGTCGGCGGCCGAGCCCAGCAGCCGGTACGCCAGCGAGGCCAGCCGGTTCCGGCTGGCCTCGAACCGGTCGGTGTCGAACCGGTCGGTGCCGTCCACGGGGACCACCTTAGGCGGCTGCGCGCCGGTGTTCCCGGCTGGACGCGGCGGGTGCGGCGGCCAGGCGGCGCTTGCGCTTGGGCAGGCCGAAGGTCGGGTGCGAGACGGCCCAGAGCGAGATCTTGATGATGCCGTTCTTGATCTGCGCGGCCCTCCAGCCGCCGACGTACTTGGGTTTTGCCTGCGCCTGGTCGTCGACCAGTTGCAGGATCCCGTCCCGCCGCCCGAGGCTGATGTGGTTGCCCGGGTAGACCAGCTTGGTCTGCGGAATGTCGCGGCCGGTCAGGCGTGCGACGATCGCGTCGGTGGCCTGCCGGCCGGTGTAGCCGGCCGAGGCGCAGGACATCGGCAGCGGCCGGCCGTTGTCGCCGATGGCGTGGACGCTGTCGCCGGCGGCGTAGACGTTGGGGTGCGACAGCGACCGCATGGTGCGATCGACGACGATCTGACCGTTCTCGGTGACCTCCAGACCGGCGGCGGCGGCGATGGGGTTGACCTCGAACCCGGCCGTCCACACGGTCGCGTCGGAGGCAAGCGCGGTGCCGTCGGCGCACAGCACCCGCGTCGCTTCGACGGCTTGGACGCTGGTGTGCTCCAGGACGGTGATGCCCAGCCGGTCGCAGGCCCGGCGCAGGTGGCCGCGGGCCCCGGCGGAGAGCCGGGCGCCCAGCTCGCCGCGGGCGATCAGCGTCACCGACAGGCCGGGCCGGGATTCGGCGAACTCGGTGGCGGTCTCGATGCCGGTCAGCCCGTCGCCGACGACCAGCACCCTCCCGCCTTCGCCCTGCCGTTCCAGGCCGTCCAGCCGCTCGCGCAGGCGCAGCGCCGCGGGCCGGGCGGCGACGTTGAAGGCGTGCTCGTCCACCCCGGGGACGCCGTGGTCGGCGACGTGGCTGCCGAGCGCGTAAAGGAGCGTGTCGTAGCCGACCTCGCCGCCGCCGGCGGCGTCGGCCACGGCCACGACCTGCCGATCGGGGTCGATGGCGGTGACACGGGCCAGCCGCAGCCGTATCCCCGTGCCGGTGAAGGCGTCGGCGAGTTTCCCGGGCTCGATCCGATGGCCGGCCGCGACCCGGTGCAGCCGCAGCCGCTCCACGAATTCCGGCACGGCGTTGACCACGGTGATCTCGGTGTCAGCCCGGGACAGCCGGCGGGCCAGGTTCCCGGCCACGTACGCCCCGGCATAGCCGGCGCCGAGAACGACGATGCGATGCTTCATGTGCTGCTCCTGTCGGTTCGCTTGCTCCTGGTGATTGAGCGGAACAGCGCCCCGATTGCTGACAGGAACCGCATGTGGCATGAGTCATAGGGCCGGAAGCTGGAGAGGGTTCTGAGGCGTCCTGGCGCGGCCCCGTGGCCCGTGGCTGTCTTCGGCCAGGGCTCTCTCGATGTTTCCGATCATCTGTACGATGCGCGGGTCCCCTTGGGAGGCCCGTATGGACATTGCGTCTCCGGTGGCGGCCGTTCGCTGGGCCCGCGTCGTCGCGGTGGGGGTGAGCTGCGGGTTCGCGTTCGGTGGTTATGTCGGGATCATCAACGCGGAGCCGGGAGGCAAGCCGGCGGCGTTCGTTCTGCTGACCGCGCTGCTGGTCCTGCACCTGCGGAACTGCATCCGCTGGTCGGAGGACGCGCGGGTGCGGGGCTGGCCGTGGACGCTGGGTGTGCAGGCGGTCCTCACGGCCGTGGGCATGGTCTGGTACGCGGACACCTGGTACGGGAACTCGGGGTTTCTGGCGGCGGCGTTTCTGCTGCTCATCCGTCGGCGGTGGGTGGCGTGGGGCGGTTTCGCGGCGGTGGTCGCGGCGCAGTTCGCCGCCGCGCTGCCGGTCCGGCCGACGATCGCGGAGGCGGCCTACCTGGCGGTGGGGCACGCGGCGTTCGTCGGGATCGCGCTGTACGGGGTCGCCCGGCTGGCCGACCTGGTCAGCGACATGCGGCGGACCAGGGACGAGCTCGCGATGGCCGAGGTGGCGCGCGAGCGGCTGGTGTTCGCGCAGCAGCTGAACGAACGGGTGGGCGCGAGCCTCCGGCGGGTCATCCGGGACGGGGAGGCCGACGACCCGCGGGCGGTCGAGCGGCGGCTGGACGTGGCGCGGGCGGCGCTGAACGAGACCCGGTCGGTGGCGCACGGGTACGGGCGCGAGCACCTCGCGGGCGCGCCGATGGCGGATGATCTGACGTCCAGGGCGGTGGCGGTTCTCGGGACCGCGACGATCTGCCTCATGATCGTGCCCGTGGAGGTGCGGCGGTTTCTGCGCGTCGACATGAGCGCGCTGGAGACGGTGGTGTTCTTCGCGGCGCTCGTCGCGTTCGTCCTGCTGTTCCTTCGTGCCTGCGCCCCATCGAGCCGTCCGCTGTGGACGCTGATCATCGTCGTTCCCGCCCTGGGCCCGCTGCTCGTCTTCGATCTGGCGATGTGGCACGTGGTCCTCTTCCTGCCGGGGCTCGTGCTGGTGGTGATGCGCGGGTGGGTGCGGTGGGTCGTGGCCGTCCCGTTGATCTGCGTGGATCCGCTGCTCGTGATCTGGGACGCGCAGCTCGGCGACCCGACCCCGCTGGGGATGGCCTACGAGATCGTGTGGTCCGGCGAGCGGGCGCTGATCGTGTACGGGCTGGTCCGCATGGGCGAGCTGGCCCTGCGGGTCAGGGAGGCGCGGGCGGAGCTGGCCCGGGCGGCGGTGGCCCGTGAGCGGCTCCGGTTCGCGACCGATCTGCACGATCTGCTCGGCCTGGGACTGTCGGTGCTCGTGCTCAAGAGCGAGCTGGCGCTGCGGCTGCGGGAAAGGGATCCCGGACGGGCCCGCGTCGAGCTGTCCGAAGGGCTGGCGGCGGCCCGCGGAGCCCTGGCGGACATGGAGGCCGTCGTGGCCGGGCGCGGCGAGATCTCGCTGGCGGCGGAGGCCGAGTCCGCCCGCGCGGCGCTCTCGGCCGCCGGCATCGAGATGTCCGGGTCGGTCCAGCCGGTGGCGCTGCCCGCGGAGACCGACATGCTTCTCGCCACCGTCCTGCGCGAAGGGGTCACCAACGTGCTGCGGCACAGTGAGGCCGACCGCTGTGAGCTGGTCGTCGAGGTGGTCGCGCAGAGCGTCCGGTTGCGCCTGGTCAACGACGGTGTTCCGGGTCGTGCCACCGCCGCCTCGGGCACCGGGCTGACGAACCTGGCACGAAGGGTGCGGGAGCTGGGCGGAACGCTGACCGCCGGCAAGGACTTGGACGGCTTCCGGCTGGAGGTGGCGGTGCCGCTACAGCCAGCCCTGGTCGGTCGCGATGCGGATCGCGTCGATGCGGTTCCTGGCGTTCAACTTCATGACGGACGACGACAGGTAGTTGCGGACGGTACCGCGGCTCAGTGAGAGGGACCGGGCGATGTCGTCGGCCTCCGCGCCGGTCGCCGACAACCGGAGCACATCGGCCTCACGCGCGGTGAGCGGGTTGTCCGCGCGTTCGAGCTCGGCGAGGGCCAGCTGGGGGTCGACCACCCGGTCACCCGCGACGGCCTTGCGGATCGCGTCGATGAGGTCGTCGGCCGGTGCGTGCTTGAGAAGGAACGCCGAGATCCCCGCGGCCAGCCCCCGGCGCAGATATCCGGGTTTGCCCAGGCCGGTCAGGACGACCGTCCGGCAGGCCGGGAGCTTCGTGCGGAGCTCGGCGGCGGCGTCCAGGCCGTCCATGCCGGGCAGGTCGATGTCGAGCACCGCCACGTCGGGACGGGTCCGCTCGGCCATGTCGATGATCTCGTCGCCGCGCTCGACCGTGGCCACCACCTCGATGTCGTCCTCGAGCCCGAGGACGGTGGTCAGCGTCTCCCGCAGGATGCGGACGTCCTCGGCGACCATCACACGGATCATGTGATTCCTTCACATCGAGCTGCTGAACCCAGGCACTACCGGCGGATTCTTCGGATTGCGAGTCTAATCACGCCCACACGGGCGACACGGATGAGAACCGGAGGAAATCATGCGCAAGCTGATCGCGTCGACGTACGCCACTCTCGACGGCTTCATCGACAATCCCCACGAATGGTCGCTGCAGTACTCCGAGGAGAAGGCCCAGAACTACGCCTTCACCATGGCCAAGAACGCCGACGCGCTGCTGCTCGGCCGCGTCACCTACGAGGGCATGGCGCAGGCCTGGCCGAACATGGGCGGCAATCCGTACGCGGACCACGTCAACTCCATCACCAAGTACGTCGTCGCCACCGAGCCGGTCGACACCTCCGCCTGGAACCCCACCACGGTCATCGACGGGAACGATCTCACCGGGGCGGTGACCGATCTGAAGCGGCAGGACGGCGGCGACATCCTCGTCTGGGGCAACGGCCGCCTGACCGACGGCCTGGCCGCCGCCGGGCTCCTGGACGAGTACAAGGTCTGGATCTACCCGGTCATCAAGGGCTCCGGTGAGCCGCTGTTCCGCCCGGACAGCGTCGGAGCCGTCGACCTGGTCGACTCGCTCACCTTCCCGAGCGGCGTCGTCGTCCTCACCTACAGCCCCCTCGGCGTCTGAGCCGGCCGACGGGACCTCGCGTCACCACCGGCGACCGCCGGTTCCGGCACGGCTATCGCCCGCGCGGGAACCGGCGGTCAGCCCGCGGCCGCTCAGGAACAGCCGCGGCCGTCCGGCGCCGGCTCGGAGGTGACCGGGGCGGACAAGAATCGCCGGAGGTGGCGGGTCAGGGAGTGTCCGGGGGCAGGCGTGCCGCGAGGACGGCCTCGCCCAGGGCTGCGAGGTCGTCGTCCAGGCGGGGGCGTCGGCGAAGGTGGCCGATGCGGGTCAGGTCGTTGACGGTGGCGAGGACGGCCTGGGTGATCACGCGTGCTTCGGTTTCGGTGAGGCCGGGTTCACGGCCGGTGAGGAGCTGGACCCATTCGCCGACGTAATCGTGCTGCAGGCGGCGGAGGGCGTGCCGCTGTTCGTCGGGCAGATGCACGACCTCGGTGATCAGGGCGCCGGTGAGGTGGCTGGAGGTGACGGTCAGGTCGATGTAGGACCGCAGGAGCAGGGTGAGGGCCTGTTCGGGGGTGGACGCCGTGGCGAAGATCCGGGAGATGTCCATGTGCAGGGCGTCGGCGGCGCGGGTCAGGGCTGCGACCAGAAGTTCGGACTTGGCGGTCACGTGTTTGTAGATTCCGGCACCGCTGATGCCGGCGGCGGCGCCGATGTCCTCCATGCTGACGGCCTGGTAGCCGTGCTCGCCGAACAGGCGCGCGGCGGCGTCCAGGACCGATTCCCTGCGCGAGGCGCGGGGAATCCCCGGGGTGGACGCCGCCGGGGGCGCGTCCACCCCTTCCTGGGCGGCGGGGAGATCTGCGTGGACGACCGCGCTCCCGAGTTGCCGCAGGAGGGCGTGGAAGCGGGCGCGGGGAAGCTGCACCGCGTGGTGGGACGGGCTGGCGAAGACAGAGAACAGTGCCCAGGCCAGCAGGTCCGCGTCGGCCGCCGAGAGGCCGGGCCTGGCCGCCTGGACGACCGTGGCGGTGCGTCCGGCGATGCTGTGGAAACGGTCGCGGAGCAGGTCCCGGCCGGCGTCGGGCAGGTTGCGGGATTCGCGTTGCCACAGGACGCCCAGGTCGCGGCGGTCCAGCGTGACCGTGGCAAGGACGTCCAGGAGCGCGTCGATGTCGCCGGGCGCGGTTCCCTCGACGGCGGACTCGAACGCCGACAGGCCGTCGTTGACGGTGCGGGCGAGGAGTTCCTGCTTGTTGCGGAAGTGGCGGTAGAGGGCCCCGGCGGTGATGCCGACCGCGCGGGCGATCTCTTCCATCGTCACGGTGTGGTACCCGTGACGATGGAAGAGATCGGCGGCGGCGGACACGATCTGCGCTTTGCGGTCCCGGGGGCGCCTGGTACCCGCCGGACGCGCGCCCGGCCGCGTCGTCGCAGTCTTGTCCCCCGTCGGCATCAGGAGTAGCCACCGCCGCAGACGACGACCTGGCCGCTGATGTAGTCCGACTCGGGCAGGCACAGCAGGTAGACGGCTCCGGCGGCCTCCTCGGGCGTGCCCGCCCGGCCGAGCGGGATCATCTGTTCCATCGCGGTGAGCAGGCCGGGGTTGACGCCGACCTTGATCTGCCGGCCCTGCACGTCGATGGTGGAGTCGGTTCCGGCCGCCGCCTCGGTGAGGCGGGTGCGGATGAGGCCGTAGGCGACGGCGTTGACGTTGACGGCGTAGCGGCCCCATTCCTTGGCGAGGGTCTTGGTGAGGCCGACGATCCCCGCCTTGGCGGCGCCGTAGTTGACCTGGCCGGCGTTGCCGTCGAGGCCGGCGATCGAGGAGATGTTGACGATCTTGCGGTGGGTCGCCACGCCGGCGGCGCGTTCGGCCTTGGCGCGGGCGCTGATGACCGGCTGGACCGCGCGCAGAATGCGGAAAGGCGCTTTGAGATGGACGTCCAGGATCGCGTCCCATTGTTCGTCGGTCATCTTCTGGATGACGTCGTCCCAGGTGTAGCCGGCATTATTGATCACAATATCGACACCGCCGTAGTTGTCGACGGCCGTCGCCACGAATCGGTCGGCGAAGTCGTCGTCGGTGACGCTGCCGACGCAGGCGACGGCCTCGCCTCCGGCCGCCTTGATCTCGGCCAGGGTCTCCTCCGCCGGTCCGGGGTCGAGGTCGTTGACGACGAGGCGGGCGCCGTGGCCGGCGAGTTTGAGGGCAATGGCGCGGCCGATGCCGCGGCCGGAGCCGGAGACCAGGGCGGTCTTGCCGTCGAGAGTTCCCACGGGGGTCCTTTCCGGTGCTGTCATGTCAGGGCGACGAGGGCTTGGCCGCGCAGGGTGATCGTGCCGTCGTCCAAGGTCACCTGGAGGTCGAGGCGGGCCCGGCGTTCCCCGTCGGCCTCTTCGATCGAGGCGACGCGGCCGGTGCAGACCGGCTCGGCGTGGAGCGGGGTGATGGCGGTGAAACGCACGCTGTAGGTGCGGATGCGGTCCTGGGGTACCCAGCCGGTCAGGAGCCTGCCCAGGTAGGCCATGGAGAGCATGCCCTGGGCGAAGACGTCGTCGAGTCCGGCTTCGCGGGCGGCGTCGATGTCGATGTGGACGGGGTTGTGGTCTCCCGATGCGCCGGCGTACAGGGCCAGGGTCGTCCGGCTGATCTTCGGCAATGGGAGGGGCGGCAGTTCGTCACCCTCGCGAAGGTCGGTGATGGTCATGTTCCGGCCTCCGGCTGCTGGACGACGATGACGCTGCCGAGGTCGGCGATCGGCTCGTCCTCCCGGGTGACGCGGGTTTGGCGGACGAGGAAGCGCAGAGCGCCGCCTTTGCGCTCGTAGTCGTCGGTGATGCGGGATTCGAAGGTCAGGGTGTCGCCGGCGTGGCAGAGGGCGTGGTAGGTGAAGCTCTGCTCACCGTGCAGGACGCGGTTCAGGTCGACGCCCGCCTCGGCGAGGAAGACGAACGGGTCGGGCCGTTCCATCTCCAGGCAGAACAGGAACGTCGGGGGGACGGGGAGGTCACGGTGACCGGCGCGCCCGGCGGCGCCGAGGTCGGTGTAGACGGGGTCGGTTTCGCCGATGGCCTTGGCGAACAGCCGCAGGCGTCCGCGTTCCACCTCGACGGTCGAGGGCGGGGTGGACAGGCCGGCCGAGTCCGTGCGGGCCATCTCAGGACGTCCTCTCGTAGAGGGTGACCACGCAGGCGCCGCCGAGCCCGATGTTGTGCTGGAGGGCCAGCCGCGCGTCCTCGACCTGCCGGGCGTCGGCCTGTCCGCGGAGTTGCCACACCAGTTCGGCGCACTGGGCGAGACCGGTGGCACCGAGCGGATGGCCCTTGGACAGCAGGCCGCCCGAGGGGTTGGTGACGACCTTCCCGCCGTAGGTGTTGTCGCCGTCGACCACGAACCGCTCCGCGGTCCCTTCGGGGGTCAGGCCGAGCGCCTCGTAGGTGATGAGCTCGTTGGCGGTGAAGCAGTCGTGCAACTCCACCACGTCGAGGTCTTCCGGGCCCACTCCGGCGTCGGCGTAGACGCGCCCCGCGGCGGCTTTGCTCATGTCGTAGCCGACGACCCGCAGCATGTCCTTGGCGTCGAAGGTGGACGCGGTGTCGGTGGTGAGCGCCTGGGCCCGGATGGCGACGGACGCGTCGAGGCCGTGCCGCCGCGCGAACTCCGGGCTGCAGACCACGGCGGCGGCCGCGCCGCACGTGGGCGGGCAGCACTGCAGGCGGGTCAGCGGTCCGTAGATCGGCGGGGACGCCAGCACCTCCTCTTCGGTCAGCGCCGTCCGGAACACCGCGCGGGGATTGTGGGCGGCGTGCCGCCGCGCCTTGACCGAGATCTTGGCGAACGTCTCGGGCGCGGTGCCGTGGGCTTCGGCGTAGGCCCGTCCGGCTCCGCCGAAGTACTGTGCGGCGACCGGCGCGTGGGCGTCGATCCCCTGGACCTGGGACATCGTCGCATCGAGGCGTTCAAGCGGGTTGGGACGGTCGTCCCAGACGCTGGCGAGGGCCCCCGGGCGCATCTGCTCGAAGCCGACGGCCAGCGCGCATTCGACCATGCCGCTCTGGACCGCCTGGCGGGCCAGCCACAGCGCCGAGGAACCGGTGGAGCAGTTGTTGTTGACGTTGACGATCGGGATGCCGGTCCGCCCCAGGCCGTACAGGGCCGCCTGGCCGCAGGTCGAGTCGCCGTAGACGTAACCGGCGTACGCCTGCTGCACCTGGCCGTAGTCGATGCCGGCGTCCGCCAGCGCGGCACGGGCGGCCTGCTCGGCCAGCACGTTGTAGGCGGCACTGGCGCCGGGCTTGGCGAACGGTGTCATCCCGACGCCGGCGATTTGAACGAGACGGTCCACGCAGAACCTCCACACTGGTCGCCACTCTCAGACTCTTGCCAAGATGAGGCTAGTCGATATTTACTTACGACACCAAGAACCCACTACAGATCAATGATGTGATCCCTGTCAGTAGAAGTGCATCTTCACTCTGGAGGGGTGATGGGCCTGCCTTCCCGGCTCGACCGGCTGGCACTCCCGCTCGTGGCGGCGCCGATGACCGACGTGTCCGGGCCGGACCTGGTGATCGCCGCCTGCCGCGACGGAGTCGTCGGATCGTTCCCCACCCACAACGCGCGGACCGACTCCGAACTCGACACCTGGCTGGGGCAAGTCACCGCCGGACTCGCCGGCATGGGAGACGGAGCCGCGCCGTTCGCGGCGAACCTGGTCGTGCACCGCTCGAACAAGCGACTTGAGCGGGACGTCGCGTGCCTGATCCGCCACGAGGTGCCGCTGGTCATCACCAGCGTCGGATCGCCGGTCCCGGTTCTGGGGCCGTTGCACGACGCGGGCTGCGAGGTCTTCGCCGACGTCGCGAGCATGCAGCATGTCCAGCGCGCCATCGACGCGGGCGTCGACGGCCTGGTGCTGCTGACCGCAGGCGCCGGCGGTCAGACGGGCTGGGCGAACCCACTGTCGTTCGTCCGTGCCGCCCGCGCCCTCTTCGACGGACCCATCGTCCTGGCCGGGGGCGTGTCGGACGGTGTCGCACTCTGGGCCGCGCAGACTCTCGGCGCCGACCTGGCCTACATGGGCACCAAGTTCATCGCGACCACCGAGAGCCTCGCCGACGACGCCTTCAAGCAGGCACTGGTGGAATCCACCCTGGACGACGTCACCCTCACGACCGCGCTGAGCGGGCTACCGGCCAACTTCCTGGACGGATGGCTGAAGGAGGTGACGGCCGACGCCTCGATCCCGGCCGCGGACGGTTTCGCGCAACAGCGTCTTCTCAGCCGGCGCAACGTGTGGAGCGCCGGCCACAGCGTCTCGGGAATCACCGAGATCCTCGACGTCGCCGAACTCGTCCACCGGACCCGCCGCGAATACGACCGGGCGCGGCAGGAGACGGCCGCCGCCCTGCGCCGCTGCCCCGAACGTCAGCAATCCACGTCACCACGGCGATCCACAGCCGCCACCGGATCAGGAAGGTAGACGCCATGTGGGGAACACTGCCCAAGATCTTCGACCGGACGTGCACCTACTACGCCGACCGCACAGCCCTGGTGGACGCCGAACGCCGCCTCTCCTACGCGCAGATGCGCGAGTGGGCCAACCGGGTCGCCAACGGGCTCACCGGCCTCGGCGTCGGCAACGACCACCGTGTCGGGCTGCTGATGCCGAACTGCCTGGAGTTCGTCCCGACCATGTGCGGGATCTGGAAGGCGGGCGCGGCGATCACCCAGATGCCCACGCGAGCCTCGGCCGAGGACTTCCGCTTCTACCTCGACGAAGTCCAGGCTTCGACCCTGATCTACCACGAGGCCTTCGACGGCCAGATCGCGCAGATCCGCGACCGGCTGCCCAAGCTCCAGCACGTCATCCGCCTCGGAGGCGGCGACTCCCCGGCGGGCGTCCTCGACTACGGCACCGCATTCGACTCTCGGCCCTCGACCGACCCGGACGTGCGGATCAGCGTCGACGACCTGGCCTTCGTCGGCTTCACCTCCGGCACCACGGGCGTCCCCAAGGGAGTTCTGCAGACCCACGCCACCTGGTCGCACTACGCCATCACCGCGGGTCTGGAGATCGGCGACATCCGTCCAGGCGAGATCTTCGCCCATGCCGCGCCGCTCACCCACTTCACGCAGACCTTCGTGATGCCCGTCTTCATGCGCGGTGGAACGAACGTCCTGCTGCCCGGCTTCGACCTCGACCTGCTGCTGGACACCATCGAACGGGAAGGCGTGACTGCCACCGCCGTCGTCCCCACGATCGTGTACATGCTGGTGGACCACCCCCGCCGCGACAAGGTCGACCTGTCCACGCTGCGCACGATCGTCTACGCGGGCTCGCCGATGGCCCCCGACGGGCTCCGGCGCGCCCTGGAGACGTTCGGTCCCGTCTTCGCCCAGACCTACGCCGGTACCGAACCCGGCTACATGACCTGCCTGCGCAAGGAGGACCACCGCCTCGACTCCCCCGAAGGGATCGCCAGGCTCGCCTCGGCGGGACGCGCGATGTACCACGTCGACCTCACCGTCCGCGATCCCGAAGGCCGGCTTCTGCCTCTGGGCGAGACCGGTGAGATCTGCGCGTCCCAACCCGGGCAGATGGTCGGATACGTCGACGGCGACCGCGACGCCGAGGTCATGCAGGACGGCTGGGTGCGGTCCGGCGACATCGGCTACATCGACGACGCGGGCTACGTCTTCATCGTCGACCGCAAGAAGGACATGATCGTCACCGGCGGATTCAACGTCTTCCCCCGGCAGATCGAGGACGTCCTGATCACCCACCCGGCCGTCGCCCAATGCGCCGTCATCGGCGTCCCGGACCCCCGATGGGGCGAGGCGGTCAAGGCCCTCGTGGTGGCCCGGCCGGACGTCCCGGTTTCGGCGGACGAGCTGATCGCCCTGGTCAAGGAGCACAAGGGCAGCGTCTGGGCCCCCAAGAGCGTCGACTTCACCGACGCCCTCCCCACCAACCCCGCGGGCAAGATCGACAAGAAGTCGCTCCGCGCACCGTACTGGGAGGGTCGCAGCCGCCAGGTCAACTGACGACCCCGGCCCGGCCCCGGCGCCGCCCTCACCCGTTTCCGACCGCGGCAGAGCGGTCGCCTGCTGCACACCCCCGGCGGAAGGACCCCCTTCGATGAGACGCGTAAGCCTGCCCAAATCCAGACGAGCCTTCCTGGCCGCGGGCAGCGCCATGACACTGCTGCTGACGGCCGGCGCGGCCCAGGCCGTCACCGGCGGCACACCCGCCGAAGCCGGCACCGCTACCGCGGAGGCGGCCGACTGCCGGCGGCTCACCGGCCTGGACCTCACCGGCCTGCCGGACGCCCCCGCGAAGATCATTTCGGCGACCCCCGTGGCGGCCACCGCCGGCAAGCCCGCCCACTGCCAGGTCAAGGGCTATGTCTCGCCACAGGTCCAGTTCGAGCTGCGGCTCCCCCAAGACGGCTGGACCGGGCGCTACGTGCAGCTCGGCTGCGGCGGGTTCTGCGGGTTCGCCGACCCCGACGACCCCAACCACTTCCTCCCCGGCGGATGCGCACCACCCGACAACGGACGGGTCGTCATCGGCGCAAGCAACGGCGGCCACATCGGCGTCGACTCACGCGACGGCGTGTGGGCCCATTCCGGACCCCAGCTCAGAATCGACATGGCCTACCGGTCCGAACACGTCACCGCCCTCGCCGCGAAGGCGGTCACCGAGGCTTACTACGGGCAGCCGCCGCGGTACTCCTACTTCGCCGGATGCTCCAACGGCGGGCGGCAGGCGCTGATGGAGGCCCAGCGCTACCCGGACGACTTCGACGGCATCATCGCCGGCGCACCCGGCAACAACCTCGTCGCGCTGGCCGGCGAGTTCTTCCCCTGGATCGCCACCGTCAACACCGACGACGAGGGCCGGCAGATCCTCGGCCCCGACAAGCTGCCGCTCCTGCAGAGCAAGGTCATGGCGGCATGCGACGCCACCGACGGCCTCACCGACGGGCTCATCAACGAGCCCCGCGACTGTTCCTTCGACCCCGGCGCGCTTCTCTGCCCCACCGCGTCGCCACAGCCGACCTGTCTGACCAGGGCCCAGGCCGACGTGGTCAGGAAGTTCTACCAAGGGCCCGTCGACGCGAAGGGGCGGCGCCTGTTCCCGGCCGGGCTCGCCAAGGGAAGCGAAGCGGGCTGGCTCGGCTACGTGATCGCACCCGCAGGCCACACCGGCGGCCTGGAGTCCCTCGGCTACAACTACCTCAAATACTTCTCGTCCTGGAACAACCCGCCCGCGTCCTACACCCTGGACGACCACCGCTTCGACATGCGCACCTTCAAGAAGCTGCGCACGATGAGCGGGATCTACGACTCCACCGACCCCGACCTCACCCGCTTCCGCGACCACGGCGGCAAGCTCATCATGTGGCACGGCTGGTCCGACCCCGCCATCCCGCCCGGGAGCACCCTCGCCTACCACCACGCCCTCACCCGGCGCATGGGCGGACCCCAGGCCACCCAGCGCTTCGCACGAACCTTCATGTTCCCCGGCGTCTTCCACTGCGTGCAGGGATACGGACCCGACACCTTCGACCTGTTCACACCCCTGTACGACTGGGTCGAGAAGGGCGCCGCGCCGCAGAAGGTCGTCGCCGCCAAGAAGAGCGGAGACCAGACCGTCCGGACCCGGCCCGTGTATCCCTATCCGATGCAGACCAGGTACACCGGGAGCGGGAGCATCGACGACGCCGCGAACTTCACGGGCGTCATGCCGGCCGAGCTTCCTGATGACCGCTACCCGTGGGCCGGCGGTCCGTTCCGCTCCGGCTACCAGCAGACATGCCGCTGGGAGGGCACGAAGTTGAAGTGCGCCCCGTCGCGGAAAGCCTGAGACCCGCCGGGTCTAGCGGGTTTCCAATTGCGCGGTGATGGCCCGGGCGACGTCGCGCGCCGTCCGGGCCGCACCGATCAGGGTCGCCGAGGCCGGGCCGGTCCAGTCGCCGTACCCCAGCAGGTGAAGGCGGGGTTCGGCCAGCGCGCGGGGGCCGCCGCCGGTCGGAATGAGCCCTGAGCCGTCGCGTAGCCCCAGCGGTGCGAGATGGCTCAGGGCGGGGCGGAAGCCGGTGCACCAGATGACGGCGTCGCAGTCATCGGTGCGTCCGTCGGCCCAGGCCACGCCGGTGGGGGTGAGCCGGTCGAACATCGGCCGGGCGTCCAGGTCGCCGCGGTCGCGGGCCTGCCGTACCGGTGGGACGGCGACGATGTCGCCCAGTCCGCCGAGCCCGCCCGAGTCCGGCCTTCCGTCCCGCAGTTCGCGGTAGCGCCGGTCGGCCAACTCGAACAGGGCTCGTCCGTCGAGGTCATCGGGCAGGAAACGGGGCGGGCGCTTGGTCGTCCATGTCGTGGTCGCGTGCGGTGCCAGGTCCGCCACGATCTGTGCGGCGGAGTTGCCTCCGCCCACCACGACCACGCGCTGCCCTTGAAACTCCTGCGGTGCGCGGTATTGGACGGTGTGCAACTGCCGGCCTTGGAACTCGTCCCGTCCCGGGAAGTAGGGCAGGTAGGGCCGCCACCAGGTGCCCGTCGCGCTGATGACGTGCCGGGCCCACCAGGACCCGGTCGCGGCGTCCAGCCGCAGCAGGTCGCCGTCGCGGTGCACCGCCTTGATGCGCACCGGACGAAGCACCGGCAGCTCGTAGCGCTTCTCGTAGGCCGTCAGGTAGTCGACGACGTGGGCGGCCGGCGGGTAGCCCTGGTTCCAGGCGGGCATCGGCCAGCCCGGCAGTGAACTGTGACGGGCGGGCGAGAACAACCGGAGTGACGCCCAACCGTGCCGCCAGGCTCCGCCCGGCTCTTCCTGCGCGTCGAAGACGGTGAAGCGCACGCCGCTGCGGCGCAGGTAGAAACCGGCGGCCAGCGCGGCCTGCCCGCCGCCGATGACCGCGACGTCCAATACGTCCGTGCTCATCTCGGCGCGCCCGTGCCTGCGGCGAGCGGACCTTCCGACATGTTCGAGTCTCCTGACGTCTCGATCTGCGGACACGGGCTGCGAGCCCGACGCCGGCGGCGGAGCCTCCGCCGCCGGCCCTAGCGCGGGGTTGGTCTGGCTCGTGTGGTTCGGCGTCCGGGCGGGTCAGGACTCGCCGGCGTAGCCGTGGACGCGTCCGGTGGCGAACCCGACGCCGACCGGAGCGCCGATGCTGACCGGCTCTGGTGCCGACCCACCGCAGCACGAGCCGCCTGCGGCCTGCGCGACCGGAATGGTCTCCTTCGCGGGCTCGGCCTGGTCTCCGGCAGGCAGGTCGGTGGAGCAGACGCCGGTCTGGGGGAGGTCGAGCTGGACGGAGTCGGCGGCCTCGCGGTCTCCGGCGAGCGCGGCGGCGATGGAGCGGACCTGCTCGTAGCCGGTGGCCAGGAGGAAGGTGGGGGCGCGTCCGTAGCTCTTCACGCCGGCCAGGTAGAAGCCCGGCTCGGGGTGGGCGAGGTCGCGTTCGCCGTGCGGCGGGACGGTCCCGCAGCTGTGGAAGTTGGGGTCGATCATCGGCGCGAGCTTGACGGGCGCCTCAGTCGCCGGGTCGAGTTCCACCCGGACCTCGCGCAGCATGTCCAGGTCGGGCCGGAACCCGGTGGCGGCGACGACGTTGTCGGCCGGCAGGACGCTCGTCCCGTCCGGGGTCTGGCCGGCGACCTGGACGGGCCCGGCCGCGGGGCCTCCGTCAGGGGTGGTGAAGCCGGTGATGGTGAAGCCGCGGACCAGAGCAATCGCGCCGCCGTTCACGGCCGTCTTGAGGCGGGTGCCGAGCGCACCGCGGGCGGGAAGGCCGTCGGCGTCCCCGCCGCCGTACAGCCGGTCCACCGACGCGGCCCGCACCGCCCAGGTGATCCGGGTGCCCGGCTCGTTCTCGGCGAGTTCGGCCAGGGAGAGCAGGGTGTTGGCGGCCGAATGCCCCATCCCGATCACCAGGGTGTGGCGGCCGGCGAACCGGGCGCGGTCGCGGCCCAGCACGTCCGGCAGCGGGCCCGTCAGATACGGGGCGGCCTCCTCTTCGCCGGGAGCGGGCAGCCCCGAATGGCCCAGCGGATTGCCGCGGCCCCAGGTGCCGGACGCGTCGATGACCGCGCGGGCGACGATGTCGCGGACGGCGCCGTCCGGGCCGACCGCGCGGACCAGGAGCGGCCGGTCCTCGCGGCCGACGGTGCGGGTGACGTCCACGCCGCTGCGGGTCACGGCGACCACGCGGGTGCCGGTCCGGATCCGCCCGGCCAGCGCGGGCACCCGCGCGAGCGGGCCCAGGTAGTCGCGGACCAGCTCCGCGCCGGTCGGGAGCACCTCGGGATCGGGCTGCCTCCAGCCGGTGGGCTCCAGCAACCGCCGGGCGGCGGCGTCGATGTCGTACCGCCAGGGCGAGAACAGCCGGACGTGCCCCCACTCGGAGATCGCGCGGCCGACCTCGTCACCGGCCTCCAGGACGAGGAAGTCCAGGTCGCGCTCGGCCAGGTGCGCGGCGGCGGCGAGGCCGACGGGCCCGGCGCCGATCACCACGACCGGGTGCCCCTCGTCCTCCTCACCCCCGCTCTGCAGGCAGCCGCAGCCGGCGTCGGTCTTGGCCTGGTGGATGGTGACCTCGGGGTTCACCGCCTGCTCGCCTTCGGTACAGCAGGCACTGACGCCGCAGCAACTCCCCTCGGCGGTGGACGCGGCGGGCTCCTGCCGGTCGGGCTTCTCGGTCATGACGGACACCTCGCTTGTTTCGAAGCCTGTCTAATCAGTGGCCAGCTTGCATCACTGGATAGAAGGATGTCAAATTAGAGGCATGTCTAAGTTGATGGAGATCGAAGATGTGAGCGCGCCGGTCTGCTGCGCGCCGCTGAGCGGCCCTTTGCTGCCCGCGGACGAGGCCGCCGACCTGGCCAAGGTGTTCAAGGCTTTGGCCGATCCCGTCCGGCTGAGGCTGCTGAACCTGATCGCCTCGGTGGAGGGCGGCGAGGCATGCGTGTGCGACCTGACGGGCCCGTTCGACTTGACCGCGCCGACCATCTCCCATCACCTGAAGGTGCTGCGCCAGGCCGGGCTGATCGAAGGCGAGCGGCGCGGGACCTGGGTGTACTACCGCGCGATCCCCGAAGCGCTGACCCGCCTGTCCGGCCTGTTCGCCCTACCCACCCCCGCCGGCCTGTGATCACGCCCCCCGCCCTGGCGCCACACCGGCCGGCGCGCTCAAGCGTGTCCTGCGTGGCCGACTCACGTATCAATATATTGACACATTATGAAATGTTGATACGTTTGCGGCATGAGCAGTCACTCCGATCCTGTTGTCATCGTCGGGGGCGGCCAGTCCGGGCTGGCCGCCGCACGGGCCGTCCGGGCCGCGGGGCTCCGTCCGCTGGTCCTGGAGGCCGGTGACCGTCCCGTCGGGTCCTGGCCCGGGTACTACGACAGCCTCACGCTGTTCTCCCCAGCCCGGTACAGCGCACTGGACGGCTTGGACTTCCCGGGCGACACCGACCACTACCCGCACCGCGACGAAGTGGTCGCCTATCTCGAACGCTACGCCGCGGCGCTGGACGCCGAGATCCGCACCGGCGTCCGTGTCACGTCGGTCACCTCCAGCGGTCGCGCCTTCCTCGTCCACACCGCCGACGGCGAACAGATCGCGGCCTCGGGCGTGGTGGCCGCCGGCGGCGCCCGGCCACTGGTGCCCGACCTGCCGGGCGCCGCCGGCTTCACCGGCGAGCTGCTGCACGTGGCCGGCTACCGCAACCCCAAGCCGTATGCGGGCAAGCGCGTCGTGGTCGTCGGCGGCGGCAACTCGGCGGTGCAGATCGGGCACGAACTGGCCGAGGTCGCGTCGGTGACGCTGGCCTCGCACGCCCCGGTCCAGTTCCTGCCGCAGCGGCGGCGCGGGCAGGACGTCCATCACTGGGCGGTCACCAGCGGCTTCGACCGCCTGCCGCCCGAATGGCTGATCCACCTCGTCCCCGGAAGGCTCGTCAACGACAGCGGCCTCTATCAGCGCGCCTTGCAGGACGGGGCGATGGAGCGCCGCCCCATGTTCACCGCACTGGACGGCGACAACGTCCTCTGGGCCGACGGCGCGGCGGAACGGGTGGACGCGGTCCTCCTCGCCACCGGCTACGTGCCCAACCTGCCCTACCTCGCCGAACTCGGCGCCCTCGACGCCAACGGGATGCCGCTGCACACCGGCGGGCCGTCGAGCACCCATCCCGGCCTGGGCTACCTGGGCCTGGAGTTCCAGCGGTCGTTCGCGTCGAACACCCTGCGCGGCGTCAGCCGCGACGCCGAGCACGTGATCGCCGCCGTGGCCGCCTACGCCGGCGGCGCCCCAGCGGCGATCGGACTGTAACTCCGGAACTCCGGGGTGGGCTCTTCGGACGTTCATGCTGCTGGGTCTCCACCGCGAGGTGGGCGTCAGCCGATCAGGAGGCCGAGGGCCAGCAGGAAGGCCAGGCCGCCGATGACGCCCAGGGGGATCCAGCGGAACGACACGGCTGCCCGGCTCCGGTACTGCACCGCGATCCGGGCCAGCAGCGCACCGGGGACGCCCCAGATCAGCGCGGTCATCACCAGGTTGAACCAGGCCGTGGCGTCGGTGTGGGTCGCGCCCAGGCCGGTCTCCTCCACCAGGCCCACCACGACCGCCAGCTTGATCAGGAGTTCGGCGAGCGGGTAGACGACCTGGAGGCCCGCCGCGCCCGCCAGGCCGCCGAGCAGCAGCCAGCCGGGCACCCGGCGCCCCCACGACCGGATCGTCGCCTGCGCCATCGCGATGGTCACGCCGCGCAGCCCGCAGGCGAGGACGATCACGCCGTCGGTGCCGCCGAAACTCTCACCGCGCAGCGGCTTGCTGGCGACCAGCACGGCGACCAAGGCGATGAACGCACCGACAGTCCAGGTCACAGCCGTGACAGGCCAGGTCTCGACTCGGGCGGCGGGCCGGGGTGCGCAGATCGTGGTCATGCCGACATCATCACGACGACCGCCCCCTCGCAGCCTCCCTCCGGCGGGTGAGCCCCCTCCCCCGTCGAGCCGAAACGCCAGGGCCATGTCGCTCCTACCGGCGCCGGCGACGTGGGCGGTCCGCCGCCGGGGAGTCACGGGACGGTGTTCAGGGAGTCGCGGTCGGAGTCCGCGCCGGGGTCGGAGCCGGGGTCGAGGCGGGCCCAGATTTCGGCGAGGCCGCGGAGGTGGTCGTCGTCGAGACGGTCGAAGAACAGTTCACGTAGATCGTTGTGATGGCTGCGCCGCGCCCGGCGTATCAGCGTCCGCCCGCTCCTGGTCAACGTGGCGTCGAAGCCGCGGCCGTCGACGGCCGACCGCCGGCGCTCGATCAGTCCGCGGCTCTCGAGGCGGTCGGCGAGGCGGGTGAACCCGCCGCTGGACATGAGGCGGCGCTCGGCGAGTTCGGACATGCGCATGCCGTCCGGGCCGGCTTCGTGGAGCAGGTTCAACACGCTGTACTCGGCCATGCTCACGTTCAGCGAAGCGAGTCTCTCCGCCAGCGCACGCCAGAGCCGGTCGTGGGTCAGCAGGAACCCGCGCCAGGCCTCCTGCTCCAGGTCTGTCAGTCCGCCGGTCGCCATGGCGGCACGATATCCGGTTCCCTCCTCGCGAAACAACCGGAATATCTGCCTGTGCAGACAAGTTGATGGGGGTCAGACGATATCGGACCCACCGTCGGAGGCGACCGGCGCCACCGGCGGCAGAGAGGACCAGAAATGGCATTCGAGATCGGAATCATGACCTTCGGCGAGATCACAGAGGATCCCGTCAGCGGCGGCGTCCCCTCCCCGCGGCAGCGGGTCCGCGAAACGATCGAGCAGGCACGCGTGGCGGACGAGGCGGGCCTCGACGTGTTCGGCGTCGGCGAGCACCACCGCTCCGACTTCGTCGGATCGGCGCCGTCGATCCTGCTGGCGGCGGCGGCCGAGGCCACCGAGCGCATCCGCCTGACGAGCTCGGTCACCGTGCTCGGCTCGGAGGATCCCGTGCGCGTCTGGGAGCAGTTCGCGACGATCGACCTGCTGTCGGCCGGCCGGGCCGAGATCATCGCGGGCCGCGGCTCCTACACCGAGTCGTTCCCGCTCTTCGGCTATGACCTGCAGGACTATGCCGACCTGTTCCGCGAGAAGCTCGACCTGCTGCTCAAGATCCGCGAGCGGAATCCGCTCACCTGGCAGGGGCGCTTCCGGGCCCCCTTGACCGACGCCGACATCGCGCCCCGCGCCGACGGCGGCACGATCCCGGTCTGGGTCGGGGTCGGCGGATCACCGGCGTCCGCCGTCAGCACCGGCAGGCTCGGCCTGCCGATGGCGCTGGCCCTGCTGCTGGGACCGATGACCTTCCACGAGCAGACCGTCGACCTCTACCGCGAGTCCGCGGCGAAGGCGGGGCACGACGCGTACGCGCTGCCGATCAGCATCAACGCGCACGGGTACGTCGGACGCACCAGTCAGCAGGCGAGGGACGTCATGTACCCCTACTTCGCGAAAGGCATGGCGGAGAACAACCACCAGCGGGGCAAGGGGCTTCTCCTGCCCCGGGCCGCGTTCGACGCGCAGGCCTCACCACGGGCCGGGCTGCTGGTGGGCAGCTCCCAGGAGGTCATCGACAAGCTGCTCACCTACAACGAGTTGTACGGCCTGAACCGCGCCATCATCCATATGGGCTTCGGCGGGATGCCGCAGAAGGAGCATCTCGAGGCGATCGAGCGGCTCGGCACCGAGGTGGCGCCGGTCGTGCGTCGCGAGGCCGCGGCGCGTGAGGGGAGGGCGGCATGAGCGCGCCGTCCGTCCTCGACGCGGCCCCGGTCGCACACACCGGCGGCAAGGCACTGCGAGTCGTCGTCGTCAACGGCAGCCCGAGCCGGCAGTCCAAGACGATGGGACTGGTGGACGTCGTCCTCGACACGCTGAAGGGCATGCTCCCCATCGAGACGTCCCGGATCGACGTGTACCACCTGGGGCCGGGGTTCACCGGAGCGATCGAGCGCGACGACGTCACACCCGAGGTCGAAGCCGCGCTCCGGCTCGCCGAGGAGGCCGACCTCCTGATCGCGGCGGCACCGGTGTTCCGCGGTTCCCACCCCGGCATGTTCAAGCACTTCTTCGATCTCGTCGAGCAGTACGCGCTGGCCAACAAGCCCGTTCTGCTCGCCGCGACGGGCGGGGGCGACCACCACGCACTCGTCCTGGAGCACGCCATGCGGCCCCTCTTCGCCTTCTTCCAGGCGTTGACGATACCTGTCGCGATCTTCGCGAACGGAGGGGACTTCGACGGCACGACACTGCTCAACCCCCGTGTCCATGGGCGCATAGAAACGGGCCTCGCCGACGTCGTGGACCTCCTCAGGACCCGCGCGACCGGCGTGCCGGACGCTGGTTCATGAGCGGGAGCGGTGCCGTTCCCCCGTCGAGACGCTCGGCCCAGACGGCGCCAGAGCGGCGTCCGGGCCGCTCGCCGATGCGCTCAGGTGGCCGGCGGGGCGGTGGCGGCGTGCAGGTCGCCGCTGAGGTAGGCGGCGCCCCGGGACGCGCCGGCGGGCACGCCGCCGCCTTGAAGACCGCCCCTGGCATGTCCACTGTTGGAGCAGGTGCCGCTGGTTTCAGGTCATGCCGGCAGATGGTGCGCCAGGGCGAGGTGCGGGTCGGGGGCGCCGGTGGCGGGGGCGGGGTCGGCGTGCACGAGGACGGCGGTCAGCTTGGGCACGGCGTGCAGCAGGACGTGCTCGGCGTCGACGGCGATGTCGTGGGCCTCGCCGACGGTGAGGTCGGCGTCGACGATGACGGCGACCTCGGCCCGGAGCCGGTGGCCGATCCACCGCATGCGCAACTCGCCGATCCCCCGTACGCCCCGCACCTGCCGCAGCGCCTCCTCGGCCCGGCCGACCAGCGCGGGGTCGACGGCGTCCATGACCCGGCGGAACACCTCGCCGCCGGCGTCCCGCAGCACCAGCAGGATCGCCCCAGTGATCAGCAGCCCGACGATCGGGTCGGCGTACCGCCACCCGGCGGCGGCGCCCGCCGCGCTCAGCAGAACGGCCAGGGAGGTGAACCCGTCGGTGCGGGCGTGCAGGCCATCGGCGACCAGGGCCGCCGAGCCGATCTGGCGGCCGACGCGGATCCGGTACCGGGCCACCCACTCGTTGCCGAGGAACCCGACGACGGCGGCCGCGGCCACGACGCCGACGTGGTCCATGTCGCGGGGATCGAGCAGGCGGTTCACGGCCGTCCACGCGGCGAATCCGGCGGAGGCGGCGATGGTCAGCACGATGACGATCCCCGCCAGGTCCTCGGCCCGCCCGTAGCCGTAGGTGAACCTGCGGGAGGCGGCGCGCCGTCCGAGGACGAACGCCACGCCCAGCGGCACGGCGGTCAGGGCGTCCGCGACGTTGTGGACGGTGTCGCCCAGCAGCGCCACCGAACCGGACAGGACGACGATCACCGCTTGCACGGCGGCCGTCACTCCGAGGACGGCGAGGGACACCCAGAGAGCGCGCATGCCCCGCGCCGACGACTCCAACGCGGAATCGACCTTGTCGGACGAGTCATGGGTGTGCGGTGTCACCAGGTGCCCCAGCCGGTGCCGCAACCGCGCGAACCGGCCGGCCGCCGGGTGGACGGCATGCGCGTGCGCTTCATGCGCGTGATCCTCATGGCCCTGCGGATGCCGGTGTTCGTGCCGGTGGTGTTCGCTCATTCGAATGCCTTCCGAGGGTGGACGGACGACACGCACCCCTGGGAGCGGGACGTCGGGTGGACACGGGCCTGCCCTCGTCCCATTATGTGCATATGAACGCACGCATGCATCTATCAGGTGCAACGGCCTCGCACGTGCACAGACCGGGCGAGGAGCAGTTCGCCCTCGCCGCCGAACTGCTGGCCCTGCTCGGCGACCGCACCCGCCTGGTCCTGCTGCACCGGCTCGCCGACGGTGAGGCCGACGTGTCCACGCTGACCGGGGTGTGCGGCGCCGCGCGTCCCGCCGTCAGCCAGCATCTGGCGCGCCTCCGGCTGGCCGGACTGGTCTCCACCCGCAAGGAGGGCCGCCGGGTCGTCTACGCGCTCAACGACGGCCACCTGCGCCGGGTGGTCGACGAAGCACTCAGCCTCGCCGACCACCGGCTCACCGACAGGCCCGCCCACGACTGAACCACCGCCCCCGCACCCGGACTCGCCCCCGCTCGAACGACCCCCGGCCGGTCCTCGCACGTCCGCTCGACGGCGGCGGCCTGCTCATGTGGCGCGCAGGCCCCGGTCGGCGAAGGCGATCAGCCACTCGAAGCTCTCGTCTATGTCGGTGCCCCACTGGAAGCCGTTGGCCGCCTGTAAGGTCGCGAAGCCGTGGCAGAGGCTGCGGAGCATGCGCAGGGCGTGGTCCGCGTCGGGCTCTTCGATCCGGTAGCCGCGCAGGACCGCCGTGAAGGCGCCGAGCAGCCGCAGACCCGCGATGGACAGTGGATCGTCCGGCCCGGACGGTTCCACCCCGATCGTCGCCGCGTACCGGCCGGGGTGCTCCAGGACGAAGGTGCGGAAGGCCCGCGCCGCGGCCGCCAGCGCGTCGCGGCCCGCGTGCCCCTGGACCGCGCCGCCGACGGCGTCGGCGGCCTCGCTCAACGCCAGGGCCGCGATGCGCCGGTTGAGGTCTTCCTGGCCGCCCACGTGCTTGTACAGGGACGGGGTGCGCACGCCCACCCGCTCGGCCAGCGAACCCATCGTCAGGTTGGCGAACCCCACCTCGTCGGCGAGGGCGGCACCGGCCGCGACCACGGCGGCCGTGTCCAGGCCGACCCTAGCCACGAGCGGCGTCCGATCGCAGGAAGGCAAGGATGAGCGACACCACCTGGTCGGGGAACTGGTCGTGCGGGTAGTGCCCGGCGCCCTCGATCATCTCCAGGCGGCCGAGGCCGGACGGCAGGGCGTCGACGATCGCCGACCCCTCGGCGTGCGGGTCGGCCCAGTCGGGGTCGAGCGTGCCCATCACGACCAGGACCGGGGAGCGGACGTTGCCGAGTTGTGCGCCGGCGTCGGTCGGGGCGCTGCGGCCCATGCGCTGCAGGGCCTTCATGCGGCCCGGCTCGCGCAGCAGGGAGTCGATGCGGCCGATCCGCTCGTCCCAGCCGGCCGGCTTCGCGCCGGGGTAGGCCACGTCGAGGTACGAGCGCCAGAGCGCCGCGCTGCCGAACGCGCCCGTGCCGAGCAGCCGCAGCATGCCCTGCCGGAAGCGCTTCACTCGCAGGTCGCCGAGGCGCATCGACTGCTTGCGGGTGAACGGCGCCAGCTCGACGACCGCGCTGATCAGCGAGGGGTCCTGCGCCGCGGCGATGGTGGCGGCGCCGCCGGAGACGGAGTGGCCGACGAGCACGGCCGGGCCGCCGAGGTGGCGGATGACGGCGAGCAGGTCGCCGGCGATCGCGGTGCGGCTCCAGGCCGGCCAGTCGACGCTGGACTCGCCGAAGCCGCGTAGATCGACCGCGGCGACCCGGTAACCCGCGGCCACCAGCGGCGGGATCACCGCATGGTAGGCGGCGCGGCTGTCGCCCATGCCGTGCGCGAGGACGATCAGCGGGCCGGACCCCGCCACCTCGTAAGCGATCGTGCCGCCGTCGACGGCCAGGTACTCGGTCATGACATCCCCCAGATGGCTAATTTCGTTAGCTTCAAGCTAATGCTATTAGCCACAGTTGTCAACAGCGCCCTCCGCAGCGGTTCGCCGGTGCTCGCCCCCGTCGGCGCGCCAGTCGGCGGCCGTGAAAGATTGGCGCCAGCGAACCCGACGATGGAGGTGCGGTGGCGCATCCGGTTCTGATGGACGACCTGCGCTCGTCCGTCCGCGCGTTCCTGCGGTCGTATGACTTCACTCCGGCCGTCGACGCCTGGCACGCCGGCTGGGACGAGGACTTCACTCGCGCGCTGGCCGCACGCGGGTGGGTCGGCATGACCATCCCGGAGGAGTACGGCGGCGCCGGACGGACCTTTCTCGAACGTTTCGCCGTCACCGAGGAACTGCTCGCCGCGGGGGCCCCGGTGTCCGCGCACTGGATCGCCGACCGGCAGACGGCCCCCTCCCTGCTGGCCTACGGAACCGAAGAGCAGAAGCGCGAGTTCCTGCCCGCGATCGCGCGGGGCGAGTGCTTCTTCGCCATCGGCATGAGCGAACCGGACTCCGGTTCCGACCTGGCCAGCGTCCGCACCGCCGCGGAACGCACCGACGGCGGCTGGCTTCTGACCGGCACCAAGGTGTGGACGACCGGGGCACACCGCGCCCACGCCTTCCTCGTCCTGGCCCGCACCGCGCCGCACGACCCGTCCGCACGGCACGCCGGCCTCAGCCAGTTCATCGTCGACTTGCGCGCTCCCGGTGTGACCATCCGCCCGATCGTCACGATGGGCGGCGAACACCACTTCAACGAGGTCGCGCTCACCGACGTGTTCGTCCCCGACGACCGGCTGCTCGGCCGTGTCGGGGACGGATGGCGCCAGGTGACCTCCGAACTGGGATACGAGCGCAGCGGCCCCGAACGCTTCCTGTCGACACTTCCGCTGCTGAACGAGGCGGCCGCGGCGACACGGCGCGGCGAACTCCCCAAGCACCCAGACCTGGGCCGTCACATCGCGCGGGTCGCGGGGCTGCGGCACATGTCGCAGGGCGTCGCGCGCTCGCTCCAGGACGGGGAGCCCGCCGACGTCGAAGCCGCACTGGTCAAAGTGCTCGGAACGACCCTGGAGGGCGACATCGTCGAGTTCGCCGACCAGCTCGGCATGGCCGCCCCGATCCTGACCACCGCACAACTGCGGCGTGCCGGGTTCACCCTGCGCGGCGGCACCAACGAGATTCTGCGCGGCGTGATCGCGCGGGGCCTGGGGCTGCGATGACCGTCGATCCCGCGCTCCAGGACATGCTGACCTCGGTCTTCTCCGACCACGACCCGGCCTCTCCGATCGGTTCCCTGTGGAAGAAGCTGGGGTCCCTGGGCCTCGCCCGCCTCACCACCCCGGCCGGACGCGGCGGCAGCGGCGCCGGATGGGACGAGGCCGCCGCGCTGCTCCGGACGGCCGCGTCCCACGGCGTCCCCGTCCCGCTGCCCGAGAACGACCTGCTGGCGAACTGGCTCCTGACAGAGGCGGACCTGCCGTCCGACGAAAGCATCCGCACCGCCTGCGTCCTGGACGAGACCGGCACCGCCCGGTCGGTGCCCTGGGCCGGCGACGCCGACCGGATCACGTTGCTGTGGGCGGCAGAGGACGGCTGGCGGACGGCCGACGTCCCGGCGTCGTCGCTGCGCATCGAGCGCGCGGCGAACCTGGCGGGCGAACCACGCGACACCGTCCACGCCCCGCTGGACGCCACATCCGGCACCCGGGTGGGCGGACACGTGGCGGAGGAGTTCATGCTCCGCGGAGCCCTGGCCCGCGCCCTGCAGATGACCGGCGCGATGGACGGCATCCTGCGGCTCAGCATCGACCACGCCACGACACGAACCCAGTTCGGCCGCCCTCTGGCCGGTTTCCAGGCCGTCCAGCACCTGATCGCCGACATGGCGGCCGAAGCAGCCCTCGCGAAGGCGGCCACGGACGCCGTGCTGCGCGACGGCCTCACGCCGTTCAACGTCGCCGTGGCCAGATCCTGCGCCGGGCACGCGACGACGACGGTCGTCCGCAACGCCCACCAGGTGCACGGCGCCATCGGAACAACGGCCGAGCACCCGCTCCACCGCTACACCCTCCCCGCCCTGGCCTGGCGGGCGGAGTTCGGCTCGCTCCACCACTGGGACGAACACCTCAGCCAGGCAGCCCTATCGACCGACCAGGACATCTGGCACCTCATCAACGACCTGTAAACGGGTCGTCCCCGCCTCGGCCGGGACCGGTGGTTCCGCGGTGGCGGGATCAGAGCCAGCCGGCGTTGCGGGAGATGCGGATCGCGTCGATGCGGTTCCGGGCGTTGACCTTCGCGATGGCGTTGGAGAGGTAGTTGCGGACCGTCGCGCGGGACAGCGAGAGGGTGGTGGCGATCTCCTCGGTGGACAGGCCGCTCTCGGCGGCGCGGAGGACGTCGGTCTCGCGCGGGGTGAGCGGGCTGCTGCCGGTTTCCAGTGCGGCCGCGATCAGGTCGGGATCGATGACCCGTTCGCCGGCGGCCACGCGGCGGATCCCGTCGGCGAGGGTGTCGGCGGGGGCGTCCTTGACGATGAAGCCGCGGACGTGGACCTTGAGCGCGCGCAGCAGATTGCCGGGCTGGCTGAGCCCGGTGAGGACGAGCGCCCGGCACTCGGGCAGCCGTTCGTACAGCTCGCCGGCGGCGGCGAGCCCGTCCAGGCCCGGCAGGTCGATGTCCAGGACGGCCACGTCGGGCCGGACCTCCAGGGCCGTCGCGACGATCCGGTCGCCGCGCTCCAGTTCGGCGACGACCTCCATGTCGTCCTCCAGCGAGATGAGGGCGACCAGCGCACCGCGGATCATGTGGACGTCCTCGGCGATCAGCACCCTGATCATCAGATCGTCTCCTCGGGTACCTCGACGAGCAACCGGAACCGGCCCCTGGAGCCGTCGGCCGACACCGAACCGGACAGCGCGCGGGCGCGTTCGGCCAGTCCGGCCAGCCCGCTGCCCTCGCCCGCCGGCCCCCGCACGCCATCGTTGACGATCTCCAACCGTACGGTGCCGCCGTGGCGCCGCGCGGTGACGGAGCACATGCGGGCGTCGCTGTGGCGCAGCACGTTGGTCACGCCTTCGCGTACCGCCCAGGCGAGGACGTCCTGCACGGCCGGGTCGAGGCCGGGCAGCCGCACGTCGACGCGGGCCTCGATGGACGCGGCGGTGAGCAGTGCGGTCACTCCCCTGGTCTCCTCGTCGAGCGACACGGCGTGCTCGTCCCTGGTCACGGCGCGCATCCCGGCCAGCGCGTCGCGGGCCACGAGGGTCAGGTTCTCAATCTGCGCCTGGGCCGCGGCCGGGTCCTTGGCGAGCAGCCGGAGCGCGAGGTCGCCCTTGAGGGACACCGCCGAGAGGCTCTGCCCTAGCAGGTCGTGCAGATCGCGGGAGAGGCGCAGCCGCTCCCGTCCGATGGCGACCTCGGCCAGTTCGGTACGGGTGGCCTGGAGTTCGTCGATGATCCGCACCAGCCAGACCGATCCGTAGGTGGCCGCCACCCCGATCGTGAAGCCGGCGGACAGCCAGAAGGCACCCCAGGCCGCCTTCTCGGCGAAGCCCACGCCGGCATACGGCCCGGGCGCGGTCGTGGCCAGCACCACCAGGGTCCCCACTGCGGGAAGGGCGGCGACGACGGCCGCGAGAGCGCCGCGCAGCAGCATCATGGCCGAGACGACGACGAACAGCTGCATGTCGATCCAGTTGCCGGCGTACCACGGCATCGGCAGGTAGACCAGGGCGATCAGCGCCGCGAACGTCCACCGCCAGCCGCGCGGGCGCTCTCCCCGCACCGCGGCGAAGCTGTGCCGCAGCTGGAGCGCGCCGACGGCGAGGCCCGCGAGAAGGGGGACGGCGGGGTGGCGTGCCGCGGGATCCTCCAGGCCGGTGATCGCGTAGATCGGAGACGCCAGGATGAACGGCACGTGGGCGGCGACGAGGAACCAGCGGGCGCGGCGCGGCGACCAGGCGGGGCCTGCCGGCCAGCCGGGCGGCGCGGCCCTCACGGCGCGCCCCCCGGCTCGGCGGTGACCTCCAGCCGCAGCCGGCCGTCGCGGCGGGTGACCGCGATGACGCAGCGCCGGACGGTGTCGTCGTGCAGGAGGCGTGCGACGTCGGTGCGCAGGGCCGAGTGGAGGGCCTGGTCGACGGTGTCCGGGACGTCGCCGTCCGGCATCACGACGCGGCTCTCGATCCCCGCCGCGGACAGCAGTGTCACCGCGGTGTCCAGGGCGGCGTCCAGCGAGGTGTGCTGGTAGCCGCGGATCAGCCGCCGGGTCTCGGCCAGGGTCCGCCGCGAATCACGGGCCAGTGACCGCAGTTCGGCCTCGGCCGCCGGCCTGTCGCGCGGGGCCAGCACGCCCGCCCGCCGTCCCCGCGCGGCGATCGACTCCAGTGCCGTGCCGACCGTGTGCCGCAGTTCCCCGTCGATCCGCAGCCGTTCCCGGGCGACCGCCCTGTCGGCCAGTGCGGTGCGCGCCGCGTGCAGCCGTCGCACCGCGCCGACGAGCCAGATCAGCAGGAACACCGGCAGTCCCTTGAGGGCCCCGGCGATGGTGAAGAAGGGCGCCATGTCGGGACGGCCGAGCACGATCGCGAGAGGCGCCTGCGCGGCGACGATCGTCCCGAAGATGGCGAACGACCAGGGGCGGCGCAACACGATGAGCACCGAGACGGCGAGCGCGTGGAACTGCCCGAGCCAGAGGGCTCCGAGGTGGGGGGTGACCCCGACGATCACCGCGGCCATCGCCGCGACCGTCCAGCCCGCTCCGCGGGGGCGGGTCCCCTGCGCCGCGTGGTAGACGTGCCTGACGTGCAGCGGCAGGTAGGCGGCCGTGGCGAGCACCGCGCCCAGGGCGGGGGCGTCGGTGGACGTGAGGGCGAAGCGCCACAGCTCCACCAGGGGGATCAGGACGCTGTAGGCGACCGCGCCCATCGCCGCGAGCGGAACGAAGTTCGTCGTGAGCGGGAGGGAGCGGTCGGCGCCCGGCTGCGGCGGTCGCGAGGCGGGCGGCGGTTGCGTCGGTTGCGGCGTCAGGCGGCCCTCCACCCGTCGATCAAGGCCGGGCCAGGATATGCGCCGGCCTCGCGGCATCGCCAACGAGGCACTGGCATCTGGCACGTGACCTCCTCCGGCTCTCCACGGCCGCCCGCCTCCGCCGTCGCGGGTCGCCGCTGACCAGTGTCGTTCCGCCGCCGCGCGCTTCGGCAGATGCGGATGTCCGCATTTCACCCATGACGTTCATCACCGCCGACTGACGACATCGGCATCTGCCGGGCGGGCCGTCCGCTCGGCGAGGCTCGAATCCGTCAGGACGGGCGCCATCGGAGACCGGTGCGCACGGCCACCAGAGCGATCACGGGGAACCGGCATGAGGGAAACGACAGGCACCGGCGCGGACGGTGTCGTCCGGTTGCGGGCGGTGCGCAAGGTGTTCGGTTCGAAGCGGAACGGCGTCGCGGCGCTGAACGGGGTCGACATCACGTTCCGGCCGGGCGGCCTCACCGCGATCATGGGTTCGTCGGGCTCCGGGAAGACCACGTTCCTGCACTGCGCGGCGGGACTGGAGCGGCCGACGTCGGGCTCGGTCGTCCTCGACGGCCACGAGCTGACCGGCATGGGCGAGCGCGCCCTCACCAGGCTGCGGCGCGAGCGCATCGGCTTCGTGTTCCAGGCGTTCAACCTGCTGCCCGCGCTGAGCGTGGCGGAGAACGTGGCGCTGCCCATCCTGCTCGCCGGCGGCAGGCCGCGCCGGGCCGCCGTCCGCGAGGCGCTGGAGCGGGTCGGGCTCGGCTCGCTCGGACGCCGCCGTCCCGCCGAACTGTCCGGCGGGCAGCAGCAGCGCGTCGCGATCGCGCGCGCCCTGATCACCCGTCCCGCGGTGGTCTTCGGCGACGAGCCGACCGGCGCGCTCGACACCCGCACGGCCCGGGAGGTCCTCGCCCTTCTCCGCGAGGCGGTGCGCGACGCGGGGCAGACCATCGTGATCGTCACCCATGACCCGGTGGCGGCCGCGCACGCCGACCGGGTGGTCTTCCTGGCCGACGGCCGGATCGTGGACGAGTTGCACCGGCCGTCCGCCGACGCGATCGCCGGGCGGATGACGCATCTGGGCGCCTGGGACACGGATCCGGGCGAGTACTCGCAGGCGGAGGTGTCCTGATGTTCCGGCTGGCCCTGCGCACGCTGCGCTTCCGGAAGGGCGGCTTCGCCGCCTCGTTCGCCGCCCTGTTCCTCGGAGTCGTGATCGTCACCGCCTGCGGCGGTCTGATGGAGAGCGGCATCCGCACCGAGGTGCGGCCGCAGCGGCTGGCCGCGGCGCCCGTCGTGGTGGCCGGCGACCAGTCGTACCGGGTGCCGAAGTCCGGGGACGCCGAGAGGGTGACGCTCCCGGAGCGGGTTCGCCTCGAAGCCGACCTGGTGTCCGCGTCCCGGGCCGTGCCCGGTGTCGCCAGGGTGGTACCGGACGTGTCCTTTCCCGTCGCCGTGCTGCGGCCGGGCGACAGGGCGCCGCTTCCCATGGGCGAACGACCGGCAGGGCACGCCTGGTCGTCCGCCCCGCTCGCGCCCTACGCCCTGAGCGCGGGACGAGCGCCCGGCGCTGAGGGCGAAGCCGTGCTCGACGCGGGACTGGCCGCGTCCGCTGGGGTCGAGCCGGGCGGCACCGTCGAGCTGATGGTGCGCGGGACCGTCGAACGGTTCCGTGTCGTCGGGCTGGCCTCGGGCCGCTCCGCCCTGCCGCCGGGAGTGTTCCTCTCCGATGCGGACGTGCAGCGCCTCGCGCCGCAGCGGATCGACGCCCTCGGGGTGTTCCCCGCCCAGGGGATCGGCGCCGATGAGCTCCGCGAGCGGATCGCGGCGGCGTTCGCAGGACGCGGCGTCACCGTCTCCACGGGTCCCGACCGGGGGCGGGTCGAGTTCCCCGACGTCCGTCCCGCCGGAGAGACCCTCATTGTGCTGGCCGCCGTGTTCGGCGGGCTCGCGATCATGGTGGTGGTCTTCGTCGTGGCGAGCACGCTGGGGCTGTCCCTCCAGCAGCGCGGGCGCGAGATGGCGATGCTGCGGATCGTCGGCGCGACCCCGGCGCAGCTTCGCCGGCTGGTCCTCGGCGAGGCGGTCGTGCTGGCCGTCCTGGCCGCCGCGTCGGCCCGGCTGACCGGTGCGTCCCCCGGACGGCTGCTGTTCGGCCGCCTCACCGCGCAGGAGGTCGTGCCGGCCGAGATCGTCTTCCGGCAGGGCTGGATCCCGGCCGCCGCCGGGGCGGGCGTCGGGCTGCTCACCGCCGTGGTCGCGGCGTTCGTCGCGGCCCGCGGGGCGGCGACGGCGCGTCCGGCCGAGACCCTCACCGAGGCGTCGCTGCCGGACCGGCGGCTCGGCTGGATGCGCACCGGCTGCGCACTGGTCTGCCTGACCGGCGCCACCGCGCTGGCGCTGGTCACCGCGATCGTGATCCCGGGGCCGGTGGCGGCGAGCACCGCCGGCCCGGCCGCGATGCTCTGGGCGGCCGGGCTCGCCCTGCTCGCACCGCGGATCGCGCCGCTCCTGATCGCGCCGCTGCGTCCGGCGCTGCGCGCGGTCACGGGGAACGCCGGCCGCCTCGCGCTGCTCAACGTCCGGGCGCGGCGGATCCGGACGGCGGCCGCCATCACGCCCGTGATGCTCGCCACGGGCCTGGCCACCGGCATGATCTACCTGCAGACGGCGCAGTCCGCCGACGCGCGGCGCGTCTTCGGCGAGACCCTCCGGGCGGACGCCGTGGTCACCTCGTCCACCGGCGGGCCCGCCCCCGGCCTGGTCGCGGAGATCCGCGAAGACCCGGCGGTCGCGGCGGCATCGGCCCTCGTCACCGGCGTCGGGTACGTCGAGGCGCCGCGTTTCGGATCGCAGAGCGAGGACGGGCTGCCGCTGCGCGGGGTCAGCCCGGAGGGTGCCGCGGCCACCACCGCGGTCTCCGTCACGGCCGGCACGCTCACCGCCTTGCGCGGCGACACGGTCGCCGTGGACGTCGAGCACGCCCGCCGCATCGGCGGGGGCCTCGCCGTGGGCGACACCGTGACGCTGCGGCTGGGCGACGGCGCGAAGGCGGACCTCAAGGTCATCGCTCTCGTCACGATGCAGGCCGGCCCCAAGACCGTCCTGCTGCCGGCTCCCCTGCTGGCTCAGCACACCGCGGCCACGGGCCCCGCACAGGTTCTTGTGCGGGCCGCGCCCGGCGTCAGTCCCGACCGGCTGGCCGCCGCGCTCACCGACCGGCTCTCGGGCAGGCCCGGCGTGCGGGTCGCCGACCGGGACGCTGCCGCCGCGGCACAGGCCGAGCAGGAGCGGACCGGGGCCTGGGTGAACTACATGTTCGTCGCGGTGATCGTCGGCTACACGCTGATCACCCTGGTCAACACGCTGATCATCGCCGCGGCGGAACGGCGGCGCGAGTTCGCGCTGCAACGCCTCATCGGAGCCGACCGCAGCCGGCTGCTCCGGATGATGGGCGTCGAAGGACTCGTCGTCGCCATCACCGGCGTCGTGCTCGGCACCCTCGTCGCGGCCCTGACGCTGGTGCCGTTCGGCATCGCCCTGGACGGCTCGCCGCTCCCCTCCGGACCGCTGTGGATCTATTTCACGGTGATCGGCGGCGCGGGTGCACTGACCCTCACCGCGACCGTCCTCTCCACTTGGTTCGCGCTGCGCCCGCACCCCGCCACCGCTGCCACGGACACCACATGAGCGTCTTCCAGGGCGAAAGACATCCATGAACACGTCGTCAGGCAGCGTCCCCGGCAGCCGCCTGAGCTTGATCTGTGACCCATGTCACTCTCCTACTTTCGGCCGGGGCGACGGATTCTCCTCGGGCGGCCGGTCTTGATACGGACCGAACCCGACCCACCTTCCGGAGGATCCGATGTCCGATCTTTTCCAGACCGCCGTCGTCACCGGCGCCGGCCGCGGCTTCGGGCGGGCGATCGCCGCCGCGCTCGTCGCCGCGGGCACGGGCGTCGTCGGCATCGCCCGCACCGAGCGGGACCTGCGCGCCGTCCGCGACGAACTCGGCGAGGGCTTCACACCCGTCGCCGCCGACGCCACTCGCGAAGCGCCGGCGCGGGACGTGATCCGCGAGCACCGTCCCACCCTGCTCGTCCTCAACGCCGGGGCCGCACCGCACATGGCGCCCGTGCACGAGCAGACCTGGGAGACCTTCAGCCGCCACTGGGACACCGACACCCGGCACGTCTTCACCTGGACGCGGGCGGCCCTGACCGAGCCGCTGGCACCGGGCAGTGTGGTCGTCGCGATGTCCAGCGGCGCGGCCCTGAGCGGATCGGTGCTCAGCGGTGGATATGCCGGCGCCAAGGCCGCCGTCCGGCACATCAGCGGGTACGCGGCCGATGAGTCGGAGCGGGCCGGGCTGGGCATCCGGTTCATCACGCTGCTTCCGCGGCTCGCCCCGGCCGCCGGCGTCGGCTCGGCCGCGGTCGCGGGCTACGCCGAGCGCCAGGGCGTCGACTGGGACACCTTCGTCGAGGGCCTGCAGCCGGTCCTCACCCCGGACCAGGTCGCCAAGGCCGTCGTGGAACTCGCCGCCGACCCCGCCAGCGCCCCGGAGTACCTGGTCACCGGCGCCGGCCCGCACCCGGTCGGCTGAGCGGGCCTATCGTGAACGTCACCGGACTCCGAGGAGAAACCGCGATGCCGCCGGACGCCGAGTTCGCCGCCCTGGCCGAGCCGTTCCGGCCGGAGCTGCTCGCGCACTGCTACCGGCTGCTCGGCTCCGTCCATGACGCCGAAGACCTGGTGCAGGAGACCTATCTGCGGGCTTGGCGCGCGTTCGACGGGTTCGAGGGCCGCTCATCGGTGCGGCGGTGGCTGTACAAGATCGCGACCATGGCCTGCCTGACGGCGCTGGAAACGCGTTCCCGGCGGCCGCTCCCGTCGGGGCTGGGCGCGCCATCGGACGATCACCGGGTGGCCGTGGCATCCCGCGAACCGTCGGTGGCGTGGCTCCAGCCGGCGCCCGACACGCTGTTCGGCGCCGGCGACCCGGCGGCGATCGTGGCCGGGCGGTCGGGGGTGCGGCTCGCCTTCATCGCCGCGCTCCAGTACCTGCCCGCCCGCCAGCGGGCCGTGCTGACGCTGCGCGACGTGCTGTCGTTCCGGACGGCCGAGGTCGCCGAGATGCTGGACACGACGACCGCGGCCGTCGACAGCGCGCTCCGCCGCGCCCGGGGCCGCCTGGCCGAGGCCGGCCCGGTCCAGGACGACCTGGCCGAGCCGGACAAGGCGACCCGGCAGGCCCTCCTCGACGGCTATGTCGACGCCTTCACCCGGGCCGATCCCGACGCGCTGGTGAAACTGCTGCGCGCCGACGTCGAGCTGGAGATGCCGCCGATCCCGACCTGGTTCACCGGCCGTCCCGCCGTCGTCGGGTTCCTGGCCGGCCGGGTGCTGCGCCCAGACCGGTGGCGGATGGTGCCCACGCGGGCCAACGGCCAGCCCGCCGCGGCCGCCTACCTGCGCGCGGACGACGGCCGGTACGAGGCGTACGGCGTCGAGGTCCTGACGCTGATCGGACCCCGGATCGCCCGCATCACGGCCTTCAACGACCCGGCTCTGGTGCCGGTGTTCGGCCTGGCGCCCGCGCTCTCGGCCTGAACCGGGCGGCTTTCGCTCAGGCCGACCACTTTCCGGCGCCGGCGGTGTCCATCCATATGAGGGACCACCAGCAGAGAAGGAGCCGATATGAGCGGGATCCCGCTGACCGGGGAAAACGATGCCCCGACCGGTGCACGGCGCCCGGCCGGGGATCTGCTGGCGCAGGCGCGGAGAGGAGACGGCGAGGCGTTCCACGGGCTCGTCGAGCCGTACCGGCATGAGCTCCAGGTGCACTGCTACCGCATTCTCGGCTCGGTGCAGGACGCCGAGGACCTGGTGCAGGAGACGTTGCTGGCGGCTTGGCGCGGGATCGGCGGCTACGAGGAGCGGGCGTCGGTCCGGACGTGGCTCTACCGGATCGCGACCAATCGCTGCCTCAACGCACTGCGGGCCGGCGCCCGTCGTCCGCACGAACATGCGGCCTACCGAGCGGAGGTCCCGTTGCCCGAGCCGTCCCACCGCCGAGCGGAACCGAGTTGGCTGGAGCCGTACCCCGATGTGCTGCTCGACGAGATCGCCGACCACGGGCCCGGACCGGAGGCGCGGTACGAGGCCAGGGAGTCGGTGTCATTGGCGTTCGTGGCGGCGCTGCAGCAACTGCCGTCGAGGCAGCGGGCCGTGGTGGTGCTGAGAGACGTGATGGGATTCCGGGCCGGCGAAGTGGCGACCATGCTCGGCACGACCGAGAACGCGGTGGCCGGCTTGCTGAAACGAGCACGGCGAACGCTGGGGGACGAACTGCCGGATGCCGGCTGGGAGAGCACTCCCCTGCCGAACTCGCCCCGAGAACGCCGGATAGTGGACGATTTCGCCCGCGCATTCGAGGCCGGAGACGTCGATGCGGTCATCGCCCTGCTGACCGACGACGCGTGGCTGACGATGCCGCCGCTGCCACTGGAATACCGGGGCCTGGACGCGATCCGGAATTTCCTGGCCGCGGTCGCGCTGCGCGGCGGTCCCCGCCACGTGCTCATCCCGACGCGGGCGAACGGCCAGCCGGCGTTCGGCTGCTACCTACGTGACCCGCGGACGCCGATCCTGCACGCACACGGAGTGCTCGTGCTGACCCTGACCGGGAACCGGATCACCGCGCTCACCCGCTTCCACGACAACGCGCTTCTGCCGAAATTCGGCCTGCCGAGATCGCTACGCGCCTAACCGGCATGCATAGGCCATAGATCCGACGCAGGCATCCACCGGCACGCCGAAGGTGCGCGTGCGGTGAATCATGCCTGGAAATAGGCGGAAACCCCGCGTATCCAATGAACATTTTGACCAGAGGAGAACGGTGAGTACCAACGAAGGGCGGATGACGTCCAAGCAGGCATGGGTTTTGGGGATCGCCTCATCGGCGTCCTTCATGATGGCGCTGGACAGTTTGGTCGTGACGACGGCGCTGAGCACCATCCGGCAGGACCTGCGGACATCCCTCGAATCACTCGAATGGACCGTCAACGCGTACAACCTGACGTTCGCGGTACTGCTGCTCACCGGAGCGGCACTGGGCGACCGCTTCGGGCGCCGCCGGATGTTCGTCAGCGGTCTGGCGGTGTTCACCATCGCGTCGGTGGCCTGCGCGTTGTCCCCGAACATCGGCATTCTGATCGCGTCCCGGGCGTTGCAGGGCACCGGCGCCGCGATGGTGCTGCCCCTGTCGCTCACCCTGATCAGCGCATTGTTCCCGCCGCAGACGCGGGGCAAGGCGATGGGGCTGTACCTGGGCATCACCGGTTTGGCCACCTTCAGCGGCCCGTTCCTCGGCGGCGTCATCGCCGAGGGGCTGGCCTGGCAGTGGATCTTCTGGCTGAACCTGCCGCTCGGCCTGATCGTGATCACGCTCGCGGCGCGGCACGTCGACGAGGGTTTCGGACCGAACAACCGGCTCGACCAGGGCGGGGTCGTGCTCGTGACCTTGGGCGCGTTCGGCATCGTCTGGGCTCTGGTCCGCGGGAACGCGGCGGGCTGGGGCAGCGCTGAAGTGCTGACCGCGCTGCTGCTCGGTGTCGCGCTGTTGATCGCCTTCGCGGTCTGGGAACAGCACACGAAGGCGCCGATGCTGCCGATGCGGTTCTTCCGGTTGAGGGCGTTCGCCACGGCCAACCCGGCGAACTTCCTCGTGTTCGCCTCGCTGTACGGCACGATGTTCTTTCTCGCGCAGTATTTCCAGACCGTACGAGGTGAAGGGCCGTTCGGCGCCGGCCTGCGGCTGATGCCGTGGACCGCGACGCTGATGGTGTGCGCGCCGATCGCCGGCCGGCTGGCCGACAGGGTCGGCGAGCGGAGGTTCGTCGTCGGCGGGCTGCTGCTCCAGACCATCGGCATGGGCTGGATCGCGATGGTCTCCGATGCCGACACGGGCTACCTCGAACTGCTGCCCTCGCTCGTCATCGGCAGTGCGGGAGTGACCATGGCCATGCCCGCGGCGCAGAAGGCGGTGGTCGGAGCGGTGCGGCCCCAAGAGATCGGTCAGGCCTCCGGCGCCTTCATGATGCTGCGGATGTTCGGCGGGGTGTTCGGCACCTCCGTCACGGTCGCCGTCTTCGCGAGCGCCGGGGGCTATGCGTCGGCCGAAGAGTTCAGTGAAGGCTTTTCGGCGGGGATGGGCGCGGTCACCGCACTCGCCTTCATCGGCATGCTCGTCGCACTCGGAATGCCGGGCAAACGACCGAGACCCGTTGCGGCACCGCCGCAAGCCACAGGCGCCGCACCCCAGAATGAAGGAGTGTCGAGCTGAGGCAGCGAAATGGCCGGCGCGCCATTGAGTGGTGGCGGCCGGCCATTCCCAGGCGGGACGAGGGTCCGGGTCAGCCGCCGGACGGGGCGCGGACGCCGAGTTCGGCCAGGACGGCCCAGCCGCCGGACCGGGTGATCTCGACCTGGATCCCGTCGATCTGGGTACCGGGGTCCACCTGGAACCAGGTGAGGTCGTCACCCCACCGAACGCGGTGGTCGAGCTCGCCGACGCTCCGCCAGGCGCCGTCCACGGTCCGCACCTTGATCGTCGCCGCTTCGGCGTGGCCGGGTTTGAGGGCGACGCCGGCCTCCGTCACCCGGGTCGGCCGATCGAAGGCGATGGCGTACCGGGCAGGCGCCGCACCGGCCTTCCAGGCGGCGTCGTTGTAGCCGACCACGCCGTCGATCGCGCCCGCCGGTCGCACGTTCGGCCGGCGGGAGTCGGTGTACACGAGGTCGGTGTCGATGCTGAGGCGGCCCGCGGCGTGCAGGGCGGCCAGATCGACGCGGCGCGGGTCGGCGGGCTCGTCCCGGATGTCGGCCACGTCGACGAAGTCGCCGACCAGCCGGCTCGTGTTCGAGTCGAAGCCGAGCACGAGGACACGCCCTGGACGGACCTCGGCGACGGCGGGGTTGGCCTGGTCGCCGGTCCCCGAGTCGTACACCAGCTCGCGCGGCGCTCCGTTCCACGGCCGGCCCGGATCGCGCAGGACGGCCCCGACGGTGCCGCGGCGGTCGGTGAAGTGGCCGGAGAGATCGCCGTAGGCGAGGAAGACGTCACCGTTCTCCAGGACCTCGGTGTGCGCCGAGGACGTCACCAGGTCGATCTCGGCCGGGGGCGTCCAGGTGCGGCCGCCGTCGCGGGACCAGGATTCCTGGGAGTGGACCGCACCCATCGTGGAGGCCGCCGTGCCGATGCGCAGCAGGGCGTGGATCGTCCCGTCGGGCAGGACGGTGAGCACGGGCTCCTGGTAGTGGGTGTTCTGCGCGGACGCGATCAGCGATTCGGTGCCGGCGTGCCAGGACTCGCCGCCGTCCAGGCTGCGCACGACGGTGGCGCGCTGCCAGCGGTCGTCGGGGACGGTGCCGTAGAGCGGGACGATCAGTTCGCCGGAGGGCAGTTCCTTGATCTGCCCGTGGCTGGCCGCCCAGCCCAGTTCGTAGGTGTCGACGATGTCGGACTCGCCGCTCATCGAGGACTGGACCGCGACCGGCTCGGACCAGGTGGCGCCGCCGTCGTCGCTGTGCCGGACGGACACGCCCATCGGCTCCGGAGGCGAGACCGAGTAGTCGATCTGGAACCAGCTCAGCAGGAGGCGGCCGGACCCGAGCTGCGTGATCATCGGGTCGCGGTCGTCGTAGGGAGAGTCGTGGACGACCTCGGGCGGCGACCAGGTGCGGCCCCCGTCGTCGCTGGTCAGCATGAGCAGCCGGCCGTCCTGGCCCGTGTGGCCGGCGCCCTCGCGCGCCACCGCGACGAGGGACCCGTCGTTCAGCCGTTCCATGTTCGGGAAATGCAGCTTCTTGCCCGGGGCGGCCTCGGCGACGATCACGTCGGGCCGGTCCGGGGTGGAGGGGGCGGACGGGCTCGCGTGCGCCACTGCGCTCGTGAACCCCAGCGTGAGCAGCGCGCTCAGGGCGAGGGAGATCGTTCGATGGAGTCGCATAGTTCCCGGATACAACACGGAATACCATTCCATGTCAACGCTCCATTTTCGGCGCAAGAAGGGCGGGCCGCATCGCATTCAACGCGGCGGCGTTGGTTGCTTTCGTTGGCCTGTCGTCGTCCAGCGAATGGCGTGCCTAATGGCGCGCTTCGATCGGGTGGCGTTCCACGGCCCGGTCGCCGTCCACGAAATGCAGAGCGCTCCACATGTTGGTCGTGCCGCAGGCGTGGTTGGGGACGATCCGCAGCGGGTCGCCGACGCGCAGACCCGAAGTGCCCGGGCCGGTGATGTAGCCGTGCTCCTCGTTGCCGCCGGTGAAGGCCAGCCCGTCCAGCGGGGCGCCGGCCGCGTCGCAGACGATCCCCAGAGTGCCGGCGGTCGCGATGGAGTCCGAGCTCATCGCCTTGATGCCCGCGTCGACGATGACCGTTCCGGGACGCTGTGCGCTGACGACGCGGGTCAGGACGGTCTGCGCGCACTGGTCGATCTGGGCGCTGCCCAGGCCGACCTGGTTGGCGTCGAAGTAGACGTACGTGCCGGGGCGGGCCTCGGTGACCCCTTCGGCGAACGGCGCGGAGGTGGCGCCCGGTGTCGAGCCGACCGAGACCAGCGGGCACTCGTGCCCCTCGGCACGCAGGGCCTTGGCGATCTGCACCAGCGTCCGTCCGGCGAGGGCGCCGGCGGCCTCCAGCCCGGCACGGTCGGACCCGTGCGCGGCGAGGTGCCCTTCGTGAGTGAGGACGCCTCGCATCTCCAGAGCGGGCAGCGCGGTGAGCGCGGCGGCGGTTCTGACGGCCCGGTCGGGATCGACGCCCGCCCGGTGCAGGCCCGTGTCGACCTCCAGGACGAAGGGGACCGTGACGCCCGCGCCGGCCGCCGCCTCCGACAGCGGTTCCGCCGCTTCCGTCGAGTCGAGCGCGACGGTCAGCCCGCCCCGGGCCATGGCACGGACGGCGAAGGCGACCTTGGCGGGTCCGACCGGCTGGTGCGCCCACAGCACGTCCTCGACGCCCGCGTCCTGGAGCAGCGTGACCTCCGCGGGCGTGGCGCAGGTGAATCCGATCGCGCCGTGGGCGAGCTGGCGGCGCGCGACCGCGAGGCACTTGGAGGTCTTGAAATGGGGACGCAGCGCGACCCCGGCAGCGCCGATCGAGCCGGCGACGGCGGTCAGGTTGGCCTCCATGCGGGCGCGGTCGATGAGGAGGGCGGGCGTCGGAAGTTCGTCCAGGGGCAGCCCGCCGGGCGGAAGGTCCGCCGTCATGCGAGGCCCATCTGCGGTCGCGGGTCTCCGTCCAGCAGCCACTCGACGGTCTCCTTCCTGATCTCGGGGAAGCCGGACGGGCGCCGCCCCGCCATCTCGCGCAGTCCCGCGACGGCTTCGGCGGGCGTCCAGAGCGGGAAGTCGGAGCCGAAGACGAGCCTGTCGACCACGTCCCACTCCTGGGCGCGGGCCAGCGCGAAGTAGCCGTCCATCGGACGGGCCCAGCACGCCGACACGTCCGAGTACACGCGGCGGTTCTTGCGCAGCGTCACGATCGTCTCGCGCTGCCACGGGTGCCCGAGGTGCGCGATGATCTGGACGAGGCCGGGATGGCGGCGCGCGACGTCGTCCACGACCAGGGGGTTGCTGACCGACAGGTCCCCGGCCGGGCTCGGGGTGGCGCCCATGTGCCACAGGACGACGAGCCCCGCGTCGGCCGCCGCCCGGTAGAACGGGTCGTGGACGGTGTCGCGCGGGTCGAACAGCGCGAGCACCGGGTACAGCTTGATGCCGCGAAGCCCGCGGGCGACACCGTCCGCGAGCTGGTCGAGCACGTCGGGGTCGGTGGGGTCGAGCGCCATGAACCCGATCGTCTCGGTGGCGGTCTCCGCGCAGAACCCCTCGGTGAACTCGTTCGGAGTGAGCACCCCGGCGGCGGTGGCGCGGATCCCGAACACGCACGCGGCGGTCACGTCCGCCATGGCGCGGTCGTAGTCGGCGGGGGTGAACTCGTGGGCTCCGCGCCCGTAGACGGGCTTCCAGTGGTTGTCCCACTCGTGGCCCCAGTGTTCGGGCCGCTGGCAGTGGGTGTGGAAGTCGATCAACCGTCCTCCCGGGTGTGCGGTACGCCGGAGCGCAGGGACGAGTGCAGGAACTCCAGGGCGGCGACGACGTCGGCGTCGGCCGCGAGGTCCGCCGCCGCGGCGCGCAGCCGGTCCAGGTAGCGGGCGCGGCGGTCGTCGTCGAACTCGGCGGACGGCCCGGACACGCTGACGGCGGCGACGCAGGCCCCGTCCACCTCGACGGGCGCGGCGACGCAGCGCAGGCCGACGCTGCCCTCGTTGTCGTCGAGGGCGTGACCGCGATCGACGGTGGCCCGCAGCTCTTCGGTCAGGGCGCCGGCCGTCGTGAGGGTGTGCTCGGTCCGGGCCGGGAACGGCTCGGGCGGCAGGTGCCTGGCCAGGTCCGACGGGTCGAGCCGGGCGAGCAGCATCTTGCCGAGCCCGGTGCAGTACGCGGCGTCGCGGGTGCCGGGCGTGGTGTGGAAGCGGATCGGCCGGTCGGGTTCGCGGACGCACACGTGCAGCACCTCCCGCCCGTCCAGCACGCCGAGGTTGGCGGTCTGGCCGGTGGCCTCGGCGACCCTCGCGAGGTGCCCGCCAGCCACCTGCGACAGGTCCAGCCCGGTCAGGTACGCGGTGGACAGCGTCAGGGTCTTGTGGCCGAGCCGGTACGCGGGCCGCTCGTCGGCGCGGACCACGTAGCCCATCTCCTCCAGTACGCCGAGGAGCCGCACGAGCGTGCTCTTCGGCAGGCCGGTTCCGGTCGAGAAGTCGTTCAGGGTGAGCGTGCCGGTCTGTGCGGCGAGGCGTTCCAGCAGCGCCAGGCCCCGGGCCAGCGCGTTGGCGTGGTAGTTGGCCGCCGCGGGGCGGTCGTCGTCCACGTTGCCGCGGCGGGCCGCGGGCCGCCGCGGCCCGACGGCTCCTGTCCCTCTGGCTCTCTCCATGGGTGCCTCGTCTCTGATCAGGGGGTGCGCGGTTCAGGGGATGCGCAGGATCTCGCCGTGCCGGGCGTCTGCGTGCGCGCCGAGGTGCGCGCCGTCCTCGACCACGGCACGGCCGCCGACGATGACCGCGCGGATCCCGTCCGGATACCGCTGGGGTGCTGCGAACGTAGCCCTATCGGTGATGCGCGCGGGGTCGAAAACCACGATGTCCGCGGCGGTCCCGGCGCGGAGGACGCCGCGGCCCGTGAGCCCGGCGCGCTCGGCGGCGGCCGACGTGCATTTGCGGACGGCCTCGGCCAGCCCGAGCCGCCCAAGCCGGTTCCCCGCGGTGGGACGGCCCTCCCCGCCCTCCGGGCCGGACCGGACGTACTCGGCGAACAGCCGCGGGTAGCAGCCGTAGGAGCGGGGATGCGGCATGCCGTGCCCGGTGGGCCCGCCGGGGTCGAGGGCCTGGCCGTCCGAGCCGATGACGGCGGCGGGATGCGTGAGCGCGTCGGCCAGGTCGCGTTCGCTGCGCCCGCCCGCGACCATCTGGACGGCGTTGCCGTGCTCGGCGACGAGGTCGAGCGCGACGTCCGCCGGGTCGGTTCCGGAGTCGGCGGCGAGGTCGGGGAGGGCCCGGCCGCCGACGGCGATGTCGTCCCACGAGTTCGGCAGGTCGCGCCACTCGTCCCGGACGCGGGCGCGGACGGCGTGCTCGGTGAGCCGGGCCCGCATCGGCCCGTCGCCGCCCTCCTGCGCCCACGCGGGCAGGAGCTGCGACAGCGGCGCGTTCCCGGCCAGGTACGGGTAGATGTCGAAGGCGACGTCCAGCCCGGCGGCCCGCGCGGCGTCGATCAGCTCCAGCGCCCGCGCGACCGAGCCGTGGTTGCGCCGCCCGACCGCGACGAGATGCGAGATCTGGGTGCGGCAGCCGGTCGCCGCCGCGACCCGCAGCGCCTGCCGGACGGAGTCGAGCAGCCCGTCGGCGTAGTCGCGGACATGCCAGGCGAACAGCCGGCCGTACGCGGCGGCGGTCCGGCCGAGCGCCTCCAGCTCGTCCTCGCGGGCGTAGCAGACCGGCGCGTAGACCAGGCCCGTGGAGACGCCGGCGGCGCCCGCCGCGAGCGCGTCGCCGAGCAGGCCCCGCATCCGGTCGAGCGCGGCGGCGTCGGCGGGGCGGTCGCCGAACCCCACGGCCGCCGCGCGCAGCGGCAGGTGCGCGACGAGCGCGGCCACGTTCACCGCCGGACGCGCGGTGTCGAGCGCGGCGAGGTAGCCGGGCAGGTCGGTCCAGTCCCAGCGGACGGCCGGGTCCAGGTCGAGGTATCCGGCGGCGGCGCGCAGCGCCTCAAGGTGGTGCGCGGAGGCGTCGGCGGGGACGGGCGTCACGCCGAGGCCGCAGTTGCCGACCACGACGGTCGTGATCCCCTGCCGGACGGCGCTGTGCGCTTCGGGGCCCGACAGGAGCGTCAGGTCGGAGTGGGTGTGGACGTCCACGAACCCCGGCGCCACGACCTGGCCGGACGCGTCCATCGTCCGCGCGGCGGGACGTCCCGCCAGGTCGCCGACCTCCGTGATCCGCCCGTCCTGGACGGCGAGGTCGGCGCGGCGCAGCGCCGCCCCGGTGCCGTCGGCGAGCGTCCCGCCGGTGATGAGCAGGTCGGTCACGTCGCCGCCGTCTCCGGGCGCAGGCGGAAGGCGGCCTGCACCTCGACCGGGCTCCCGGTCGGCAGGGCGGCGACGCCCAGCGCGACCCGCGCGTGCCGCCCGGCGTCGTCGCCGAACACCTCGGTGAACAGCGCCGTCGCTGCGTCGGCGACGAGATGCTGCTCGGTGAACCCGGGCGCGGACGCCACCCACACCGACACCGCCTCGACGTGTTCGACCGCGCCGAGCCCGCCGTCGCCGGACAGCTCCTCCCGGACGGCGGTGAGGACGTTGCGGGCGCACTGCCGCGCGCAGGAGCGGGCCGCGTCGAGCGAGACGTCCGCCCCGACGCGGCCCTCGGCGAGGAGCTTCCCGTCGCGGGCGGCGACCTGGCCGGAGGCGATCAGGACGGCGCCGGAGCGGCGCGCGGCGGCGACGGACGGGCGCTCCCCCGCGGGCCCCGGTTCGACCGGGGCGGCGGCCAGGCGCTGGTCGGCGTCGTGCAAGGTGTCTCCTTCGGATCGGTCTGCGGCGAGGTCGGTCTGCGGGCAGGTCGGGCGGTGGCGGTCAGGCGGTGGCGAGCACGTCGGCGGGCTCGGCGAAGTGGCAGGCGGCCGGATGGCCGACGCCGTCGCGCTCGACGAGCGGCGGCGTCTCGGTCGCGCAGACGTCCCGCGCCTTCCAGCAGCGGGTGCGGAACCGGCAGCCGGACGGCGGGTCGATCGGGCTCGGCACGTCGCCGGTCAGCATGATCCGCTCCCGCCCTTCGCGGGCGCCCGGCCGCGTGCGCGGCACGGCCGACAGGAGCGCCTGCGTGTACGGGTGCGCCGGGCTCCGGAAGATCTCCTCCCGGGTGCCGCGCTCCACGATCGTCCCGAGGTACATCACGGCGATCTCGTGCGAGACGTGCCGCACCACCGACAGGTCGTGCGAGATGAACAGGTACGCCACGCCCAGCTCGCGCTGCAGTTCCCGCAGGGTGTTGACGACCTGCGCCTGGATCGACACGTCCAGCGCGCTGACCGGCTCGTCCAGCACGAGGACCTTCGGGCCGAGGGCGAGCGCGCGGGCGATCCCGATGCGCTGCCGCTGCCCGCCGGAGAACTCGTGCGCGTACCGGCGGGCGTGCGAGGGCGCGAGCCGGACCATGTCCAGCAGCTCGGCGACCCGCGCCGGGCCCCCGTCGTCGTAGCGGCCCTGGACGCGCAGCGGCTCGGCGATGATGTCGTGGACGGTCATCCGCGGCGACAGCGACGCGTACGGGTCCTGGAACACCAGCTGCAGGTCGCGGCGGAGGGCGCGCAGCTCGGCGCCGCGTACGCGGGTGACGTCCCGGCCGGACACGGCGATCCGCCCGGCGGTGGGCGCCAGCAGCCGCGCCGCCATCCGTCCCGTGGTCGTCTTGCCGCAGCCGGACTCGCCGACCAGGCCGAGCGTCCGCCCGGCCCGCAGCGAGAAGTCGACGCCGTCGACCGCGTGGACGCTGCCGGTCCGCAGGCGCAGCGGCCCCGACCGGACCGGGAAGTGCTTGACGAGGCCGGTGACGCCGAGAACCTCGTCCGGCTCCGCCGGCGCCGCCTTCTCAAGCTCGGGCATCGGTCTCCTCCCCCGCCAGCTCATGGTGGAAATGGCAGGCGCTCGCGCGCCTCGTCCCGGACTGGACCAGCTCAGGGCGTTCCACCCGGCACCGGTCCCGGACCATCGCGCAGCGCGGCGCGAACGCGCAGCCCTCCGCGACCTCGCCGGGCGCCGGCGGGGACCCGGGGATCGGGGTCAGGTCGCCGACCTCGCCGTCCAGCGAGGGCAGGCTCTCCAGCAGCCCCCGCGTGTACGGGTGCCGGGGCGAGTCGAAGATCGCCGCGACGGTGCCGTGCTCGACGACCCGCCCGGCGTACATCACCACGACCCGGTCGGCCAGCTCGGCGACCACGCCGAGATCATGGGTGATCAGCACCGTCGCGGCGCCGGTCTCCCGCCGGGTCAGCCGGATCAGGTCCAGCACCTGGGCCTGGACGGTCACGTCCAGCGCGGTCGTCGGCTCGTCCGCGATCAGCAGGTCCGGGTCGTTGGCGATGGCCATCGCGATCATCGCGCGCTGCCGCATCCCGCCGGAGAACTCGTGCGGGTACTGCTTCAGCCGCCGCTCCGCGCCCGGCACCCCGACGAGGGCCAGCAGCTCGGCGGCCCGCGCCCGCGCCTTCGCCCGCGACATGCCGGGCCGGTGCAGCCGCAGCGCCTCGCCGATCTGCGCGCCGACCGACATGACCGGGTTCAGCGCCGTCATCGGATCCTGGAAGATCATCGCGATCCGGCCGCCGCGCAGCCTGCGCAGCTCGCGCCGGGGCATCGCGCGCAGGTCGGACCCGTCGAACACGACCCGGCCCGAGACGACCCGGCCCGGCGGCTTGATCAGCCCCAGCGCCGACATGGCGGTGACGCTCTTGCCCGATCCCGACTCGCCGACCACGCCGAGCGTCTCACCGGGCGCGACGGTGTACCCGGCGCCGTCCACGGCCCGGACGGTCTCCTCGTCGCCGGCGAACTCGACGACCAGGTCCTCGATCTCCAGCAGCGGCCCGGCGGGTTCCTTCTTCGAGAGCGAGGTCATGTGCGTCCTCCCGGCGTGACGGCGTCGCGGAGCCCGTCCCCGACGAAGTTGACGGCGAGGACCGTCACCGCGATCGCGACGCCCGGCGGTATCCACAGCCACGGCATCGTCTGGATCAGCGTCAGGTTCTGCGCGTCGTTCAGCATGTTCCCCCAGCTCGCCTGCGGCGGCCGGACACCGAGCCCGAGGAAGGACGCGGTGGTCTCCAGCATGATCGCCTGGGCGACGGCGAGGGTGCCGGTCACCGTGACCGGCGGCAGCGCCGCGGGGACGATGTGCTTGCGGATCAGCCACCGCGCGTTCGCCCCGGACGCCTCCGCGGCCTGGATGTACTCGCGGTCGCGCAGCGACATCGTCACGCCCCGCACCACCCGGCCGGCGACCGGCCACTGCGTCATGCCGATCGCGACGATCAGGACCGTCACGCTCGGCCCGACGATCCCGGCGAGCACCAGGATCACCACGACGGTCGGGAACGACATCACGATGTCGGCGATCCGCATGATGACGTTGTCCACCACGCCGCCGAACAGCCCGGAGACCGCGCCGAACAGGGTGCCGACCACGACGGCGCCGAGCGCGGCGGCCAGCCCCACCAGCAGCGACACCCGCCCGGCGTACAGGGTGCGGGCGAACACGTCGCGGCCCGAGGTGTCGGTGCCGAACCAGTGCGCGCCGGACGGGCCCTGCCGCACCGCGTCCAGGTCCACCGCGTTCGGGTCACCGGCGATCAGCGGCGCGAGCAGCGACATCAGCACCACCGTGCCGAGCACGGCGCCGCCGGCGACGGCGAGCCGGTTCCGCCGGAACCGCCGCACCGCCCGGGCCCGCGGCGACGCGGACGGCGCCCCGCCCGGCCCCGGACCCTTCTCCAGGGACGGCTTCTTGCTCACCTTCTCGGCCGGCGCGCCGGCGGGCATCGCGGTCATCGCAGGCTCACTCTCGGGTCGACGACGGCGTACAGGACGTCCGCGATCAGGTTGCAGAGCAGCACCAGGACCGCCACGTACAGCGCGAACCCGACGATGACCGGGTAGTCGTGCTGGCCGATCGAGCTGACCGCGAGCTGTCCCATGCCGGGCCAGGCGAAGACCTGCTCGATCACCACCGCGCCCGCCAGCATCTGCGGAATCTGGTACATGACCACCGTGATCAGCGGGATCAGCGAGTTGCGCAGCGCGTGCCGCATGACGACGCGGGCCCGGGACGCGCCCTTCGCCTCCGCCGTCCGGACATAGTCGGCGCCCAGCTCGTCGACGAGGCCGCCGCGCACGTAGCGGGTGAACGGCCCGGCGGTGACGAACGCCAGGATCAGCCCCGGCAGGATCAGGTGCCGGAGCTGGTCGACGGGCCCGCCGCCGCCCGGCGTCGTCATCCCGGCGGACGGCAGCACGCCCCACTTCAGCGAGAACAGGTAGATCCCGACGATGCCGAGGAAGAACGGCGGCACCGACACCGCGGCGAGGCTGAGGACGGTCGCGCCGTAGTCGACCGCGGTGTTGCGGCGCACCGCCGCGGCGACGCCGAGCGCGACCGACACCACCAGGGCGACCACCAGCGCGGCGCCCATGAGCTGCAGCGTCGGCCCGACCCGCTCGCCGAGCACCGCCGAGACGGGGCGGTTCGCGACGTAGGAGTATCCGAAGTCGCCGTGCAGCGCGCCCGACAGCCAGTTGCCGTACTGGACGACGACGGACCGGTCCAGGCCCAGCTCGTGCCGCTTGGCCTCGATGAACGCGGCGCCGCCGCCGCGCATCTGCTCGGGGTCGACCATCATGCGGACCGGGTCGCCGGGCGCGACCCGCACCAGCACGAAGATGCCGATGCTGATCAGCACGAACACGAGCGCGTTCACCAGCAGGCGCCGGATGACGTAGGCCGCCATGCCTCACCTCCTCCCGTCGGTACCGGCCGGGCCGGGGCGAGCGGCCCCGGCCCGGCGCGGGTCAGCTCAGCTTCCAGTTGGCGAAGTTCCAGGTCCCGACCTCGTTGGTCGGGAGGCCGGCCGGCTCGAAGCCGGACAGGCGCGTCCGGTACGCCCAGACCGTGTCAGGGTTGTAGAGCCACAGGTACGGGACCTGGGCGTTCTCGACCTTGGCGGCCTGCTGGAACAGGCTCTTGCGTTCCGCCGGGTCGGCGACCGCGTCGGCCTTGGACAGCAGCTCGTCCAGCTCCGGGTCGCAGAAGTGGGCGACGTTGCCGCCCGCCGGGTACCCCTGGTCGCAGTCGGCGATGGTGGAGACGGTCGACGGCTCGGTCGCGTAGTTGCCGCCGCCGAACAGCGCCATGTCGTACGACTTCTCCTCGTAGGACGACAGCAGCTCGTCCGCCTGCACCTGCTTCAGCTTCACGTCCACGCCGGCGGCCTTGAGCTGGCTCTGGATCACGGTCACGGCGGTGTCGCGGTCGCGCTGCCCGGGGATCCACGACAGCGTGACGGGCTTGGAGCCGTCCCAGCCCGCCTCCGCGAGCAGGCTCTTCGCCTTCGCCGGGTCGTAGGCGTAGTCGTTCGCGGCGGACGAGGCGACGTCGCCGTAGAAGCTGGAGTTCACGACCGTCCCGGCGCCGCCGAGCACCTTGCCGACCAGCCCCTTGCGGTCGATCGCGGTGAGGAACGCCTGCCGGACGCGGGCGTCCTTGAACCGTTTCTGGGACTGGTTGAGGGCGATCCGGGTGAAGCCGGGGCTCTTGGCGGACACGACCTTGACGCCGTCCATCTGCTTCACGGTCGGCAGGTCGGTCGGCGAGACCTGGGTGAGGTCCATCTCGCCGGTGCGGAGCTGGGCGGTCGCCACGTCGGAGGTGACCGGCTTCAGGTACACCTTCTTGATCGAGACCGGCTCCCGGAAGTTGGGGTTGGCCTTCAGCTCGACGTACTGGTCGGTCTTGTAGTCGACGAACGTGAACGCTCCGGAGCCGACGGTCGGCTCGGTGAAGAATCCGTTGTCGCCGAGTCCCTCCGCCGGCACGTCGCCGAGGACGTGCTCGGGCAGGATCGGGGTGTTGCCGATCAGCCCGGGCAGCCCCGCCGCCGGCCGCGTCGTGGTGATCTTCACGGTGGTGGCGTCGGGGGCGGTCACGCCCGCGAGGGAATCGGCCTTGCCGTCCGCGAGGGCCTGCGCGCCGGTCACCGCGGCGAACTTGCCGGCCTGCGCGCTGCCCGTCTCCGGGTCGGCGAGGGCGGTGTAGGTGAACACGACGTCCTTGGAGGTGAGCGGCTTCCCGTCGCTCCACTTCAGGCCCGGCTTGAGCTTGAAGGTGATCGTCTTGGCGTCGCCGGACACCTCGGGCGCGGCGGCGGCCAGGTGCGGCTGCAGCGCGTAGGACCCGTCCGCGCCGTACAGCGAGTCGAAGATGAACGACATGACGAGCTGGTCGGGCCCGTTGTTCGGCGCGAGCGGGCTGAACGTCTTCGGCTTCTGGTACAGGTACATGTTCAGGACGCCCGCGTCCCCGCCGGAGGTCTTCTGCGTCGGGTCGGAACTGCAGGCGGCGAGCACACCGGCCGCGAGCACGCCGCCCAGTGCCGCCGCGGCGCCCCGCCTCACTCTGCCGGTCTTCGTCCTGCCGGAACGAATGGTCATTGACTTGCCTCTTCTCGGCGGTGGCCGGGGAATCCGCCCGGCCACTGGTCCGCTCAGCGGACGCGGTTCACCAGGCTTCCGAGCCCGGTCACGCGGACCGTCATCTCGTCGCCTGCGGACAGGAACTCCCCCGATGCCATCCCCACCCCGGACGGCGTGCCGGTGTACAGCACGTCGCCGGGCTCCAGCGTCATCAGCCGGGACGCGAACGCCACCAGCTCCGCGACGTTGAAGATCATCTGACCGGTGTCGCCGTGCTGCCGGACCCGCCCGTTGACCTCGAGGACGACCTCGAGCTTCTGCGGGTCGGGCACCTCGTCGGCGGTGACGAGGTACGGGCCGAGCGCGGCGAACCCGTCGAGCCACTTGCCGTTCAGCCAGTCGAAGAACGCGACCGCCGGGTCGTCGGTGTCGCGTTCGTGGCCGTAGTCCATCTTCCGGGCCGACACGTCGTTGCCGATCGTGTAGCCGCCGACGTGGTCCAGGGCGCTCTCGACCGGGATGTCCTTGCCGCCGCGCCCGATCACCACGACCAGTTCGGCCTCCCAGTCGATGCTGGGGCTGACGGACGGCAGCGCGATCTCCTCGCCGGGGCCGCTGACGGAGGTGGCGGGCTTGATGAACAGCCGCGGCGAGATCCGCGACTTGTCGATCCGCTCCCCGCCCGTCTCGGTCACGTGCTCCTGGTAGTTCGCGGCGACCGCGAGGACCTTGCCCGGACGGAGCAGCGGCGCGAGCAGGGTCACCTCGTCCAGCGCACGGGTCGCCCCTCCGGGCCGGGTGGGTGCGCCCGCCGCGAGCGAGGCGACCACGGGCAGGAGGTCGCCGGAGCCGAGGTCGGTGACGCGGCCGCCGTCGACGATCGCGCCGTGGCGGACTGCGCCGTCCGGCAGGCGGTACGTCGCGAGCTTCATGGATCAGACCTCCGGGGAGTCGATCGGCACCGGTGTGCCGAGGGCCAGGGAACGGGCCGCGGCGTCGGTGACCCGCAGCGCGGCGAGGGCGTCGGCCGGTCCGGCCTCGGGCGGCCGCCCGCCGGCGACGGCGGTGTGCAGGGCGCCGAGCATCCGGCCGACGGTGCCGGGGCCGTGCCAGGCGGTGCGGTTCCCCGTCACCGTCCGGACGGACGCGCCGGGCCGGGCGGCGTCGACATCCATGACTCCGCCGGAACCGCTGATGCGGTACCGGTGCAGCGCCATGCCCGGAGCGTCCGCGGTGCCGCGCAGCCGGCCGACGGTGATCGTGCTGGTCAGGCCGTGCTCGTGGTCGAGCAGCAGAACGGTGAGCCGGCCGTGATCGCGGCCCGGCATCGCGTGCACGCGGCGGACCGCCTGCCCGGTGAGGGCGCGCACCACGTCCACGGGGTACATGCCGAAGTTGACGAGCTCGCCGTCCGGGCACGGGTCGCCGCCGTCGACGAGGAAGTCGGCCTGGACGTTCCAGGGGAGCCCGATCCGTCCCGAGGCGAGCGCGCCCTTGGCGGCCTGGACGGCGGCGCCGAACCGGTGATGGTGCGCGGGCATGCAGACCAGCCCCGTCTCGGCGGCGACGGCGGCGATCGCCTCGACGTCCGCCGCGTCCAGGGCGAGGGGCTTGTCGGCGAGGACGTGGCAGCCGGCGCGCAGGGCCTCGATGACACGGGCGGCACGCTCGGCGGGCGGCGCGCACACGCACACGATCTCGGCGCCCGTTTCGCGGACGGCGGCCGTGAGGCCGGGGAGCCCGCTCTCCACGACCGTGAACCCGGCGTGTTCCCGGAACGCGGGAAGGTACATGTCGTGCTGGTGATCCTGGGTCCCGAGCCCGCCGGACCCCCAGGGCAGCACCCTCAGCGCGCGCATGACGCGCCTCCTCGTGGGAGGACGGCCCCCCACACCCCCCGGTTCGCTCCGCTCATGAAGACGTCTCCTTCAGGATGTCGGCGACCCGGACGGGCGCACCGGTCGCGATCGATCGTTCGGCGGCGACGCCCATGGCCACGGCGAGCAGCCCGTCCGCGCCCGTCACGGCGGGCGGGCCTCCCGTGACGGCGTCGGCCCATGCGGCGATCTGGGCGGCGAACCCGTCGGTGCCGCCGGGCGGGAGCAGTGCCATGCCCGTCTCGTCGGTGACGGTCCCCGCCTCCGCGTCCCAGGGAAGCGTCAGGATCCCGCCGGTGCCGGCGACCATGACGTCGCGGCGGGCGAACGACGCGGGACGGTGCCCGCGGCTCATCTCGCACACGGCGGTCGCGCCGCCCGCGAACCCGACCGTCATCTCCAGGTAGTCGTAGATGCCGAGTTCGGCGGCGGTCTGGCGGCGGCCGCGCGCGTACACGGTCTCGGGGGTGTCGCCCGTCCACCAGGTGACGAGGTCCAGCAGGTGGACGCCGTTGTGCAGGGCGTGCCCGCCGGACCGGCCGGGGTCGAGCATCCAGCCGCGCCAGTCCGGCCAGATCCAGCCGCCGAGAATGGACAGCCGGACGAGGTCGACCGTGCCCAGCTCGCCGGACCGCACGACGTCCCGGACCGTCCGCGCGTAGTCATAGTGGCGGTGGCTGTGCGCGGGCATCAGCACCCGCCCGGCCGCGGCGAACGCCTCCACGGCGCGGCGGGCGCCGGCCACCTCGGTGGCGAGCGGCTTCTCGATCAGCAGGTGGGCGCCGGCCTCCGCGATCTGGACGGCGATGCCGGCGTGCGTGTCGTTCGGGGTGCACACGACGCAGCCGCCGGCGCCGGTTCCCGCGAGCGCCTCGGCGAGGTCGGTGAAGGCCGGCACGCCGCCGTTGGCGCGGGACGCGGCGGCGGCCCGGCCGGGGTCGATGTCGACCACGCCGGCGAGGTCCAGCCGCGGTTCGGCGTGGATCGCGGCGGCGTGCTGCGCGGCGATGAAACCGGTGCCGACGACCAGCACCGGGACCGGCACGGAATGGGATTCCATGTCGACGGATCCTGAGCCCCGGACCATTCACGTGTCAAGTAGCGGTCGAGGAAAACCTAGAAATACTCCTGTTCAGGTCACGATCCGCTGACCAGACCATTGACATGGAACACCTTTCCATGAACCATTCGTCCGGACAGTTCCAACCACTCGTCAACCACTTGGGGGCTCCCAGAATGACCACCGCCGAGCCGGCCGGGCGCAGGTCCCGCGGCGCGGAACTGCTCGCCGCCGCACGGACCGTCATCCCGGGAGGCGTCAACTCCGCGACCCGCCTGGTCGGCGCGCCGCACGCACTGACCGCGGCGTCCGGCGCGTACGTCACCGACGCCGACGGCCGCCGCTACCTCGACTACCACGCGGCGTTCGGCGCGATCCTGCTCGGCCACGCCGCAGCCGAGGTGGACGACGCGGTGCGGGCCGCCGTCGGCGGGCTCGACCTCGTCGGCTGGGGGGTCACCGAACCCGAGATCGAACTGGCCCGGCTGGTCACCGAGACGATCCCGTCCGCGGAGCAGATGATCTCGGCGATGTCGGGCAGCGAGGCCACCGCGCAGGCGATCCGGCTGTCCCGGGCGGTCACCGGCCGTCCGCTGATCGTCAAGTTCCAGGGCGGCTTCCACGGCTGGCACGACGCCGTCGCCCGCAACGTGATCTCCGCGCCGGACCGCGCCTACGGCAGCGACCCGCTCTCGCGCGGCATCCTGCCCGAAGCGCTGGACTCCACGCTGATCGCCGAGTTCAACGACCTGGACTCCGTCCGCGCCCTGTACGAGAGGCACCCGGACCGGATCGCCGCCGTGATCATGGAGCCGATCCCGCACAACGTCGGCGCCCTGCTCCCGTCGCAGGAGTTCATCGAGGGGCTGCGCGCCCTGACCACCGAGCGCGGCTCCCTGCTGATCTTCGACGAGGTGATCACCGGTTTCCGCCATGCGCTGGGCGGCTACCAGCAGATCTGCGGCGTCATGCCCGACCTCACCACCTTCGGCAAGGCGATGGGCAACGGCTACCCGATCGCCGGCCTCGCCGGCCCCCGGCACCTCATGGAGCACTTCAGCTCCGCGGGCGGGGACGTCCTGCTGGCCGGAACCTTCAACGGCAACCCGGTCTCGTCCACCGCCGCCATCGCCACCATCACGCACCTGCGCGACCACCCGGACTTCTACGAGCACACCCACGCCCTCGGCGACCGCATGCGCGCCGGCCTCACCGGCATCTGCACGGAGCTCGGCATCGCGGCCACCGCCGCCGGCTTCGGCGGGGTGTTCGCCCTCTACTTCACCGAGTCCCCGATCCGCGGTTACCGCGACCTCATGCGCAACAACGACGACGCCTACGTGGCCTTCCACCGCCGCATGACCGACCGCGGCTTCCTGATGCTCCCCCTCACCCTCAAGCGCAACCACATCTCCGCCGCCCACACGTCAGAGGACGTCGACCGCACCCTGGAGGCCGCCCGCGACGTCCTCCGCACAATCCGCGACGAAGGCCTCCTCCCCCCAACCCAGTAGACCGCCCGCCGGACGGGAACACCCCCGTCCGGCACCGAATCCCAAGCGCCACGCGCGGCGTGCGGTTAGGTGGGGTGGATTAGGCCGCGGCGGGTTGCGGCGGCCACCGCGGCCGTGCGGGAGTCGACCTCCAGCTTGGCGTAGATGTGCACCAGGTGGGTCTTGATCGTGGTCTCGCTGAGGAACAGCCGCTTGCTGATCTGCCGGTTCGACAGCCCTTCCGCGACCAGGCCCAGCACCTCCAGCTCCCGTGCGGTCAGGGAGGTGGTGGAGGTCCGCATCCGGCCGAGGAGGCGGGACGCGACGCTGGGCGCGAGCGCGCTGTCGCCCGCGGCCGCGGACCGTATCGCGGCGTGCAGCTTTTCCGGCGGCGCGTCCTTCAGCAGGTAGCCCGTGGCGCCGGCCTCGATCGCGGCGAGAATGTCGGAGTCGGTGTCGAAGGTGGTCAGCACCAGGACCCGGGGGGCGCCGGGCCCGGCGCCGGTGATCTGGCGCGTGGCCTCGCTGCCGTGGATGCCCTCGCCGAGCCGCAGGTCCATGAGGACCACGGCGGGCCGGAGGCGGCGCGCCTCGGCGACCCCCTCCTCGCCCGTCGCGGCCTCGCCCACCAGCTCGAAGTCGGGCTGGTCGAGCAGCATGGCGCGGATGCCCGAACGCACGACCGGGTGATCGTCCACCAGCAGGATCCGGATCGGCGGGCTCACCGTTCCTCCCCTGTGCCGGGCAGGGGGAGGGTCGCCGCCACGGCCGTGCCCTCGTGCGGCGCCGACTCGACGGTCAGCGTCCCGCCCAGCGCGCTGGCGCGTTCGCGCATCGCCTGCAGCCCGTAGCCCGTGCCTTCGCCGTCCGCCGGCGCGTCCGAGGGGTCGAAGCCGCATCCGTCGTCGAAGACGTCCAGGACCACCATGTCGTCCAGGTAGGTCAGCGTCACGCCGACGTTGCCCGCCTGGGAGTGCCTGGCGGCGTTGCCCAGCGCTCCTTGAGCGATGCGCAGGAGCGCGACCTCGTACTCGATGGGCAGTTCGACGGAGGTACCGGACATCTCGAAGCGGATCCTGGCCGTGGACCGGGCGGCGGCCGACGTGGTGATGCGGCGCAGCGCGTCCACGAGGGAGGAGCCCTGGAGGACGGGCGGAGCGAGCGCGCGCACGAAGTTGCGGGCCTCTTCGAGGTTCTCCCCCGCGGCCTCCTCGGCCTCCGCCAGCCGTTCCCGCGCGGCCTCGCGGTCGGTGTCCAGGTCGCGCCGGGCGGCGCGCAGCAGCAGGATGATGCTCGACATCCCCTGGGCGAGGGTGTCGTGGATCTCCCTGGCCAGCCGCTCCCGCTCGGTGAGCCGCGCGGCGTCGCCCTCCGCCCGGACGAGTTTCTCGCGGGTGCGCACCAGGTCGTCGATGAGCATGCGGCGCTCTTCGCTCTCCCGGTGGAGCGCCTGGTACGCCAGGGCCATCAGGGTGGCGACGGCGGCGCCGATGCTCGGGCCGAGCACCTCCGCGAGGGTGAGCCCGCCGCCGTTCCAGGCGACGGCGCCGATCGCCGCCGCGGTCAGCAGGACCACGCCGGTCATCGCCGCGGGCAACTTCAGCAGGTGCAGGTAGAGGGAGAACAGCGGGAAGGCCAGCCACACGAAGCCGGGGGAGGCCAGCGTCAGCGCCGCCCACCCGGCGGTGAGCAGGGCCAGCCACACGCGCGCCGGGCCTGGACGTTCCCGGTACCTGGACGCCGGCGACGCGACTCCGGCGATGTAGACCGCGCCCAGCACGAGGCCGCCCGCCACTACCGGGACCAGGCCGTCGTACAGGCTGCGGACCAGGGCGATGGTGAGCAGCAGCAGGAAGGTGCCGTGCACGGCCCAGCCGAGCAGCCGCATCGCCGGGGAGAACAGATCGTTCCTCATTTCTCACTCAGCGTAGGCGACGGCGGGTCTGGGCTGCATCGATCGAAAGGTGGATTCCAGGCGTCCGGAAGAAGGCGGCTCGCCGGTCCCCCCGCACGATGTGGCGCGTCATCCCGGTGCCGGAGGCTGGGAAGCGTCCACTTCGACGCACGGGAACGGGGAGATCACGGTGTTCGTGGCACTGAGAGACCTGCGATTCGCCAAGGGGCGGTTCGCGCTCATGGGCTCGGTCGTGCTGCTCATCACGGTGCTGGTGACCATGCTGTCCGGGCTGACGGCGGGACTGGCCGCCGACAGCTCATCGGCCATCGAGAACCTGCCCGCCGACCGGGTCGTGTTCGATGCCCGCGGAGCGGCGGACGGGAAGATCTCCTTCTCCGACAGCCGGATCAGCGGGGAAACCCTGCGGGCGTGGCAGGACGTTCCGGGCACGGCGGCCGAGCCGCTCGGCATCTCGATGGGCCGGATCTCCTTCAGCGCGTCCGGGGAGCAAAGCAAGTCCGGGGGGCAGGGCACGGCTGGGGAGCGCGGCGCGCCCGCCGCCCTCTTCGGGGTCTCTCCCGGCGGCGAGGCGGGGAACGCGGGCCGATCGCCGTCCGCGGGTCAGATCGTCCTGTCGTCCGGGCTGGCCGAGGGCACCGGGCTGGCGTCCGGGGACGAGGTCCAGATCTCCGGGCACGCGTTCACGGTCGCGGGGACCGGCGGCGCCTCTTCCTATAGCCACACCCCCGTCGCCTGGATCGGGCTGGGCGACTGGCGCACCCTCAATGCGCAGGCGGGCGATCAGGCCGCCACCGTCCTGCTGCTTCGCCTGACCGGGGAACCCGTCCTCGACGCGGTCGACGAGCGCCTCGGAACCACCACCGTCGCGCGCGGCGACGCCAAGTCCGCGATTCCGTCGTTCTCGGCGGAGAACGGATCGCTGCAGCTCATGCGCGGGTTCCTCTTCGTCATCTCGGCCCTCGTCATCGGTGCGTTCTTCACCGTCTGGACGATCCAGCGCCAGGCGGACGTCGCGGTGCTGAAGGCCCTCGGTGCGAGTACCGGCTACCTGCTGCGCGACGCGCTCGCCCAGGCCGTCCTGGTCCTGCTGGCGGGGGCCGGGCTCGGCGGCGCCGTCGGGGGGCTGGCCGGGCTCGCGGCCGCCGGGAGCGTCCCGTTCGTCGTCTCGGCGTCCACCACCGTGCTGCCCGTGGCCGTGATCGTCCTGCTCGGGGCCGCCGGCGCCGCACTGGCCATCCGCAAGATCACATCTGTCGACCCGCTGACCGCTCTGGGAGCCGCACGGTGAACCTCGCCATCGACGACGTCGTCCTGACCTACCCCGACGGAGACCGCACCCTCACCGCGCTCGACCACGTGAGCATGACCGTCGAGCCCGGCGAGTTCACCGCCGTCGTCGGCCCGTCCGGTTCCGGCAAGTCGAGCCTGCTGGCGGTCGCCGCGACGCTCATCACCCCGGACTCCGGCACGGTCACCGTCGCGGGCCGCGATGTCACCGGGCTACGTCCCGCGGAACGCGCCCGGCTGCGCCGCGACCACGTCGGCATCGTGTTCCAGCAGCCCAACCTGCCGGCCTCGCTGACCGCCCTCGACCAGCTCACCGTGATGGCGCACATCGCGGGCCGGCCGCCGCGGCGCGCCGCCGCCCGGGCGCGGGACCTGCTGGCCTCGGTCGACCTCGCCGGCGTGGAGCACAAGCGTCCGCACCAGCTGTCGGGCGGCGAGCGGCAGCGGATCAACATCGCCCGCGGGCTCATGAACGCCCCCCAGGTGCTGCTGGTCGACGAACCCACCAGCGCCCTCGACCACCACCGCGGCGAGCAGATCGTGGAACTGCTGGGACGGCTGACACGCGAACGCCGACTGGCCACCGTCATGGTGACCCATGACCTGGCCCAGCTCGGCGCGGTCGACCGCGTGTACTCCATGGCCGACGGCCGGCTGTCCAGGGAGAGCCGAGTCGCGGCGTAGCACCGCGTGCCGGGCGGGTGGGTGGGTGGGTGTCAGCCCGGACGGGTCATTCGAAGTCGTCGGGGTTGAACTCCTCCGGCCGCTGGCCGCCCGCGTCGCGAGGGGAGAGCAACGTGCCGCCGTCGCCGTCGTCGTCGTGGGGACGCTCCGGAGCCTGGGGGCGCGAGGCCTCCTCTTCGGTTTCGCTCTCGGCGCCTTCGAAGCCGCCGTCCGGGGTCTGCTCAGTCATGTCGCCTCTTTTCGACCGGTTGAAGCAATGGGGTCCGTGACGGCGGCCGGGTCGGCGCCCGGCCGCCGTCACGGGTGCGGTCAGCCCTTGTCGCGGGCGTCGCGGATCATGTCGCGGACGCGGTCCATGACCGCGACGGCGGGCCCGGCGAGCAGGTTCTTGGTCGCGCTCTCGGTGCCGGGATGGGGGTGGGTGGGCGCGGTCGCCTCGGCGGCGCGGACCGCGGCGGCGAACCCCCTGAGCTGCGCCGGGCTGAACTCGTCGCGCAGCCGGTCGAACTCGTAGCGCTCCTCGGCCCGGGCGTGGGTCAGCACGTCCATGCGCAGCTTGTCGATCGACTTCAGGAACCGCGGGTCGTCGGTGTCCATGCCGTCCAGCTCCGACAGCAGCTCCTTGGCCTCGCGCTCTTCGGCCAGCCGGTCGTCCACGATCCCGGCGCCGCCGGGCAGGCGCCGGGCCACGGGGTGGACGATCTCCTCCTCGGCGGTCTCGTGCACGGCCAGCAGCCGCACCAGCGCCCGGAACGCCTCCGTGCGCTCCCGCCCTTCGGATTGCATCACCTGATCGAACAGGTCCCGGATCCGGCCGTGCTGGGCCCGCAGCAGGTCCACGACGTCGGTCGTGGACGAGACTTGCGTCGTTGAGGTGCTCACAACGTTCTCGCTTTCTCGATGATCGGGCCGCTACCGGCGGGACTGGTCCCGCATGCTCGGGACGGGGTGGGGCCCTTCGGTCTCCAGCCGGTACTCGTCGCCGAACTTGTGCTGGTGGTCCTCGATGACCTGGTCGCTGGCCGGCCGCTCGGCGTTGATCTTGTCCTGGTACTCCTCGAACCGCTGGTGGGCCTCCTGGACGTAGCCGGTGCCGAGCGTCGTCCAGTCGATCTGGGTGGCCAGCAGCTCACGGACGAGCTGCTTGTTCGGCTCGAAGGTGACCGGCTCGGGCAGCGACGGCGCCAGGATGCTCTCCGGGTCGCGGCCGTCGTGGCGGCGCATCAGATCGCACGCGATCCGCAGGTGCTCCAGCTCCATGTTCAGGTGCAGCTCCCAGATCCCCTTGACGCGCGGGTCGGTCTCGGTCTGCATGAAGGAGTAGTACAGGTAGCACTCGTTGTACTCGTGGTTGACCAGCCGTTCCCACCACGTCTCGCCCGGGTCGACCAGCGATTCGTAGTGGGTGACGTGCTCCTCCTCGACCAGCCCGATCTCCTGGTAGAGCTGCCGGGCGATCGGCTCCATGTACACCGGGCCGACGTTCATGTAGAAGTTCATCGTCTGCTGCTCCGCCGACATGATCGTCAGCGCGTGCAGCTTCGACAGCGGCGCGGCTGCCTCACGGTCGTAGGGCTCGCGGACGTTGTCGATCGGGTGGCGGTGGTGCAGCCGCGTGGGCCGTCCCGGCATCGCCTCGGTGAGCTGATCGATGATCTTCTCCGCCTTGCGGTGCTCGATCATCTCGTAGAGGTTGGCGTACCGGTACAGGTGGTCGAAGTCCTCCAGCAGACCGAACTGATAGGCCTGCTTGAGGTACGGGTCGGGCTCCTGCCGCGCGACCCAGCCGGTCAGGTCGACCGCGACCTGCTCGTAGGCGATCGTGGTCTCCAGCACCGACGCCTGGCCGGGCAGCAGCCAGTTGACGACCTTCTGCTGCTGCTGCTCGATGTTCCGGACCTGCGCGAGTTGCTGTTTGACCTCCAGATCCGGGCAGACCCGGTTGAAGTGGTGGCTGAACATGATCGCTTCCACCTCGATGCCGTTCATCGCGATGATGCGGCACCGGGTGTAGGGATCGGAATGGTCGGGGTCGACGGGCGCGACGTCCAGCTGGCTCCAGTTGCGGAGTTGGTCGTCCAGCGGGATGCCGCGGTGTTCCAGCGGGTTGAACGCCACCGGGTTCACCTTCCTGTGAGAGCGGATCGGCATGACGCTCGGTGCGCGTACCCGCCACGATCCGTCCCGCACCAGGTCGGGCGACCAGCTTCAAGATCTTTATCCGGTGTTGGCCACGGCTCGAACGAACGCGCCGACTCGCCGCCCGGCACGTTCGCGGACGCCGGAGCGTTACCGAATCGCGTTCCGCGTCCCGTTGCGTTTCCGCCCCGCGCCACCTCTTAATAGAGGCGATGATGGAAACTCTGTTTCTCTAAGCGAAACATGGGTCGCTCCCGGGGGATCTCCCGATCGGGCTCCCGCACTTCTCGCACGGAGTCTCCACCGAGAGAACGGGGCACGATGAGCGCCACGACCGAACCACCAGCGGCCCCGCTCCCCACGATCACGGCCTATGCCGGGCGTCCGCCGGTCCCCGTCGATCCGGAGCGGGCCGCCCCGTTCGGATGGTGGCCGGCGATCTGCATCGGCCTCGTCGCGTTGATCGACCGGGTCGAGGCCAACCTGATGGCCGGGGCGCTGCCCCGCATCCAGGAGGAGTTCGGCTTCTCCGACACCGAGGGCGGCGCCATCGCCACCGCCGCCGCCCTGGCCGGGGTGGTGCTGCTCATCCCCGCCGGACGCCTCGCCGACCGCACCCGGCGGACCTGGACCATCGCCGCCGTGGTGGCGGTCTGGTCGGTGCTGACGCTGGGCAGCGGACTGGCGCAGTCGTACGCGACGCTGTTCGCGGTCCGGGTCTTCCTCGGCGGGGCGGGGCTGCTCTACAACCCGTCCGGCTCCAGCCTCATCGCCGACTACTACCCCGGCGCGGGCCGGGCCCGCGCGTACGGGCTGGAACGCTTCGCGTACTACTCCGGCCTGCCGCTCGGCATCATGGCGGGCGGCGCGCTGGCCCAGGCGTTCGGCTGGCGGACGATGTTCTTCGTGGTGGCCGTGCCGGGCGTCGTCATCGCGCTGCTCTGCCTGACCATCCGGGAACCGGTGCGGGGCCTGGGCGACCGCATCGAGGCCATGCGCGCCGACTCCGGCGCCTCGGACGCGGTACCGGACGCGCCCCCGGACCCGGTACCGGACGCGTCCCCGTCCGTGGTCTCGATCCAGAAGATGAAAGAGGCGGTCCGCGAGCCGCTGGCTCTTCAGTTGCGCACCCTGCTGGGGATCCCCACGCTGCGTTCGGTCGTGCTGGGGCTGACGATCCTGTTCTTCGGGCTCGGCGGCCTGTTCTTCTGGATGCCCAGCTACTACCAGCGGACCTACGACCTTGCCGAAGGCCCCGCGGCCGCCATCGCCGGGGGCGTGGGACTGGCGGGGATGGTCATCGGCACACTGCTCGGCAGCCGGTACGGGGACCGGCGCCACGGGCTGTCCCCCGGGTGGCGGGTCCACCTCGGCGCGATCGGCCTGGCGGTCGGCACCACGGGCCTGGCCGGGGCGGTCCTGATACCGGCGCTGCCCGGGCAGATCGCGTTCTACTTCCTGGCCAACACCGGCTTCTCCATCGCGATCCCCAACCTCACGGCGGCGACCGCCGACGTCGTCAGCGCCGGACGCCGGGGGCTGGGGTTCGCCGTGCTGCAGTTCCTGATCACGCTGGGCGGCGCGGCGGGGCCGCTGCTGGTGGGCGCGGCCTCCGACCTGACGGGCTCGCTGCGCGGCGCGTTCACGGTACTGCTGCTGCCGCTGCTGGCAGGCACCCTGGTCGTCTTCGGCGGCCGCCGGCACTACGACGCCGACGCCGCCCACGCCCTGCAAGGCGACGATCCACCCCCGTAGCCGACCACGCCGGAATGGTGGCCGGCCAGGACCTCTCGGAGCGGATCGTGCGGTCCCGGGCCGCGCCATCAAGGTGATCAGTCGGGTTCGACGGCGTCCAGCAGGGTCTTGAGGAGGTCCTGGGGCGCGTCCCGCATGAGGTTGTGGCCGCCGGCCAGTGCGTGCGCCGTCCAGCCCGGCTCCTCTCGCAGCCGCTCGTAGACGGAGGTGAACGGCGATGGGCCGTCCCATCCGGCCGCGTACACATAGACCTTGCGCCGGATGTGGGCGAGGTCGCCCGCCATTTGGAGCGGCTGCAGCAGCGAGGCGAGCGGGTGGGGTGTGGCGCGTGCGTCGAAGAACGGCAGCGGCCGTACCGCGTCGCCCGAGTCCACCACGTCCATGTACCAGCGCCGTTCCTGGTCGGTGACCAGGTTCCAGCAGGAGTCGCCGTGCCCGGGCACCATGGCGTCGACGTACACCAGGGAGGCGACGTGCCCCGGCGCGCGGTCGGCGGCGCCGGTGATCACCATGCCTCCGTAGCTGTGGCCGACCAGCACGGCGTCACGGATGTTCTCGGCCTCCAGCACGCCGGTGACGTCCCGGACATGGGTTTCGAGGTTCACCGCGCCGGGCCCCAGGTGGCTGCGTTCGCTAAGGCCCGTCAACGTCAGCGGATGGACGGTGTGCCCGTGGGCGCGCAGTCCCTCGGTGACCTCCTCGAAGCACCAACCGCCGTGGCACATGCCGGGGATGAGTACGAAGTTCGCCATCGTCCCGCCTCTCTGTCTTGTCGGGGTTTCGGGTCTTGCCGGGTATCGGGGAGGAGCGCCGGGGTCATGCGCGGCTCCGGGCGGTGCCGTGCGGCCGGCGGTCGCGTTCGCGGTGCCCGGCGGCGATGAGGGCCGCCGCGGCGCACAGGGCCGCGGTCCATCCGAGCGCGGCCTCGGTGGAGGTGTGATCGGCGATGACGCCCGCGATCCACGGCCCGGCCGTCTGCCCGGCCGCGAACACCGTGGTGAACGCGGCGAGCGTGGCGGTCCAGTCGGCGGGGGCGACGCGGTTCTTGATGAGGGCGGTGACGGCCGCGGGGACCCCCATGAACGTCGCCCCGTAGACCAGTGCGGACAGCAGGATGACCGGCGGCGCCGGTGCCGCCAGCGCCAGCGCCGATCCCCCGGCCAGGACGGCGAGCAGGGTCGTCAGGGCCCGCGTACCAGGCCACTGGGCGGTCGGGCGGCTCCACAGTGCGGGCGCCGCGACGACCGCCAAGCCCAGCACCGTCCAGGTCAGCACCACTTGCGCGAGTGAGGCGCCCCGGTCGGCCAGGTAGGCGGACAAGAACGTGATGTAGGTGATGTACCCGGCAGCGAACAGCAGGTAGGCCAGGGCCGGCCGCCACAGGGGCGTCACGCGGGGCCGCCCGCGCCCCGCGTCCTGGACGCCGCCCTCGGTGCCCGCCGCGGACCAGCTCACCGCGGTCGCCAGGACGGCGGCGACCGCCAGGCCGATCCAGGCCGGCCGCCAGTGCTCTCCCAGGGCGGGGATGGTCGCGCCGCTGACGACAATCCCCAGCCCCGTTCCGGCGAAGTAGACGGTGATGGGAAGTCCGGAGCCGGCCCGGGCGGCGATGCGCGAGGCGATCACTCCGCCGGTGATGAACACGGCCGCACCCGTCGCTCCGGCGAGGGCCCGCGCGGCCAGCAGTGCCGCGTACGCGTCGCTCACGGCGGTGGCGGCCAGCGAAACGGCCGTCAGCGCCATGCCCACGCGGAAGACCGTCGCGGCGCCCCGGTGGCGGACCAGCATCGCGGTCACGAGCGCGCCGAGGAGATAGCCAAGCCCGTTGGCGGTGCCCATCGCACCGGCCTCGGACAGGGTCCATCGCAGATCCTCCCGCATGGCCGGCAGGAGCAGTCCGTAGGCGAAGCGGGCCAGGCCCAGGGCCGAGGCCGTCCCGAGTGCCAGCCGGGCGGCCTGCACGGTGGCCTGTCTGGTGGCCGGCCTCGCGGCCTGCCCGGTACCGGTCATGTCGCCTCCAGAGATCGAACCGTTCGGTACGATCCGGGGACACTAGCAGTCAATCGAACCGACCGGTACCATCTGGGTCATGCCGGTCCCCAAAGGCTCGACCATCGACCCGGTGCGCACCCGCGCCGCCATCCTGGAAGCCGCCACGCCCGTGCTGTACGAGCGGGGCCTCGACGGCATCGGCGTCGCCGAACTGTGCGCGCACCTCGGAGTGTCCAAGGAGACGCTCTACCGGCACTTCGGCAGCAAGGACGGCCTCGTCCGGGCCATGCTGGAGACGCGCAGCGAACGGATCGCCCGCTGGCTGGCCGAGGCCATCGCGGCCGCCGGGCACGACCCCGCCGACCAGCTCGCCGCCGTGTTCGACGTCCTCCAGCAGTGGTACGACGACCCGGCCTTCCGCGGGTGCGCGGTGCTTAACGCCGCCGCCCAGCACCACGACCAGACCGTGCGGGCCATCACCGAACGGCACCTGGACCGCTACCTCGAACTCCTGACGGGCATTGCTGTGCGCGCCGGAGCCCCCGACCCGCACACGCTGGGGCGGCAATGGCTCATGCTGGTCGAAGGAGCCACCGCCGTCGCCGCGCACCACGACAAGGTGAGCGCAGGCGAGCACGCCCACCGGGCCGCGCTCGCCCTGCTGCCCGCCACCGCCGGCGCCCGGGGCTGACCCACCGGGAGGACCAGCAGGGGTCCGCAGCCGAAGGCCGGGTCAGGTGCCCTCACCGGTCGCGCCGTCGATGGCCTCCAAGGTATGGCCGTCGCGGACGTAGACGATTCCGGACGACACGACGACGGTGTCGTCGACCTCCATGTCCCGTCGCCAGCGTTCCCTTCCCGTTCCCGCGTCGAGGGCGACGAGCGCGTTGTCGTCCGGCTGGAAGCCGCGCTGCCGGAAGGAGGCGATATAGGCGGTGCGGGCGTCGGCCCATGCGACCTTCGCGCGCGAGCCGGTTCGCTTCGACCACCGGCGTTGGCCGTCCGTAAGGTCGATCGCCGACAACACCGTTCGCACGGTGGTGCGGAAAAGCTGGCGCTTGGTGTCGTCCCACCACACATAGGCGGTGTTCCCCACGACGAGGAAACCTCCGGAGGACTCCGTCGTGAGGGCGGACGTCCAACGCAGGCGTCCGTCCTCGGTGTCGAAGGCGTGGAGCCCGCCATCGCCGAGCACGTACAGGCTGGAGCCCGCGGCGGCCGTTTCGAAACCGCCGTCGGCGAGTTGAGGGTGCGGGTCCGAACCCGGGAATCGGACGTCCCAGCGCGTACGCCCGTTGCCGGCCGCATACGCTCGGACCTTGTACACTTCGTCGCCGTCGCGCGTGACCGTGTAGACGTTCGTGCCGTCGGCCGTCATGGCCCTGACGTTCTCCGTGGGAATGCGCCAGCTTTCGCCCGAGCCCATGGCCGCGGAGACCAGGAATCGTTCCTTCGACCCGTTTTCGCCGCGCTCGACCACGCTGACACGGCCGCCGCCGACCGCCAGGTCATTTCCGCAGGAGCTCAGGCCCAGCGTCTTGCTCCAGAGCCGCTTCCCGGCCGCCTCGAAGACGGAGAGCCGCAGCTGGTCGGTGGCGTCCTCCCGCCTGATCGGGTCCGCCACCACGACGCGGCCCGCGGAGTCCGGCCGTTCCGGCAGGCAGCCGTCTTCGCTCAGCGGGACCTGCCAGCGCCCTTTCCCCGAGCGCGCGTCGAGTGCTCGCAACCGCCCGGCGCTCCGGACGAGGAGCACGTCGCCGTACAGCCCGCCGGCGGCCTCTTCTTCACCCGTCTTGGACTCCCAGCGTTGACGGCCGGTCCGCGCGTCATAGGCGGCCGTCCCGTCCGCCTTGCCCACGTACACCAGCCCATCGGAAACGACGGCGCGTCCGCGCACATCGTCGACGGACCACGGCCTGAAGCCCGCGCCCTGTCCCGCGTCCCGCGAGGAGAGGACCACCACGACCGTGACCGCTGATGCGATGACCGGCAACAGCGCCCAACGCCGCCAACGAGCACGCGACAGGGATCTCGGGGACGAGGCAGGCGGCCAAGGATCGGACGTCCGCGTGGAACCCGGCCGAACCGTCCGCTCCGCCTCGGGCTCGGGCTCGGGCTCCGGCTCCGAGTCCGGCTCGGCCTCGCGCTCGGGCTCCGGCTCCGGCTCAGGGTCCGGGGCCGGCTCAGGGTCCGGGGCCGGCTCAGGGTCCGGGGCCGGCACGGGCTCGGGTTCCGGGTCCGGTTCGGGATCCGAGTTGGTGTAGGCGGAGGCTTCGGTGACGTACTCGTCGATCACCGTGCCGTACAGCCCGGCCCAGTCCACCTGGCCCGCCGACGCGATCGAGTCCGCCAGCGCCTCCAGGATCTCGTCCGGGCTGGGGCGTGCGGACGGCCGCTTGGCCAGGCAGCGGGCCACCAGGTCCCGTTGCGCCGCCGGGACCAGGGCCAGATCGGGCTGCCCTCGCACGACGCGGCGCAGGATCACGGGAAGCTCGCCGGTTCCGAACGGAGGGTGGCCGGTGGAGGCGAAGAACAGCACGCCCCCCAGGGAGAACACGTCGCTCGACGGGCCGATCTCTCTGCTCTCGGCCTGTTCCGGCGACATGTAGCCGGGTGTCCCGACCAGCCCGCCGAGCGTCGCCGGGCCGTCGAGCGCGTGCACGATCCCGAAGTCGATCACCCGCGGCCCGTCCTGGGCGAGCAGGATGTTGGACGGTTTGAGGTCCCGGTGGACCACCCCGGACGCGTGGACGGCCTTGAGCGCCTCCGCAAGCGCCGCCGCGAGCGCGGTGACCGAGGCCCCCGGCAGCGGTCCGCGCGTCCGGACGACGGCCCCGAGGTCGGGTCCCGCGACGTGCGCGGTCGCCAGCCAGGCCGGCCGGCTGCCGGTGTCGGCGTCGATGACGGGGGCGGTGTAGAAGCCGCTGACCGCCCTGGCGGCCCGGACCTCGCTCCGGAAGCGCTGCAGGAACCTCGGGTCATCGGTCAGGTGCGTGTGGATGACCTTGACCGCGACGAGCCGCCCCCCGGGAGAGCGGGCCAGGTAGACCAGCCCCATCCCGCCCGCACCGAGCCGCGCGAGCAGTTCGTACGAAGCGATGCGCGCGGGATCGGAGGGTGCGAGGGGCTCCATCCGAGCGACCCTTCTAGATCACCCCACACCGCGCAACCCCGTTGATCACCCGGGCCGAGCGCACAGGATCTTCACACGATCTGCACGGGACGAGCGCCACTGCAGCGGTTCGGCGTCGTCGAATGAAGCATGCGCGTGAAGATGATCCTGCCGGCCCTGACCGAGGCGACGTCGCCGTTCTTCCGTCCGATCAAGTACTCGCTGTTCCCGCCGCTGGGCCTCGCCACGCTCGCCGGATACCTCGATCCGGACGATGAGGTGACGGTGACCGACGAGCATGTGCAGAAGGTCGAGACCTCCGACGAGCCCGACCTCGTGGTGATCCAGGTCTATATCACCTCCGCACGGCGCGCCTACGAGCTGGCCGACCTGTACCGCGCCCGGGGCGCCCACGTCTGCCTGGGCGGACTGCACGTCACCTCGCTTCCCGACGAGGCGGCCCGGCACGCGGACACGATCTTCTGCGGGCCCGGCGAGGACACCTGGCCGCGCTTCCTCGCCGACTTCCGCGCCGGGCGGCCGGCGCCCCGCTACGACTCGTCCGAGCGGACGCTCGCGGGGCTGCCGCCGATCCGCCGCGACCTGATCGCCCGCGAGCGGTACCTGGTGCCGAACTCGATCGTCGTGTCGCGCGGCTGCCCGCACGTGTGCGACTTCTGCTACAAGGAGGCGTTCTTCGAGGGCGGCAAGTCCTTCTACACCCAGACCGTCGACGCCGCGCTCGCCGAGATCGACCGGCTGCCGGGGCGGCACCTGTACTTCCTGGACGACCACCTGTTCGGCAACGCCCGGTTCGCGTCCGCGCTGTTCGACGGGATGCGCGGAATGGGACGGCTGTGGCAGGCCGCGGGGACGGTGCAGGCGGTGCTGCGTCCCGGGCTGCTGGAGAAGGCGGTCGAGTCCGGGCTGCGCAGCCTGTTCGTCGGCTTCGAGACCGTCAACGCCGGCAATCTCACGGAGCAGCGCAAATGGCAGAACATCGACCGCGACTACGGCGCGGTGGTCCGCCGGCTGCACGACAACGGCGTGATGGTCAACGGCAGCTTCGTGTTCGGGATGGACGAGGACGATCCCGGCGTCTTCCACCGCACCGTCGAGTGGGCGGTCGGCCAGGGGATCGAGACCGCCACCTTCCACGTCCTGACCCCCTACCCGGGCACGCGCCTGTACGACCGCATGGCGAGGGACGACCGGCTCCTGCACTCCGACTGGGACAAGTACGACACCCGGACGGTCGTCTTCAAGCCCGCGAAGATGACCGCCCGGCAACTGGAGGACGGCTACTGGCGCGCCTACCGCGACTTCTACCGCTGGGGCTCGATCCTGCGCGGCGCCTCCGCCAAGCCGACCCTGCGCGGCAAGGCCAGGCACGCCGCCTACGCCGGGGGCTGGAAGAAGTTCGAGCCGGCGTGGGACCTGGTCATCCGCGCCAAAAGGGCAGGGCACGCACTCCCGCTGCTGGAGGCGATCCTGGCCGGCTTCGGCAGTCGTCCCGGGGGCCGGCGGCGTGAGGGCCGCCGCCCGACCTCGCACTCTTAGGAATCCGGTGGTCAGTCCGCCAGCAGTGCGCGCATGCGGCCGATCTCGGCCAGCTGAGTGGACTCGACGTCGCGGGCCATCTCCTGGACGGTGACGTCGGTGCCCTTGCCCAGGACGTCCTTGACCATGGTGATCGCCCCCTGGTGATGGGTGATCATCAGCGTCAGGTAGAGCTCGTCGAACGCGGCGCCGCGCGCGTCCCGCAGTTGCTCGATCTGCGGGGGTGTCGCCATCCCCGGCATGCCGGTGGTGTGCGCGCCGTGGTTGCGGCCGTGTGCCTTCAGGACGGCCTTGGGGTTCCGCTCCAGCCAGGACCGCATCGCCGCGATCTCGACCTTCTGCGCCGTGTCGATGCGGGAGGCCAGCGACCGCACCCGCTCGTCGGACGCCCGGTCGGGGGCCAGCGCGGACATCTCCAGCGCCTGCGCGTGGTGCGGGATCATCATCTGCACGAACACGACCTCGGCCGTGGTCGGCGGCGCGGCCTCGCGCGGGCCGGCGACCTTGGTCTCGTTGGGCTCGCCCGGACTGCCCGGAACCAGCACCGTCCTCGACGGGGCCGCCTCGGGATCGGCGCCGCCGCTGCAACCCGCCAGGGCGCCGGCGGCCATCACCGCCGTGATCGCCACCGCGATCCGGTTCCGCATCGAACCTCCCACGTCCGGCCGGCCCATCCGGACCGTATCCGCACACCAAGGTGTCACAAAAGAGCTTTTTGATATCAGGATGCCCACATATGCGCCCAGATCTATGCACCGACCCCAAAACGCTTCATAATTCTGAAGATCAACACCTGTTCACCGGGGGCCATGCAGACAAAGGAGTCAGGAGTGGCGCCAGTGCTCAAGCGAAGAACCGGACGCCGGACCCTCTTCAGTGTCCTCTCGGGCATCGTGCTGGTCATCTCGTCCGTGCTCGTCCCGGCGGCGTCGGCCGCCCAGGGCGATGACCCGATCACCAAGACCCCGAACATGCACCATCTGGCGAACATCCCGAAGCAGGGACCGCTCGCCGGACCCGACGCGTACGGCTCGGACTGGGCCTTCAAGGGCCGGTACGCCTTCGGCGGCAACTACGAAGGCTTCACGGTCTACGACATCAGCCGGCCCTGGGGGCCGGAGGTCGTCACGGTCGTGCACTGCCCCGGGTCCCAGAACGACGTGTCGATCGCCGGGGACCTGCTGTTCCTGTCGACGGACAGTTCGCGGAGCGACGACTCGTGCCAGTCGGTGCCCAAGCCCGCGACCGAGAAGTCGGCGTGGGAGGGCATCAAGATCTTCGACATCAGCGACGTGCGCAACCCGCGCTACGTCAAGGCCGTCGAGACCAAGTGCGGTTCCCACACCAACACCCTCGTCCCGGGCAAGCGCGGCACGGTCTACATCTACGTGTCCTCGTACCGTCCGGACGACACCTACCCCGACTGCCGGCCCCCGCACGACCTCATCTCGATCGTGAAGGTCCCGCTGCGGCACCCGCAGGCCGCGCACGTGGCGGCCGAGCCGGTGCTGTTCCCGGACGGCGGCAACCCCGGTGACCCGCAGGACACCCCGTGGCCCGGCAGGACCAGCGCCACCTCGGGCTGCCACGACCTGACCGCCTACCCCGACAAGGACCTGATGGCCGGGGCCTGCATGGGCGACGGCGTGCTGTTCGACATCTCCGACCCGCTCAAGCCGCGCACCATCACCAGTGTGCGCGACGACCGGAACTTCGCGTTCTGGCATTCGGCGACGTTCAACAACCGCGCCAACAAGATCGTCTTCACCGACGAACTGGGCGGCGGCGGCGCCGCCACCTGCAACGCGGAGGTCGGGCCCGAGAAGGGCGCCAACGCCATTTACGACATCGTCGGCAAGGGCGACCACCGCACGCTGAAGTTCCGCAGCTACTACAAGATCCCGCGGCACAACACCGACGCCGAGAACTGCGTGGCGCACAACGGCTCGCTGATCCCGGTGAAGGGCAAGGACATCATGGTGCAGGCCTGGTACCAGGGCGGCATCTCGGTCATGGACTTCACCAACTCCCGCAAGCCCAAGGAGATCGCCTGGTTCGACCGCGGCCCGTGGTCGGAGGAACTGGCGATCGCCGGCCCGTGGTCCGCGTACTACTACAACGGCTACATCTACGCCAACGAGATCCAGCGGGGCCTGGACGTCATCGACCTCCGGGACCGCCGCACCGACCGGGCCAAGCGCGTCAGGCTCGACGTGCTCAACGCCCAGTCCCAGCCGAACTACTACGACGACTGATCTGACCGGACGACCGACCTGACCGGAAGGGCCTCGGCCCCGCGGAGCACCGAGCTCGGCGGGGCCGACGGCATGATCCACCGCGCCCGGCGCTCGTGTCAGGACTCCCGGAGGAACCTCATGAACCAGTGCCCGCTGAGGTGGTCGGCCTTCGTGAAGAACGGATGGTCCGGATCGGCCATCTGGCGGAACAGGAACTCCGTGGCCGTGCACTCGAATCGGCCCGTCTCGACGAGCCGCCTGTAGTCGCTCGGCAGGGGCGTGCCCAGGCGGGACTCGACCGCGGCCCAGTCGGGCGCGGGCACCGGTGACGGTATCCCTCCCGTGATCGCGACCAGCCGGTCCACCCAGGGCATCCCGGCGGGAAGCTCGTCCGGGTGCGGCATGTTCCGCTCCGCGACGGCCAGGACCGGCCGGCCGTCCGGGCCCCGCCCGAGCGCGGCCGCCCGCTCGTCCCATATCCACGTGTGCGTCCAGCCGGCCTGCTCCGCGAGGGGCAGCGGCGGGAGCCCCCCGGCCTGGGTGAACGGGCGCGAGTACCGCTGGGTGAGCTTCTCCACCAGGCCGTCCACATCCGTGCCCTCGGGGACCGCCAGGCAGGTATGCCCGTCCGGATGCCCGGCCTCGTCACAGCTCAGCTCGGCGGAACCCGCCGACATGAGGCGGGACACGGCCGCCATCGGCTCTTCACCGTTCATGGGGAGCAGCCAAGCACCCCGCACCGACAACACGCCTGCCGTTCGCGCGGTCCGGGAACGGCAGCCGCCCCTCGGGCCAGGTCACCCGACGCGTTCTGCGGGACTGCCGGTGGGGTTCATGTCGGGCGCTCCTTCTGAGGGCCGAGTACAGCCGGTACTCTCATTTCTGGAGGCTACGACATAGTGAAGCAACTTCACAATGATGCGAGTTCAGAAAATAGGGACGGCGGTGCCACCGAGGCGGGGCATGCGCTGGAGAAGCTGTTCGCGCTGGCGGTGGTCACGCACCAGTTCATGGAGGCCGGGCTGACCGCGCGCGGGCTGTCGCGGGCGCGGGCGACGGTGCTGTGGAACCTGCAGAACACCGGTCCGATGACCCAGCGTGCGCTGGCCGCCGCGATCGGGGTCAGCCCGCGCAACATCACCGGGCTGGTGGACGCGCTGGAGAACGACGGCTTCGTCGCCCGCGCACCGCATCCCGGCGATCGGCGCGCCACGCTGGTGGACCTCACCGACCGGGGCCGCGACACCGTCGGCAGCCTCAGCGGTGAATACGACGAGGGCGCCGCGCGGCTTTTCGCGGGCCTGGCCGACAGGGACCTGGCCGGGTTCGTGACCACCGTCGACCACCTGCTGGAACGCATCGGCCAGGAGACCTGCGCGTGAGCGAATCCGAACCGTCCGGGGCCGAAGGCGGGGAGGGCGCGCCGGGGCGTCCGCGCGAGAGCGAGCCGGACGCGCGGTTCACCTTCGCCAACGAGCGGACGTTCCTGGCCTGGAACCGCACGGCGCTCGCCCTGATCGTCGCCGGGCTGGCCATCGTGCAACTGCTGCCGCCGTTCCCCGGGCTGCCGTGGGGCCGACACCTGCTGGCCGTCCCGCTGATCGTCTTCGGCGCCGTCCTGTCCATCGGCGGTTTCGCCGAGTGGGGCCGCAACCAGCGTGCGCTGCGGCGGGGAGAGCCGCTGCCGCGGTCGCCGCTCCCCCGGATGCTCTCCGTCGCCATCGCGGCCGTCGCGCTGCTGGCCGCCGTCCTCGTCCTGCTGTCGGAGGCCGTCGAGTGACTTCCGGGGGCCTGGACGACCCCGAGGACCTCGATCCCGGGCTGGCCCGGGAACGCACGGAGCTGGCCTGGTTCCGGACCGCCGTGTCCTTCGCGGCCCTCGGCGGCGCCATGCTCCAGACCACCCCCGTGATCGGCGGGCTCATCCTGGGCATGAGCGCGCTGGTCCATCTGCTGGGCCGCGTGACGCGTCCGGCCGGACGCGTCGCCGGGCACGAGCGCCGCCACGCCCTCCTGCTGATCAGCGCGGCCGTGGCCCTGGTGGCCGCGGTCGCGCTCGCAACGATCTTCCTCGCGTCCGACAGCCTGTTCCCGCTGCGACGCTGAGGAGGCGGCGGACGCGGCCCGCCCGGGACGGGTCCTCCCGGGCGGGCCGCGAGGACGGGCGTCAGGTCACGAGGTCGGCCATCGCCTCGGTGTTCTTGCCGCGGCGCAGCGTCCCGACCGCCATCCCCGCCGCGAGGACGAGGAACGGCAGCGCCACCAGGAACCATCCCAGCGCCGACAGGCCCCACGACTGGGCCGCGGGGTCGACGCCCTCGGCCGCCGTCCCGGCAAGCAGGCCGAAGCGCGACACGAGCAGGTACATTCCGAGCGCGAGGCCGACGATCGCGACGGCGGGCGCGACCAGGGTGCCCCACACACGCGCGGCGCCGCCCTCCCGGCGGAAGTATGCGATCACGGCGATGGACACGAGGATCTCCACCAGGACGATCGCCAGCACCGCCAGTGCGCTGAACCAGGAGAACATGTGCAGCACCGGATCGCGGTCGGTGACCCGGAACAGAAGAACGACGATCAGCGTCGTCGCCGCGACGGCGGCGGTGCCGAGCACCGGCGCGCCGCGTCCGTTGACCCGGCCGAGGGCGGCGGGCAGCACCCCGGCGCGCGCCATCGAGAAGAAGTAGCGCGCCGCGCTGTTCTGGAAGGCGAGAAGTCCCGCGAAGAGGCTGGAGAGCACCAGCCAGCTCATCACCGTCGCCAGCCAGCCGCCGACGTACTCGGTGGCCACGCCGAAGATGACCGCGGCGGGGTCGGCCAGCGGGGTTCCCTCCACGGAGGAGATCTCGGCGACGCGGTCGCGGACCGTTTCGCTGCCGAGGCCGCTGACCACCGCCCACGAGGTGAACGCGAACAGCACCGCGATCAGGGAGACGGCGATGTAGGTCGCGATGGGGACGCTGCGCTTGGGGTCCCTGGTCTCCTCGCCGTAGATGGCGGTCGCCTCGAAACCGATGTAGGACGCGAAGGCGAAGGTGAGTGCGATGCCCGCCGAGCCCGCGAAGCCGCCGGCGAAGACGCTGCCGGGTGAGAACGACGAGCCGAGCGACATGCCGTCCGGTCCTCCGCCGTGGAAGAGGACGGCCACGGCCACGATCGCGAGCGACAGTACTTCGAGGAGCATCAGCAGGCCCAGCACCTTGGCTCCGACGTCCACGCTCAGCGCGGACAGGCCCAGCACCAGGGCCCAGGCGATCAGCACCCAGATCCACCAGGCCAGGTCGATGCCCAGCTCGGCGTTCATCTGGCCGGCCATGACGGCCCCGAAGAACCCGTAGATCGCGAGCTGGATCGCCAGGTAGGCGAGCAGGGAGACGAACGCGGACCCCACGCCGGGGACGACGCCGAGCCCTCGTCCGACGTAGGCGAAGAACGCGCCGGTGTTCGTCACCCGGTGGCTCATCGCGGAGTACCCGACGCTGAAGACGAGCAGGATGATCCCGACGACCAGGTAGGCGCCGGGGACCCCCGCGCCGTTGCCGAGGACGATGGCGATGGGGACGGCACCGGTCATGCCAACGAGGGGTGCGGCCGCGGCGACGACGAAGAAGACGATGCCCGCGATTCCGAGTTTGTTCTTCGCGAGGCGGCTCGCGCTCGCATCGGCCGGGTCGGCGTCTCGCAGACCCGTTCCGCTCTGATCGGTCATACCCCTCACAGTCCTTTCGATCGACCGCGCACGCGTTGGCGTGACGCGGATCATACGGGGCCAAACGACTTTTGGAAATACCTCGTCATCCCGGGCGGCCGGCGGCCGATGGCGCCGGAGTGTTCGTTCGGAGGGTCGAAGGGGTCGAAGGTGCCCTAAAGAATGTTCGGGCTCAAACGACCTGTCAAGAGGTCGCGCGGATCACACGCGGCCGCATCGGGCCGCCGTGGGGAGCGGCCGCCCCGGTCGGATATTGTTTGGGAGCAAATGGATCTGGGACGGCCGAACGGAGGGCGCATGCGGGCACTGGTCGTCGAGCACGATGCGATGTCCCCGATCGGGCCGATCGGGGACCGGCTGGTCCAGCACGGGTTCGAGGTCACGGAGCTGGTCGTCGTGCCGGCCGAGCGGCATCACAGCCCCGGCGTGGAGATCGCCTTCCCCGAACCGTCGGAGTCCGACCTCGTCGTGGTGATGGGCGCGCCGTGGTCCGTCGACGACGAGGCGGCGATCGGTCCCTGGATCACCGACGAGCTGGCCATGCTGCGCAAGGCCCACACCACCGGGGTCCCGGTCCTCGGCATCTGCTTCGGCGGGCAGGCCCTCGCGACGGCGCTCGGCGGCGGGGTCGAGCGCGCGCCGCGTCCCGAGATCGGGTGGGTCGAGATCGAGACGGACGAGCCCGCGCTGGTCGGACCGGGTCCGTGGTTCCAGTACCACTTCGACCGCTGGGTCATGCCGCCGGGCGGCATCGAGATCGCCCGCGACGAGGTGGGCCCGCAGGCGTTCCGCATCGGGCGGAGCCTCGGCGTCCAGTTCCACCCCGAGCTCACGGTGCGCGAGCTGGAATCGTGGCTGGCCAACGGCGCCGAGAAGGACATGCGGGGGCTGGGACTGGATCCCGCGGCGGTGCTCGACCGGACCCGGGCGCTGGCTCCCGAAGCCGAACGCCGCGCGCACGCCTTCGTGGACGCGTTCCTACGCCACGCCCGCCTCCGCTGAGCGCGCCTCCGCCGCGCTCGACGCCCGGACGAGGGCGGTGAAGAGGGCCTGCTGGGACGGGTCGTCCGCCGCGGTGTCCTCCGGATGCCATTGGACGCCGAGGAACCAGCCCGTCGCGTCCGGGAGTTCCATGGCCTCGATCGTGCCGTCGGCCGCCCGGGCGGTGACCACGAGGCCGGTCCCGGGGGTCTCGATCCCCTGATGGTGGTAGCAGGAGACGGCCGGTTCCCGGGTGCCGCCCGTCCTGGCCAGCAGCGAGCCGGACGCGACCGTGACCCGGTGCGTGACGTGGCGGTGGTCGGGTTCCATGTGCTGGCGCAGCGTCCCGCCGGTCACGACGTTGACGACCTGGAGGCCCCGGCAGATCGCCAGCGTCGGCAGCCCGGCGGCGAGGGCGTGCCGGGCGACGGCCAGGTCGAAGGCGTCCTGGTCGTCGTCGACGTCGTACAGGGCCTCGTGCTCGTCGGCCACCCCGTAGTGGCGCGGGTGCAGGTCGCCGCCGCCGGGCAGCAGAACGCCGTCGCAGCGCGCCAGGCGTTCTGCGGCGTGCGCCGGGGCGGCCGGGTGCATGATGAACGGTTCGCCGCCGCCGCGCCACACCGCCTCGACCAGCGCACGGGCCGCGACCTCGGCGGCGTACCGCAGCGCCGACGCTCCAGCGGAGAAACGAGCCGGGACGGCGATCAGCGGGCGATTGTTCATCGGGCGGGTGCTCATCGCGCGGGCGTTCACAGTGCGAGCCAGGTGGTTTTGAGGTCGAGGTACTTGTCGAGGGCGTGCAGTGACTTGTCGCGGCCGTTGCCGGACTGCTTGACGCCGCCGAACGGGACGCTCATGTCGCCTTCCTCGTAGCAGTTCACCCACACGGTGCCGGCCCGGAGCGCACGCGAGACCCGGTGCGCGGTCGTCAGGTCCGAGGTCCAGACCGCGGCGGCGAGGCCGTAATCGGTGTGGTTGGCCAGCCGCACGGCCTCGTCGACGTCGTCGAACTCCAGCACGGCCAGCACCGGGCCGAAGATCTCCTCGCGCGCGATCCGCATGCCGGGTTCCACCCGGTCGAAGACGGCAGGGCGCACGAAGTACCCGTCCCCGCCGATCGCGGAGCCGCCGGCGCGCAGGCGGGCGCCCTCGGCGTCGCCGGCCTTCACGTACGACAGGACGCGGTCGCGCTGGCGGGCCGAGACCTGCGGGCCCATCTCGGTGGCCGGGTCGAGTGGGTCCCCGACGACCAGGGACCGCGCGCGGGCGACGACCCGGTCGAGGACCCGGTCGGCCACCGAGCGGTGGACGAGTAGGCGGGACGGCGCGGTGCACATCTCGCCGGCGTTGAAGAAGATGCCCCAGGCGGCGGTGTCGGCGGCGGCGTCGAGGTCGGGCGCGTCGGGCAGGATGATGTTGGGCGACTTGCCGCCCAGTTCGAGCCAGACCCGCTTGAGGTTGGAGTCCGCCGCGTACCGCAGGAAGTGGCGGCCGACCTCGGTGGAGCCGGTGAAGGCGATGACGTCGACGCCGGGATGCCCGCCGAGCGCCCGCCCGGCGATCTCGCCGTGGCCGTTGACGACGTTGAGCACCCCGTCCGGGAGCCCGGCCTCGGCGGCCAGCGACGCCAGGTGCAGGGCGGACAGCGGCGATTCCTCGGCGGGTTTGAGCACCACCGTGCAGCCCGCCGCCAGCGCCGGCGCGACCTTCCAGGCGGCCATGGTCAGCGGGAAGTTCCACGGGACGACGGCGCCGACCACGCCTGCCGGCTCGCGGGTGACGAGGGCCAGGGACGCCGCGTCGGTGCGGGGCGATTCGTCCACGAGTTTGTCGGCGACCTCGGCGTACCAGCGCAGGCAGCCGAGGAGGGCGCGGACCTCGATGCCGTCCGCGTCGGCGACGGGTTTGCCCATCTCCAGGGAGACGAGCAGGGCGAGGTGTTCACGGTCGCGTTCGACGAGGTCGGCCAGGCGCAGGAGTCCGGCCTTGCGGTCCGCGGGGGCGAGCCGGGGCCACGGGCCGTCGTCGAAGGCGCGCCGCGCCGCCGCCACCGCGTCGTCCACGTCGGCGGGTCCGGCGGCGGCCACTTCGGCGATGGTGCGGCCGTCCCGTGGGGACACGACGGGGAACGTGGCTCCGTCCCGGCTCGGGACGAAGGCCCCGCCGATGTGGTGGCCGGTGTGCGGCGCGAGCCGCGCGGCCCGCATGCGCCACTCCTCGTAGGGGACGTCGGTCATGGCCTCTCCCTTCAGGAGCCGAGCAGTGTCATGAAATCGAGCGGTGTCAGGAGGCGAGCGGTGTCAGGACGCGAGCAGGGCGTCGGTGCGTTTGACGACCTCGCGGCAGAAGGCGCCGACGGCGTCCGGATCGTCGATGAACTGCGAGGGCTTGACGCAGAAAGTGGTGAATCCCTGGGCGAGCTGCTCCGGGATGCTCTCCAGCGCGGGCGCGAGCGGGGCGCAGGAGTGGTCGTCGGGGAAGGCGGGCCGGGTTCCGCCGATCATTTCGAGGGCGGTCGCGTCGCGGCCCGCGCCGGCCATGGCCGTCCGCAGGCGCGCGAGTTCCTCCGGGGCGGGTCTGCCGAGCGGGTGGAAGCCGTGTCCGTACCGCACCAGGCGGTCCAGCATCCTGGCGTGCAGCCGCTGCCCGCCGAACCACATGCGGGGGCCGTCGGGCCGGTGGGCGCGCGGCTCGAAGTACACGTCCTCGAACCTGTAGTGCCGCCCCTGGTAGGAGACCGGGGAGCCCTGCCAGAGCAGGTTCCAGATCTCCAGGTGCTCGTCCAGCAGGGCGCCGCGGTTCTCGAAGGGCACGCCCAGGGCCGCGTACTCGTCGCGGCTCCAGCTCACGGTGGGCTGTACCACCAGGCGTCCTTCGGAGATCAGGTCGAGCGTGCCGAGGTCGCGGGCGAGCGCGAGCGGATGCCGGAGCGGGGCGAGCACCGCGGCCGCGGCCAGCCGCAGCCGGGAGGTGACCGAGGCGATCGCCGCGAGGAGGGTGAGCGAGGACGGCCACGGCGTGCGGGGGTCCTGGTTGCCCGGCAGCGCGTACTCGCGCGGGTTCCCCATGACGCCGCCGGCGCCGGCGTCCGGGCCGAGGACGATGTGCTCGCTGATCATGACGGCGTCGAAGCCGGCGTCCTCGGCCTCGCGCGCCCAGCGGATCAGGGCGGGCAGGTCGCGGCCGCCGGTCAGCGTCCAGTTCTCGCTGAGCACGAGCACGAAGCGCGGAGTCTTCGGACCGTCGCCGGTCACGGGCGCCTCCCTCCGATAGGATTCGTTTGATCCCAAACAGTAGCGCGCGGACGCGCCGGCCGGAATGTTGACCTGACGATCCGGTTCTCCTAGTTTATTTGGGACCAAACGAACTGGAGGTGCCGCTATGGCAGAGGTCGCGGGCGTCACCGTCGACACCGGCCACTGGATCGGCGGTGAACGGGTCGGCTCCGCCGCCGCGTTCACCGACCTCTCCCCCATCGACGAGCAGCCGATCGCCGAGGTCGCGCGGGGCGGGCCCGCGGAGGCGGACGCCGCCGTGACCGCCGCCTCCAGGGCGTTCCCCGCCTGGGCGCGCACGAGCCGGGAGGACCGGGCGCGGACACTGCACGCGATCGCCGACGGCATCGACGAGCGCGTCGAGGAACTCGCGCAGGTCGAGACGGCCGACAACGGGGCGCTCATCCGGTCCCACCGGCGCGGGGTCATGCCGCGCGTCGCGCACAACTTCCGGTTCTTCGCCGACCGGCTGCTGCGCCTCGGACACGACGACTTCGAGACCCGCGGCCACCGCAACCACGTCGACTGGGACCCGGCCGGGGTCTGCGCGCTGATCACCCCGTGGAACGCGCCGCTCATGCTGGCCACCTGGAAGGTCGCCCCGGCGCTGGCCGCCGGGAACACCGTCGTGCTCAAACCGGCCGAATGGTCCCCGCTCACCGCGTCGCTGCTGGCCGACATCGCCGCCGGGGCCGGGCTGCCCGACGGCGTCCTCAACGTCGTCCAGGGGACGGGCGCGGAGGCGGGCGCGGCCCTCGTCGCCCACCCGGGCGTGCGGAGGATCAGCTTCACCGGCTCGGTGCCGACCGCGCGGAGCATCTCCGCCGCCGCGGCGCCCAACCTCACGCCGCTGTCGCTGGAACTCGGCGGCAAGTCCCCGCTGCTGGTCTTCGCCGACGCCGACCTGGACCTCGCCGTCGACCTGGCCGTGGAGCAGTACGACAACGCCGGGCAGGTCTGCCTGGCGGCGACGAGGCTGCTCGTCGAGGCGTCCATCGCCGAGGAGTTCACCGGGCGGCTCCTCGACCGGGCGGGACGTCTCGTCCAGGGCGACCCGCGCGAGGAGAGCACCGACATCGGGCCGCAGATCCACCGGCGGCACGTCGAGCGCGTGGACGGATTCGTGCGGCGGGCCCTCGGCGACGGCGCGCGGGCGCTGATCGGCGGCGGCCCCAACACCGGCCTCGGCGGCCTCTACTACCGGCCCACCCTGTTCACCGAGGCGCCCGAGGGCAGCGAGATCCTCACCGAAGAGGTCTTCGGGCCCGTCCTGACGCTCCAGACGTTCGAGACCGAGGAGCAGGCCGTCGCGATGGCCAACGGCACCCGGTTCGGGCTCGCCGCCACCCTCGCGACCGGCGACCCCGAACGCGCCGCCCGCGTCGCGGGGCGGCTGGTCGCCGGGACGGTGTGGGTGAACTGCTTCTTCGTCCGCGACCTGCGGGCGCCGTTCGGCGGCTCCCGCCAGTCCGGCGTCGGGCGCGAGGGCGGCGACTGGAGCTTCGACTTCTACTGCGATGTGAAGAACACGGTGATGGCCCCATGGGAGAAGTAGTCGGCGCCGGCCTCCTGGCCCACGTCCCCACGATCGTGCTGCCCGAGGTCACCCGCCGCGAACTGAACCACGGCGAGGACTTCACCCTGGTCGACGGCCTGAAACGGCTGAGGGCCGACGTGTTCGGTCGGGTGGAGGACTACGACACCGTCGTCGTCCTCGACTCCCACTGGGCCACCACGGTCGAGTTCGTCGCCACGTCCCACCACCGGCGGGCCGGGCTGTTCACCTCCGAGGAACTGCCGCGCGGCATGTGCCGCATCCCCTACGACTTCCCCGGCGACCCCGAGCTGGCCAACGCCGTCGCGGGCTACGCCGACGAGCACGGCACCTGGATCACGCCGATCGACGACCCGTACCTGCCGATCTTCTACGCCACCGTCAACCTCTGGACGTACCTGGGCGTACGCGACGACCCGTACCTGGAGCTGGACGGCAAGCGCTGGATGTCGATCGGCGTGTGCCAGACCGCCGACACCGAGGACTTCCTGCGGCTCGGCCGGGCGCTCGGCGACGCGATCGCCGCCACCGACCGGCGGGTCCTGCTCATCGCCTCGGGCGCGATGTCGCACACGTTCTGGCCGCTGCGGCAGATCCGCGACCACGAGGCGGCCGACCCGGCGCACATCTTCACCCCCGAGGCGCGCGCCGCCGACGAGGAGCGGATCGCGTGGCTGACGGACGGCGACCACGCCCGCGTCCTCGACACGATGCCGGAGTTCCTGCGCTTCAAGCCGGAAGCCCAGTTCGGCCACTACCTGATGATGATCGGCGCCCTGGGCGAGCGGGCCTGCACCGCCCCGGGACGCCTCTACAGCGAGTACGAGAACTCCGTCGGAACCGGCCAGGTGCACATCTGGTTCGACCGGCCCGAGAACGGATGGACCGCCTAGATGGACGAACACCTGCCCGAGCGCCCGACCGAGTACCGCAGGATCCTGCTGGACGGCGCCGACGTCCAGGTCGTCCGCGAGGGCGACGACCTGGTCGCCGCCGACGGCCGCCGGGTGCGCGCCGAGGACGCCGTGCACCTGCCGCCGTGCAGGCCGACCAAGGTGATCGCGGTGCACCTCAACCACCGCAGCCGCGTGGAGGAGTTCCAGGCCCGGCTGCCCGCCGCGCCGACCTACTTCCACAAGCCGGTCTCCGCTCTGAACGCGCACGGCGGCGCGGTCGTCCGCCCCGAGCGGTGCAAGTACCTCAACTACGAGGGCGAGATCGCGATCGTCATCGGCCGGACCTGCCGCAACATCGCCCCCGCGGACGCGGCCGCGTACATCGCCGGTTACACGGTGGCCAACGACTACGGCCTGCACGACTTCCGCGACACCGACGCCGGCTCGATGCTGCGGGTCAAGGGCTCCGACACGCTCTGCCCGCTCGGCCCCGGCCTCGTCACCGGCTGGGACTTCCGCGGCAAGTACCTGCGCACCTATGTGAACGGCGAGCTGGTGCAGGACGGCGGCACCGACGAGATGGAGTGGGACATGCACTATCTCGTCGCCGACATCGCCCGCACGATCACCCTCCACCCCGGGGACGTGCTGCTGTCGGGGACGCCCGCCAACTCGCGTCCCGTCCGGCCGGGGGACGTGGTCGAGGTCGAGGCCGAGGGGCTGGGACGGCTGCGCAACCACATCGTGGCCGGTCCCGTCCCCGTCCGGGACGACTGCGGTGCGCAGCCCACCGAGTCCGAAGAGGTCGTCTCCACCGCTTTCGGCGGTGACTGGGAGTTCCGCGGCGTCCGCGCCCCGAGGAGGTAGCCATGAAGGTCATCGTCGACATGGACAAGTGCCAGGACCACGGGCAGTGCGTGTTCGCCGCGCCCGAGGTCTTCCGGCTCAACGAGGCCGGGCATCTGGAGTACGAGAGCGCACCCGGCGACGCCCTGCGCGACGCGGTGGAGGAGGCGGCCGACGTCTGCCCCCTCCAGGCGATCACGGTCGAGGACTAGGCGGTGCCCGGCGCAGAGGGGGGACGCGTCGTGGTCGTCGGCGCGTCCCTCGGCGGGCTCCGGGCGGCCGAGCAGCTGCGCGCCGCCGGCCACACCGGCGAGGTGACCGTCATCGGCGACGAGCCGCACCCGCCCTACAACCGGCCGCCCCTGTCGAAGGAGGTCCTCGCAGCCGAGGTGTCCTTCGACCGGGTGGCGTTCCGGATGCGGGCCGGCGTCGCCGACGTCGGCTGGCGCCTCGGGACGGCGGTCACCGCGGCCGACCTCGCCGCGCGCACCGTCCGGCTCGCCGACGGGACGGAGATCGCCTACGACGCCCTGGTGATCGCCACCGGCCTGCGCCCGCGGCGGCTGGCCGTCCCGGGGACGGGTCCGTCACGGCATGTCGTGCGGACGCTGGACGACGCCGCCGCCCTGCGCGCACGCCTGCGCCCGGGGACGCGGCTGGCCGTGGTCGGGGCGGGCTTCATCGGATGCGAGGTCGCCGCGACCGCCCGTACGCTCGGCGCGGACGTCACCGTGGTCGCGCCCGAGAGCGAGCCGATGCTCCGCCCGCTCGGCCCGGACCTCGGAGCCGAACTTCGCCGCCGCCACGGGGAGCGCGGTGTGCGGTTCCTGCTCGGCCGCACGATCGCCCGCTTCACCGGGGACGGGCTGGAGCTGTCCGACGGCTCGGCGGTGCCGGCCGATGTCGTCGTCGAGGCCGTCGGGTCCGTGCCGTGCGTCGAATGGCTGGAGGGCAACGGGCTCGACCTGTCGGACGGCGTGCTGTGCGACGGCGCGCTGCGGGTCGAGGGACGTCCCGAGGTGGTGGCCGTCGGAGACGTCGCCCGGTTCCCCAACCCCCGGTACGACGACGTCCCACGCCGGGTGGAGCACTGGAGCATCCCCACCGACACCGCCAAACACGCGGCGCGCACCCTTCTCGGGCAGGACGTGGGGCCGTTCATGCCGCTCCCCTCGTTCTGGAGCGACCAGTACGGCATGCGGCTCCAGTCGTTCGGCGCACCGAACCTTGGCGACGGCGACATCCGCGTGCTGGAAGGCGACCTCGGCGGTGAGGTGGTGCTCGGGTACCACCGCGACGGCAGGCTGGTCGGTGTCGTGATGATCGGCTGCACCCGCTCCCAGGTCGGCTACCGGAAGCGGCTGCTGGACGACGTCCGGACTCCCACGTCCTGATCGGACGAACGTGCCCCCGGTGCCGCGTCCGGCACCGGGGGCATTTCGTGTCGCGGCTTCAGACGGCGAGGTCGCAGCAGCACCTGCCGCCCTGAAGGCAGGCGACGCTGCGGTCGTGCCGCTTGCCCGATGCGGCGGCGTTCACGATCGCGCTCCTCGGTCCGCCGGACTTGCCGTCGTGGACGACGCGGCCGCCGAGGACGGTCGCGGCGATCGGCAGATCGATCAGTTCGTGCGGGTCGACGCCCAGGATGTCGCCGTCGACGACGCAGACGTCGCCCACGTTCCCGGGGCGAAGCGTGCCCTTCCAGCGGTCGGCGTGATCCTGCCAGCCCGGGGTCCGCGTGTAGGTGGCCAGGGCCTCTTCCAGCGTGATGCGTTCGGCCTCGCCCGCGACCCCGCCGAATTTCCCTTCGCGCAGCACCGCGGACTGCACGCCCTGGAGCCAGCTCGGGAACGTCACCGGCGCGTCCGAGGCGCTGCTCACCCGGACGCCGAGGTCGAGCGCGCTCCGATACGGCCACTGGTACGACGTGCGCTCGGGCCCGAGCACCGGATCGAGCGTCCGGCCGAGCAGATACTTGATCGTCGCGTTCATGTTCACGCCGATGCCGTTGCGCGCCATCGTCCGCAGCGTCTCGCGCGGCGTCAGGTCGCCATGGATGACGTAGTGCCGCAGATCGCGGCGGCGCCGGTTGCGCCGCATCGCCGCGAGGTAGCCCGCGACCACCGCGTCGATGGTGGCGTCCCCGGTGGCGTGCGTCCCGACCTGGAGCCCGGCGTCGTGCGCGATCCGGATCTGCTCGTGCAGGTTCGCGACCTGTTCCTCGACCGTGTCGCCGTCGATCGTGAGGCTGCCGTTGCTGCCGTCGAGGTAGGGCTCGTGCAGCCACGCGGTCTGGGCGGCGGTCGGGATGCCGTCACCGAAGATCTTGACGCCCGCGACGCGCAGCATCCGGGGGTCTACTCCACGCAGGGGTTCGTAACCGGCGAGCACGTCGCGGAGCGCGTCCGGCGACCTGCCCGCGGACAGCAGCGCGTTGAGACGGATGCCGAGCGTTCCCGCCCCCGCCTTCCGCGCGTACAAGGCGAGCCTGTCGAGGCCGATGCCCGGATCGGTGATGCTCGTGATGCCCAGGCCGTGCAGAACCCCGATCGCGTTGTCGATGGCGGCCGAGACCTCGTCCTCGGTGAACGGCGGGACGTGCCGGCCGACGAGCCCCGTGGCCGTCTCGCGCAGGACGCCCGTGGGCTCGCCGTCGGCGTCCTTCTCGATCACACCGCCGGTCGGCGCCTCGGTGTCACGGGTGATCCCGGCCAGCCGCAGCGCGGCCGAGTTGACCGCCACCGCGTGGCCGGAGAAGTCGGTGAGGATCACCGGGTGGTCACCGGAGACGGGGTCGAGGTCGGTCTTGCGCGGCGGGCGGGGCAGCCGGTTGTCGTTCCAGCCCTGCCCGCGGATCCAGGCGCCGGACGCCGCACCCGCCGCAGCGGTGCGCACGGCCTCGACCAATTCCTCGATCGTGGCGGTGTCGACCTCGATCGTGAACGGCGGGTAGTCGAGTCCGAACCCGCCGAGATGCAGATGGGAGTCGTTGATGCCGGGCAGGACGGTGCCGCCGCCCGCGTCGAGCGTCTGCGTGCCCCGGCCCGCGAATCGGCGCATGTCCCTGTCGCGTCCGACGCCGACCACGACACCGTCGCGGATCGCGACCGCGTCGGCGGTGCGGAAGCGCTCGTCCATGACCAGGACCTTGCCGTTGTGAATGATCAGGTCGGCCGGACCTCGTCCCCTCCCCCCGGGGTCGGCCGTCGCGGCCTCGGCGGGCAGCGTCCCGGCGATCGCCACGCCGGCCGCCGCTGCGGCCGATCCCTGCAGGAACCTACGTCGGTCGAGTCGGTTTCCCATTTCCAAGCTCCCTTTCACGAGCAGTGCGCGCACATCTGGCGGGGATCAGGGCGGCGGGCCCAGCCGACCGCTCGGGCTCGGGCGGCGGCGGAGCGGTGGGACGTGTCGGCGGCGTCGTAGGCGATGCGGCCGCCGACCACGGTGAGCGCGACGGGGACGTCGGTGATGGCGTGCGCGTCGTGCGTCAGCCGTCCGCGCGCGTCGAACAAGGCGCCTTCGAGGACGCACAGGTCGGCGGCCATGCCACGCGCGAGCGTGCCCTTCCAGCGGTCCGCGTGGTCCTGCCACGCTCCGCCGGTGGTGTAGGTGTGCAGCGCCTCCCGCACGCCGATGATCTCGTCCGGGCCGGAGACCTCGCCGGAGCCGCCCTCGCGCAGGAGCATGGTCTCCAGCCCCTGGCGCCAGTCCGGTGCGACGTTCGGCGAGTCGGAGGCGCTCGTCACCACCGCGCCCGCGCGCAGGGCCGACCGGTAGGGCGTCTGGTAGGCCGCCCGCTCGGCCCCGACGATGTCCGGCTGGGAGTCGGCGATCAGGTGCTTGATGTTCGGGTTGAGACTCACCCCGCAGCCGTGCTTCGCCAGGACGCGCAGCGTCTCGGGCCAGGCGAAGTCGCCGTGGATGACGTAGTGCCGCGGGTGGGCGCGCGACCGCCGCCGGAGCGCCCGCGCGTACCCGGCGGCGACGGCGTCGATGGCGGCGTCGCCCGTGGCGTGCGTCCCCACCTGCATACCGGCGCGGTGAACGAGGCCGATCATGGCCGTGAGCTCGGCGACCTTCTCCTGATCGGTCGCGCCGTCGGTGACGAGGCCGCCCCGTCCGCCGCCCGTGTAGGGCTCGCGCATCCACGCGGTGCGGCTTGAGATGGGGACTCCGTCCGCCCGCAGTTTCACCCCGGTGATGTTGAACCACCGGGGGTCGACGTCCTCCGGCGGACGGTGGGCGCCGAGGATCTCGCGCACGTGCCCCGCGGACGTCGGGTACGTGTCGTCGGGCCTGCTGAGCAGCGCCGTGACCCTGATGCCGAGCGCGCCGCGGCGGGCCTTGTCCGCGTAGATCCGCTGGGCTTCGGCGCCGATGCCCGGCTCGGTGAAGCTGGTGATGCCGTGGCTCAGAAGCAGGGCGACGGCGGTGTCGATGGCGTCGGCCTGCTCCTTCTCGGTGTAGGGCGGGACGTGCCTGTTCACGAGGTCCATGGCCGTCTCGCGGAGGAGGCCGGTCGGTTCGCCCGAGGCGTCCCGCACCACCACGCCGCCGCTCGGGTCGGGGGTGTCGCGGTCGACGCCGGCCAGTTCCAGGGCCTTGCTGTTCACCCAAAGCACGTGGTTCGACCAGTCGAGCAGGACGACCGGGTGGTCGGGTGAGACAGGGTCCAGATCGTGGCGGGTGGGCGGGCGCCCTTCGGCGAAGGCGTTCTCGTTCCATCCCTTGCCGCGGATCCACGCGCCCGCGTCCGCCTGCCGCACGGCCTCGGCGACCGCGGCGACGGCGTCGGCGATGGAGCGGACGGCGGGCTCGCCGACATCGACGGTGTACGGCGGCAGGGCCAGCCCCGTACGCAGGCCGTGCAGGTGGGAGTCGTTGATGCCGGGCAGGACCGTGCGTCCGCGCAGGTTCACGACCTGCGTGCGGCGGCCGATGAGGCGGCGCACCGAGGCGTCGGGGCCGGCGTGGACGACCCGGCCCGCCTTGACCGCCAACGCGGACACGATGCGGAACCCTCGTTCCATGGTCAGCACCTGGCCGTTGTGCAGCACAAGATCCGCCGCCGACGACGGATTCGTGTCTTCGGCCCAGGCGTTCGCGTTGGCCAGGGGCTGAGCCGCGACGCCGACGGCCAGGCCGGCTCCTCCCCTCAGCAGTCCTCGACGGCTCAGCGGGCTGCGCTCCATGAACGCTCCTCTCCACGGCACCCATGAACGTTCGGGACCAAACGGTCATCAGAATGTTCGGGTTCAAACGATCTGTCAAGAGCGCCGAAGGACGTCATCGCGCGGAAACGCGAAGACCCCGCCTCGACGTGATGAGGCGGGGTCGGTCGGAGTGGGCGGCTGGGGGAAGGGTCAGGTGCGGGCGCGGCGGCCTGAGCGGCGGGGTGGGAGGGGGGCGTCGCCGCGCAGGGTGGTCCGGCGCTCGTCGCCCTCGCTTTCCAGGTGCTCGACGATCGTGCCGAGAACCTCCGCCAGCGACCTGTTCTGGGCCTGGTCGAGGCGCTTGACGACGAACGCCTCCTCGGCGTTGAACTGCGGGAACAGCTCGTCCATCAGCTCCCGCCCCTTGTCGGTGAGCCGGAGGACGACCAGCCTGCCGTCGGTGTCGTGGGGGCCGCGCTCCATGAGCCCGCGCCCCTCAAGCGTCTTGGCCACCCCGGTGAGGGTGCCCTTGGAGATGCCGGCCTCCTCCGCGACGTGGCGGGTCTCCATCTCGTCCCAGATCCACACGACCCACAGCACGACGAACGCCGTCCAGGTGAGGTCCGCCGAGCGCAGCACGGAGCTTTCGAAGTGCTGCCGGATCGCGGCCGCGGCCCGGTAGATGTTGGAGACCGCCATCATCGCGTCGTGGCGCAGGGGAACGTCGCCGAGCCGCCTCTGGATGGCCTGCTCGGTCTCGCGCAGTGTGTGGTGGCCGGTCACATGTGTCCTCTCGCGGGCCCCGGCGCCGGGCGCGGATCCCCGGCCCCGACGGGTGGGGTGTAGTCGAATCTACCGCCGCCCACCCGTCATTTGAGACCGTACGATCACCGGGTCAGCCTTCCGGGCCGTCCTCCCACAGCCGCCTGCCGCCGTTCCAGACGACGCCGACCTGGCGGTAGTAGGCGCCGATCACCTCGTCGACCGCGAGGCGGTCCAGCTCCTCGGTGGGCGATGCGAACAGCCGGAGGTCGGCGTCGCCCGTCCAGGCCTGCCCGGCCTCGAAGCCGACGGCGCCCGACTCGATCAGCTCGTTGAGCGCCGGTGGCCCGTCCGGCTCGATCGACGGCAGGAAGCGGTGGTGGGCCATCGGATGGCCGTTGACGAAGCCGTTGCCGGCGGACGGTTCGCGCAGCGTGACCACCGCCTCGGCCAGCCGCCGGTCGGCGGCGGCCAGGGTCGCGCCGAAACGGCCGCCCGCGCCGATGCGCGGCGCCGCCCGCCCGTACGGGTGGGGGCGGGTCTGGTGGATCGAGCCCAGCTTCTTCGGGTAGCCCTGGTGCAGGCCCCGCGCGATGGCGAAGTCCTTGTCGACCCAGATGTAGACGCAGCGGCTGTAGGTGCGGCCCTCGAACGAGCACCGCACGACGACGAAGCACTCCTTGTACTGGGCGCGCACCGGGTCGAGCAGTTCGTCCGCCGACTCCGAGCAGGACTGCCAGTCGGCCCAGATGATCGCGACCGCTCCGGGGTCCTCGGACGCGAGGCCGAGGGGGGCGGGGAGCAGCTCCGCGACGCGCGCCGGGTCGGTCCGGTACTCCACGGTGAGCAGGTCACCGGAGTAGTACCAGGGCGGACTGGGGATCAGCGACGAGCGGCCGGTCGCCGTCCTGGGATGCAGAAATCCCCGCACCGGTGCCATGGCCCCCTCCTTCTGAATCGTTTGGGTCCGTACGATATGCCCGGGCGGGTGGTCTTGTCACCTCGCAGGGAATGTTCCACCCGAGTGGCGATTGACTCTTGCCAGGCCAGAGCACCGGTCATATTGTTTGCTCCCAAACGAACCCGCCGTCCTGAGGGGAGTTCAATGCCCGGACAGCACTCCGCGGACGTCCACGACGCGGTGGAACGGCTGACGGCCGACGGCATCGACGTGGTCCGGGTCTCCTACCCCGACCTGATCGGCGTCGACCGGGGCCGCGACGTCCTCGTCGACCGGCTGCCGGCCGTGATGGAACACGGACTCGCCTTCTGCCGCGCGGTCTACCACACCACCCCGCAGGGCGACGTCGTCGACGTCGCCGGCGGCATCGACGCGGGCCTGCCCGACATCTGCGTCCGGCCCGACCTGTCCACGCTGGCCGCGATTCCCTGGGAGCCGGGCGTGGCGCAGTGTCTCGGCGAGGCGTACGAGCCGGACGGCGGCGAGCCCTGCGCGGAGGGCCCCCGCGAGGTCCTGCGGCGCGCCATCGGGCGGCTCGCCGACCTCGGGCTCGTCCCCGTCGCCGGGCCGGAGCTGGAGTACTTCCTGTGCGAAGCCGACCCCGGCTCGCCGAACGGATGGCGCCGCTACGGCGAGGGCCCCGGCAACGTCTACACCGTCGGCCGCAGGAGCGACCCCGACGGGCACCTGCTGCGCACCCTGCGGCACCTGCGCGATTTCGGACTCGGCGTGACCATGGGCAACCACGAGTTCTCCTGCGGCCAGTTCGAGATCAACCTCGAACACTCCGGGGCCCTCGACGCCGCCGACCGCGCCTTCCGCCTGAAGTCGGCCGTCAAGGACCTCGCCCGCATCGAGGGGCGGATGGCCACATTCATGGCCAAGCCCTTCAACGACGACGGCGGCTCGGGATTCCACGTCCACCTCTCGTGCACGGACGAGACCGGCCGCAACGTCTTCGACGGGCCGGACGCGGGCTCCGACGGGCTGTCGCAGACCGCGCACCACGCGATCGCCGGCATCATCGCGCACGCCCCCGCACTCACCGCGATCTTCAACCCGTCGATCAACTCCTACAAGCGCTTCGGCCCCGACACGCTGGCCCCCTGGCTGATCGACTGGGGGCTGGACAACCGCAGCGCCATGGTGCGCGTTCCCCCCGAGCGCGGCGGCGCCACCCGCCTGGAGGTCCGGCTCGGCGACGCCGGCGCCAACCCCTACCTCGGCATCGCGGCCCTCGTCACCGCCGCCTACCTGGGCATCCGCGACAAGCTCACCGCGCCGCCGCCGCTGGAGGGCTACGGCTACGACACCGCCAAGGCCGCCCGGCTGCCCGGCACCCTGACCGCCGCGCTCGACGCCCTGGCCGGCGACGACGACCTCGCCGGCGTGCTCGGCGAGCGGTTCGTCGGCTCCTACCTGGCCTACAAGCGGGACGAGGTCGCCCGGTTCCAGCGGCACGTCACCGACTGGGAGTTCCGCGAGTACGCCCGCAAACTGTAAGGAGACAGCCGTGCCCACCGACACCCTCCCGGTCGACCTCGCCGACCTCGACAACTTCATGGACGGCCGGACGCCGTGGCGGATGTTCGACGAACTGCGCCGCAGCGACCCGGTGCACTGGAACCCCGAGACCGACGGCGGCAGCGGTTTCTGGGCCCTCACCCGCCACGCCGACATCGTGGCGGTGGACCGGGACGCCGCCACCTTCACCTCCACCCGCTTCGTCAACCTGGAGGAGGTGGACGAACGCCAGGCCGCCATCCGCCGCTCCATGCTGGAGACCGACGGGCCCCGGCACATGGCGCTGCGGCGCCTGCTGCAACGCGAGTTCACCCCCAGGGCCGTCGCGGGCTACGCCACGTTCCTGCGCGGCCTGACCGCCCGCACGCTGGACGCCGCCCTGGCCAAGGGCACCTTCGACTTCGTCAAGGAGGTCTCGGCCGACTTCCCGATCAACGTGCTGGCACGGATGCTGGACGTCCCGGACGACGACACCGAGCGGCTCATCGACTGGGGCAACCGGATCATCGCCAACACCGACCCCGACTACGCCGACGTCCTGCTGCACAGCGCGGAGAGCGAGCAGTACCGCGACCTGCCGTTCCGCAGCCCCGCCTCGCTGGAGGTCTTCGAGTACGGCCGGGAGCTGGGCGCCCGGCGGCGCGGCGGGAACGGCACCGACCTGATCAGCAAGCTGGTCAACCAGGTCCCCGGCGACGGCGAGCCGCTGTCGGACCGCGACTTCGACAACTACTTCCTGCTGCTCGTCGTCGCGGGCAACGAGACCACCCGGCACGCCATCACCCACTCGATGAAAGCCCTCATCGACCACCCCGCCGAAGCCGAGCGGCTGCGCGCGGACCTCGACCTGATGCCCACCGCGGTGGAGGAGTTCCTGCGCTGGGCCTCGCCCGTCTACCACTTCCGCCGGACCGCCACCCGCGACGTGGAACTCGGCGGCAAGCAGATCAAGGACGGCGACAAGGTCGTGCTGTGGTTCCCGTCCGGCAACCGCGACGAGGAGGTCTTCGCCGACCCGTACCGCTTCGACGTCGCCCGCACCCCGAACGACCACATCACCTTCGGCAAGGGCAGCCCGCACTTCTGCCTGGGCAACGCCCTCGCGCGCCTGGAGATACGCATCATGTTCGAGGAGCTGCTGCCGAGGCTGGCCGACATCCGCCTGGCCGGGGAGATCCGCCGCGTCCGCTCCAACTTCGTCAACGGCGTCAAGGAGATGCCGGTCACCGTCACCCTCGCCTGACGGCAACGGAGACGGCGACGGCGGGCCGGGGCGAGCGCCGAGCTCACCTCCGGCCCGCCGTCCGGGCTGTCTCCGGGCCGTTCAGCAGACCGGTTCGAGGGCCAGGCCGGCCTTCTCCAGCTCGTCGTCCAGGTCATCGGCGGCCAGGGGGACGTCCAGGACCTCGGGCTCCCCGGCGGCGGCCGGCCGGCCGGGCAGCAGGAAGGCGATCCCGAGCATCGCGAGGGCCAGTGCGGCGCTGATGACGAACGCCAACCGCATCCCGTCCAGCCGGGCCAGGGTCTCGGTGACGCCGCCGGCGATCCGGGTCTCCGCCCGGCCGGCCATCACGGTCACCACCAGCGCCGTGCCGAAGGCCGACGCGACCTGCTGGAGGGTGCCCAGCATCGAGCTGCCGTGGGAGTACAGCCGCTCCGGCAGGGCGCCGAGGCCGAGGGTGAACACCGGGGTGAACGTCGCGGCCAGCGAGACCATGAGCAGCGCGTGCAGGCCGAGCACCTGCCAGTACGGCATCGTCATCGAGATCTGGGTGAGGCCGGCCAGCGCGGCCACGATGCCGGCCGACCCGGGAATGATCAGCACCCGGGCGCCGAAGCGGTCGAAGACCCTGCCCACGGCCGGGCCGAGCAGCCCCATCGCCAGCCCGCCGGGCATCACCAGCAGCCCGGTCTCCAGCGGGCTGAGGCCGCGCAGGCTCTGCAGGTAGATCGGCAGCAGGATCATCGAGCCCAGCATCGCCATGAAGCCGAGCGACATCAGCAGCAGGGACAGCGCGTAGGTGCGGTGCCGGAAGACGCGCAGGTCCAGCAGGGGGACGTCGCGGCGCTGCAGCCGGAGCTGGCGGACCGCGAAGGCCGCGATCATGACCAGCCCGGCCAGGACGATCACCGCGGGGACCGCCGTGCCGCCCTCGCCGAACCGGCTCAGCCCGTACACTAGGGAGCCGAACCCGGCGGCCGCGGCGCCGACGCTGAACCAGTCGATGGTGCTGAGCTGCGGTTCCCCGACGTTCTCCAGCTGCGCCAGTCCCCGCCAGGTGATCACGGCCGCGATCGGCAGCACCGCCGCGAACAGCAGCCGCCACGAGCCGAGCTGCAGGATCAGGCCCGAGACCGTCGGGCCCATCGCGGGCGCGACCGAGATCGCCATGGTCACGACGCCCATCACGCGGCCGCGGTCCCGCTCCGGCACGACGGTCATCAGGGTCGTCATCAGCAGCGGCATCATCACCGCGGTGCCGGCGGCCTGGACGACCCGCGCGACCAGCAGCACTTCGAAGACCGGCGCGACCGTCGCCAGCGCCGTGCCGGCGAGGAAGACGCCCATCGCCGTGGCGTAGGCGCGGCGGGTGGTGACGCGCTGGAGGAACCAGCCGGTCACCGGGATCACCGCGGCCATGGTCAGCATGAATGCGGTCGAGAGCCACTGCGCGGCCTGCTCGGTGATGTTCAGGTCCGTCATCAACCGCGGAATCGCGTTGATCATGATCGTTTCGTTGAGGATGACCACGAACGTCGCGAGCACCAGCAACCGGACGACGGCGGGCGTCCCGCGGCGCTCGGGGCGCCGGCCGGTCATCACACCCCCGGGCTCGGTCGCGGGTCCGTGGTGCGGCTTCAAGTCTGCGGCTTCAGGTGTCGTTGTCATGGCGGGGTAGACCGGCCGCGCCGCGAAAACTCATCGATCATGCTCGGCCCGGCCGGATGGTCCGGACGGTTTTGCAGGTTTCCCACAACTTGCGGCGTCCAGCGTGCGCTGTCAGCGACATGGCGCCCGGGCCCGGGAGACGGAAAAGTGAGCACCTGCGGGGGGCCGCCGTTCGCGGCTTGCACATAGTCGGTACAGGAAGGTTCGGCCGGGTGTTCAGTCGTGTCGCCATCGTCAATCGTGGTGAGGCCGCCATGCGGCTCATCCACGCCGTACGGGACATCGCCGCGGAGACCGGGACGCGGATCGAGACCGTCGCCCTGCACACCGACGTCGACCGCACCGCCACATTCGTGCGCGAGGCCGACATTGCCTACGACCTCGGTCCCGCCGCCGCGCGCCCCTACCTCGACCTAGAGGTGCTGGAGCGCGCTCTTGTGGAGACGGGGGCCGACGCCGCCTGGGTCGGCTGGGGCTTCGTCGCGGAGGACCCGGCGTTCGCGGAACTGTGCGAGAAGGTCGGCGTCACCTTCGTCGGGCCGAGCGCGGAGGCGATGCGCAAACTCGGCGACAAGATCGGCGCGAAGCTCCTCGCCGAAGAGGTCGGCGTGCCCGTCGCGCCGTGGAGCCGCGGCGCGGTCGAGACGCTGGACGCCGCGCTCGCGGCGGCGGCCGAGATCGGCTATCCGCTGATGCTGAAGGCGACCGCCGGCGGCGGCGGGCGCGGCATCCGCGTGGTCACCGGCGATGACGAACTCGCCGACGCCTACGAGCGCACCAGCCAGGAGGCGGCGCGGGCGTTCGGCAGCGGCGTCGTGTTCCTGGAGCGCCTGGTCACCGGCGCCCGGCACGTCGAGGTGCAGGTGATCGCCGACGGCGAGGGGACGGCGTGGGCGCTCGGCGTCCGAGACTGCTCGGTGCAGCGGCGCAACCAGAAGGTCATCGAGGAGTCGGCGTCGCCGGTGCTCGGCCCTGAGCAGGCGGCCGAGTTGAAGGCGTCCGCGGAACGGCTGGCCGTCGCGGTCGGGTACCGCGGCGCGGCGACCGTCGAGTTCCTCTATCACCCCGGCGACGAGCTGTTCGCGTTCCTGGAGGTCAACACCCGGCTGCAGGTCGAGCACCCGATCACCGAGGCCACCACCGGGTTCGACCTGGTCAAGGCGCAGCTGCTGGTGGCCTCCGGCGGCCGGCTCGAAGGCGCGCCGCCGGTGGAGCGCGGGCACGCCGTCGAGGCCCGGCTGAACGCCGAGGACCCCGACCGCGACTTCGCGCCCTCCCCGGGCCGCATCGCGCGGCTGGACCTGCCCGCCGGGCCGGGCATCCGGGTGGACACCGGCGTCCGGGAGGGCGACACCATCCCCGCCGACTTCGACTCGATGATCGCGAAGATCATCGCCTACGGCCGGGACCGCGACGAGGCGCTCGGCAGGCTGCGCCGGGCGATGGCGCAGACCGGTGTGATCATCGAGGGCGGCGCGACGAACAAGAGCTTCGTGCTCGACCTGCTCGACCAGCCCGAGGTGATCGACGCGAGCGCCGACACCGGCTGGATCGACCGGGTCCGCGGCGAGGGCCGGCTCGTCTCGCACCGGCACTCCGCCGTCGCGCTGGCGGCCGCCGCCATCGAGGCGTACGAGGAGGAGGAGCGCGCCGAGCGGCAGCGGCTGCTGTCCACGGCGTTCGGCGGGCGCCCGCAGGTGCAGCACGAGAGCGGCCGGCCGCTGGAGCTCAAGCTGCGCGGCGCCGGCTACCGCGTGCGCGTCGCGCGGACGGGCGCGCACCGGTTCCGCGTCGGCGTCGAGGCCGGGGACGGCGCGGGCGGCACGGCCCGCACCGCCGACGTCGAACTCGAACGCTTCGACCGGCACACCGGGCAGATCGTCGTCAACGGCGCCCGGTACCACCTGCTCACCGGCACGCACGGGCCGATCCACATGGTCGAGGTGGACGGTGTGGCGCACCGGGTCAGCCGGGACGAGGGCGGCGTCGTCCGCTCGCCCGCGCCCGCGCTGGTCGTCGCGACGCCGCTGAAGGTCGGCGCCGAGGTCGAGGCGGGGGCGCCGGTCCTGGTGCTGGAGAGCATGAAGATGGAGACGGTGCTGCGGGCGCCGTTCAAGGCGCGGCTGAAGGAATGCGCCGTCGCCGTGGGCAGCCAGGTGGAGACCGGTGCGCCGCTGCTGCGGCTGGAGCCGCTCGCCGACGACGAGGAGGCCGACGACACCGCGGCCGCCGAGTCCGTCGAACTGGACCTGCCGGCCGCGCCCAAGACGGTCCCGGCGCGCGAACGCGCCCGCCGCGGCCAGGAGGACCTGCGCAGCCTGCTCCTGGGTTACGACGTCGACCCGCAGGACGGACGCCGCGTCCTCGACGACTACCTCGTCACACGCCGGGCCGCCATCGCGGACGGCCACTGGCCGCTGGCCGAGGAACTCGAACTCATCGACGTGTTCGCCGATCTCGCCGAGCTGAGCCGCAACCGCCCGGCGGGCGGCGACGACGGCGGGGACGGCGGCGGGAACGGCCACGTGCACAGCGCCCGTGAGCATTTCCACACCTACCTGCAGAGCCTCGACGTCGAGCGGGCCGGGCTGCCGGAGGCGTTCCAGGCCGGGCTCGCCAAGGCCCTCGGCCACTACGGGGTCACCGAGCTGGACCGCTCCCCCGAACTCGAATCCGCGGTGTTCCGGATCTTCCTCGCCCAGCAGCGCGCGTCCGCCGACGCCGCGGTCGTCACGACGCTGCTGCGCGCGTGGCTGCGGGAGCCGCCGCCGGAGGAGTCGCTGCGCGAGCCCGCCGGTCTCGCGCTGGAGCGGCTGGTGGCCGCGACCCAGGTCCGCTTCCCCGTCGTCTACGACCTCGCGTGCGGCGTGGTGTTCGCCTGGTACGCCCAGCCGCTGCTGCGGCGCAACCGCGCCCGCGTCTACGCCGACGTCCGCAGGCACCTGCGCCACCTGGACGCGCACCCGGACGCGCCCGACCGCGCGGAGCGCATCGCCGAGATGGTGCGCAGCACCGAGCCGCTGGTGCGGCTGCTCGGCCAGCGGCTCATCCGCGGCGGGCGCGACGACCGCGGGCGCGACAACGCGGTCATGCTGGAGGTGCTGACCCGGCGGTACTACGGCAACAAGGGCCTCACCGGCGTCCGCACCAGCGAGGTCGCGGGCTGCACGTTCGTGGTCGCCGAGCGCGCCGGCTCGTGCCTGGTCTCCTCGGCGGTGAGCTTCGACGCGCTGGGCGGCGCGCTGCGCGGGCTCGCGGAGCTGGCGGTCGGCGACCGGGACATCGACGCCGACGTCTATCTCGCCTGGGAGAACCAGCCGGAGGACTTCGCGGCGATGGCGGCCGCGCTGCAGGGGGTCGTCAACGCGCACCCGCTGCCGGACCGGGTCCGCAGGCTCACCGCCACCGTCGCGGGCAGCCGCGGCGCGGTGATGCACCACCACTTCACGTTCCGCCCGTCGGGCGGCGCGATGGCGGAGGAGCGGCTGATCCGCGGCCTGCACCCGCACATCGCGCAGCGGATGCAGATGGAGCGGCTGAGCAAGTTCGACCTCACCCGGCTGCCGTCCTCGGACGAGGAGGTCTACCTCTTCCAGTGCGTGGCGCGCGACAACCCGTCCGACGACCGCCTCGTCGCGTTCGCGCAGGTGCGCGACCTCACCGAACTGCGGGAGCAGGACGGCAGGCTGCTCACGCTGCCGACGGCCGAGTACACCATCGCCTCCTGCGTCGACTCGATCCGCCGCGCGCAGGCGCGGCGGCCGTCGAAGAACCGCTTCAACACCAACCGGATCGTGATCTACGTCTGGCCGCCGAGCGGCCTCACCCGCACGGAGCTGGAGCGGATCGCCGCGCGCGTGGTGCCGACGACCGCGGGCGCCGGGCTGGAGGAGATCCTGCTCATCGGGCGGCAGCGCGACCCGGGGACCGGCGAGCTGTTCAAGATCGCCGTGCGGGTCTCCTACGACGCCGCGGGCGGTACCGAGCTGACGGTCGGGGAGCCGTCGGACGAGCCGGTGGAGCCGCTCGACGACTACCGGCAGAAGGTGCTGCGCGCGAGCAGCCGCAACACGGTGTACCCGTACGAGCTGACCGGCATGCTCGGCCGCTTCACCGAGCACGACCTCGACGTCGACGAAGCGGGGAACCACGTCCTGGTGCCGGTCGACCGGCCGCGGGGACGCAACACCGCGGCGATCGTCGCGGGCGTCGTCACCACGACGACCCGGCGGCATCCGCGGGGCGTCACCAGGGTCGTGCTGCTCGGCGATCCGACGAAGTCGCTCGGCGCACTGTCGGAGCCGGAGTGCCGCCGCGTCATCGCCGCGCTGGACCTGGCGGAGCGGATGCGGGTGCCGGTCGAGTGGTACGCGCTGTCCGCCGGGGCCCGGATCTCCATGGAGTCGGGCACGGAGAACATGGACTGGGTGGCGGCGGCGCTCAAGCGGATCGTCGAGTTCACCCAGGACGGCGGCGAGATCAACATCGTGGTCGCGGGCATCAACGTCGGCGCGCAGCCGTACTGGAACGCCGAGGCGACGATGCTCATGCACACCAAGGGCATCCTGGTGATGACGCCGGACTCGGCGATGGTGCTCACCGGCAAGCAGTCGCTCGACTTCTCCGGCGGCGTGTCGGCCGAGGACAACTTCGGCATCGGCGGCTACGACCGGGTGATGGGCCCGAACGGGCAGGCGCAGTACTGGGCGCCGAACCTGGTCGCGGCGCGGGACGTGCTGATGTCGCACTACGACCACACGTACGTCGCGCCAGGCGAGGAGGCGCCGCGCCGCGCGCGGACGTCCGACCCGGTCGACCGGGACGTCTCCGACTTCCCGCACGCCGTGGAGGGCAGCGACTTCACCACCGTCGGGGAGATCTTCTCCGCCGAGGCCAACCCGGACCGCAAGAAGCCGTTCGACATCCGGACCGTGATGCGGGCGCTGTCCGACCAGGACCACCCGGTCCTGGAGCGCTGGGCGGGCATGGCCGACGCCGACACCGCGGCGGTGCAGGACGTGCATCTGGGCGGCATGCCGGTGTGCCTGCTCGGCATCGAGTCGCGGGCGGTGCCGCGGCGCGGCTTCCCGCCCACCGACGGCCCGGACACCTACACCGCGGGCACGCTGTTCCCGCAGTCGTCGAAGAAGGCCGCGCGGGCGATCAACGCGGCCAGCGGCAACCGGCCGCTGGTGGTGCTGGCGAACCTGTCGGGCTTCGACGGCTCGCCGGAGTCGATGCGGAAGCTGCAGCTGGAGTACGGCGCCGAGATCGGCCGCGCGATCGTCAACTTCCGCGGGCCCATCGTGTTCTGCGTGATCTCGCGCTACCACGGCGGCGCGTTCGTCGTGTTCTCCAAGGCGCTGAACCCGAACATGACCGTGCTCGCGCTGGAGGGCTCGTTCGCGTCGGTGCTCGGCGGCGCGCCCGCCGCCGCCGTCGTGTTCTCCGGCGACGTCAACGCCCGCACCGCGGCCGATCCGCGCGTGCGCGACCTGGAGGCCCGCGTCGCGCCCACCTCCGGCGCCGACCGCGCCGCGCTGACCGCCGAGCTCGACGAGCTCCGCGCGTCGGTCCGCGCGGAGAAGCTCGGGGAGGTGGCCGCGGAGTTCGACCGCGTCCACGACATCCGGCGCGCGGTCGAGGTCGGCTCCGTCGACGCCGTCGTCCGCGCCGCGGAACTGCGCCCGCGGATCATCGAGGCCATCGAGGCCCGCCTGGACCAGCGGTGAGGTGACCGTCCGCCCGATGGCGGAGGGCCGGGCGCTCAGCCGGGCGCCCGGCCCTCGCTCGTCCTCGGGGACGGCCCGACCGGGCCCTACTTGAACGCGGGCATCAGGTGCTCGTGGATCAGGCGGAGCTGGCCGTCCACGTCCGGGACGCCGGTGAGGTCGCGGCCGGTGAAGGACTTCACCAGGCCGGGGTCGGTGATCGCGCAGATCATGTGGTTGACGCCGGTCGGCGCGATCTCGCTCTCGATCTTGGCGCGGACCTCGTCGGGGGTGCCGGCCAGGGACAGCTTCTCGGTGATCTCGGGCGTGGTCAGCTCGATGGCCTTGGCCAGGTCGCCGGCGCCGATGGCCTGGATGATCGGGGCCATGTCCGCCGGGTCGACGCCGTTGCGCTCCAGCTGCTCGGCCGGCATCGCGGACGCGTACAGGCCGACCATGCTGCGGGCCGCCTCCTTGGCCGCGGCCGAGTCGGGTCCGACCGCGAACACGACCCAGGCGCCGATGTCGAGCGTCCGCCAGTCCTTGCCCGCGCGCTCGGCGCCCGCCTTGAAGTGCTCGACCGCGTACTCGTAGGCGCCGCGCGAGTAGCTGAGCGCGTGGTGCACGCCGTCGGACAGCTCACCGGCCGCCTCGAACGACTTCGGCCCGCGCATCGCGCCGATCTTGACCGGGAGGTGCTCCTGGACGGGGCGGGCGAAGGTGAACAGGCCCTCGTAGGAGTAGAACTCGCCGTCGCGGGTGATGGCGCCCTCGTCCAGCAGGGTCCGGACGACCGCGACGGCCTCCTTCACCCGGGTGAGCGGCTTGGTCTTCGCCCAGTCGATCTTGTACTGGGCGAGGACACCGAAGTTGCCGCTGCCGAGGACGACCTCGGCGCGGCCGCCGGTGAGCTCGTCCAGCGTCGCGGCGGCCTGGGCGATCAAGGACGGTTCGCGGAGGGTCACCGCCGACACCGACGGGCCGAGGCGGATCTGCGAGGTGCCGGCCGCGGCGGCGGCGAACAGCAGCCACAGGTCCTTGTGCCACGGCTCGTCGGCCGCGTACACGGCGTGGAAGCCGAGCTGGTCGGCGAGCTGGATGGAGGCCAGCGACTCCGAGAGCGGGTAATCGGGGAGCATGGCGTAGCTGAACTTCACAGGGAGACATCTCCTTGTAGTGCGCACCTTGCGCACGGTTCGGGGGATGGGGAAATCGTAGATCCTGCGGCGTGGCCGGATGGTCACTTTCCGCTTATCTCCGGATTTCGCCTTAGCCCGTGGAGACCACCGCGTACGGTAACCTGAATAAGCAGTTGCTTACAGGTCGCGTTCGAGGAAGGACCGGCCGATGGCCCGTTCTCCAGGGGTTTCGCCGCGCAGGACTCCGCGCCAGGACCGGTCCCGCCGGACGGTCGAGCGCATCCTGGACGCCGCCACCCGCGTCCTGGCCGAACGCGGCTACGACGGCGCCTCCACCAACCGGATCGCCCGCGCGGCCGGCGTCAGCAACGGATCGCTCTACCAGTACTTCCCGAACAAGGACGCGATCGTCGTCGCGGTGCTGGACCGGTTCGCCGACCACCTCGCCGACCAGCTCGGCACCCAGATCGAGGCGACCATGTCCGAGCCGTGGGAGGTCGCCGGCCGCGCGCTGCTCGACGTCCAGATCCGGCTGTTCGAGGAGCATGCCGACCTGCTGCGGATCATCGTCGAGCAGATCCCGCGGCTCGGCCCCTTCGACAAGCTCGCGGCGCTCCAGCGGCGCCTGACCGATCTGGTCCGCGTCTACCTCCTGCTCAACCGCGAGGCGTTCCGGGACGACCTCGACGTGGACGCGACGCTGTGGATCCTCGCCGAGACCGTCGGCATGCTCTCCATCAAGTACGTCCTGGACCGGCCGCCCATCCCCCACGAGCGCATGGTCGACGAACTCGCCGAACTCGTCATCGGCTACATCCGCGGCTGAAACCCGCGGTCGACCGCGATCGTAGAACACCTATTGGCGATCTGACAATAACTCGTGCGGAGCACTGTTGGCGGTGCGCCAATATGGGTTAGAGTCCCCCTGCATTCGGCTGGGGAGGTGATCGTCGTGGCCGTCGCATACCTGCCGGGCAGGGTCCACGGGCTGCTCAACGAGGTCGGCGAGCTCTTCGTGATCGCGTTGGAGGGACTGCGGCGCACATGGGACGTGCGGACGTGGTTCTGGGAGTTCGCCGAACAGGCCTGGTTCCTCGCGCGGGTCACGAGCCTGCCGGTGATCCTCGTGTCGCTGCCGCTCGGCGCGACGGTGGCGCTCCAGGTGGGGCAGCTCGCCGCGCAGCTCGGGGCGCAGTCGGCCACCGGGGGCGCTGTCGTCGTCGGGCTCGTGCGCGAGGTCGCCCCGATCGCCGCCGCGCTGATCATCGCGGGCGCCGGCGGCTCCGCCATGACCGCCGACATGGGGGCGCGCCGGATCCGCGACGAGCTGTCGGCGATGGAGACGATGGCCGTCAACCCCGTGCACCGGCTGGTCACGCCGCGGCTGTGGGCGTCCAGCCTGATCGCCTCGCTCCTCGCCTCGCTCGTCATCGTGTCCGGGGCGACGGGCGGGTTCGTGTTCAACGTGCTGCTGCAGGACGTGACGCCGGGCGCCTACTTCGACGGCGCGCTGTCGCTGCTGCAGGTGTCGGACCTGCTGGTGACGCTGCTGAAGTCGTGGCTGTTCGGCCTGATCGCCGCGATCGTGGCCTGCTACATGGGGATGAACTGCGCGGCCAGCCCGGTCGGGGTCGGCCGCGCGGTGAACCGCGCGATCGTGGTCGCGTTCATGCTGGTGTTCGCCCTCAACTACGTCATCACCACCGTGTACTTCGTCGCGTTCCCCCCGAAGATCTGATGGCCGGGCCGATCATCGCCGGACGCGCGGGCACGCGCGCCATGGCCACCGTCACCGGCGGAGTGCGGCGGACGGGCGACCTCGCGCAGCGCATGGGCGACCTCGCGCAGTGGCCGGTCTTCGTCCACCGGATCCTGCTGTACTCGGCACGCGACCTGCTCTGGCGGCGCAAGTACGCCAAGACCGTCGCCCGGCACGTCAGCGACATCGTGGTCGGCGCGGGCGCGACCGTCGTGGGCGGCGGAATGATCTTCGTCATCTTCACCATGGCGTTCTTCGTCGGGACCGAGGTCGGGCTGCAGGGCTACACCGGGCTGGAGTCGATCGGCGCGGAGTCGTTCATGGGGCTGGTCGGCTCGTTCGCGAACGTCCGCGAGATCACCCCGGTCATCGCGGCGACGGCGCTGGCGGCGCAGTGCGGGTCGGCGTTCACCGCCGAACTCGGCGCGATGCGGATCTCCGAGGAGATCGACGCCCTCGAGGTGATGGGCATCCCCTCGTTCGCGTACCTGGTGTGCACGCGGGTGGTGGCGGCGCTGATCGCGCTCGTCCCGCTGTACCTGATCGCGCTGTTCGCCAGCTTCTTCTCCACCCGGCTGATCAGCACGCAGTTCTTCGACCTGGCGCCGGGCGTGTACGACTACTACTTCCGGCTGTACCTGCCGACGATCGACCTCGTCTACAGCTCGATCAAGGTCGCGGTGTTCGCCTTCGCGGTGATCTCCATCCACTGCTTCTACGGCTACTACGCCACCGGCGGGCCCGCCGGGGTCGGCCGGGCGGCGGGCCGCGCGATCCGGCTGTCCATCATCGTCATCGTCGCCCTGAACCTGCTGCTGTCCTACGTGTTCTGGGGCGGCGGCGCCACCGTGAGGCTGACCGGATGATCAACGAGGAGCTGTCCGTGCGCCGCCGGCTGCAGATCAGCCTGGTGACGCTGCTGGTGACGGCCATGGCCCTGTACCTGCTGGTCGCGCGCCCGTTCCAGCGCGAGGGGACGGTGCTGACCGCGGAGTTCGACCGGGCGGGGCAGGGCCTCGGCACGGGCGCGCCGGTGAAGGTGCGCGGCATGACGGTCGGGACCGTCGACGAGGTCGAGCTGACCGGCGGCGGACGGGTGCGGCTGACCCTCCGGCTGGACGAGGGGACGCGCGTGCCCGACTCCGTCACCGCGTCGATCGAGCCGGCGTCGGCGTTCGGCCCGAAGTTCGTCGACCTGGTCCCGGGCGCGCACGAGACCGGAGGCCCCTACCTGGCACCGGGGGCGCACATCGCCCGCACGTCCGGTCCGCGCGACCTGTCGGACCTGCTGGCCGACGCGAACACGCAGCTCGGAGCGGTCGACCCCGGCGAGGTGTTCACCGTCGTGCACACCCTCGCGCAGGGGCTGGAGGGCAGGGGCCGGGACCTGCGCGCCACCATCGACCAGACCGGTGTGCTGGTGAACGTCGCGCACAAGAACCGTGTGAACGCGCGCCGGTTCCTCGGTGACGCGGCCGACCTGTCGGGGGCGCTGGCGAACTCGGGTGACGAGATCGTCGGCATCGGGTCGGACGCCAACGCGCTGATCGAGACCGCCGCCGGGGGCGGGCACGGGCGGCTCGGCGCGTTCGCCGACCAGATCTCCGAGCTGTCGGAGCTCGTCTCACACGGGTTCGACAAGCGCGGCGGGCAGCTCGGCGAGGCGTTCCGCTCGGGCGAGCGGGCCGCCGCGGTCATCTACTCCCAGCTCGGCCTGCTCGGCGGCTCGATCCGCACCGCGAACCGTCTGCTGCCCCGCTACCAGGAGCTGATCCGCCACCCCGGGCCGGGCGGCAAGCACTATCTGGAGTCGCACTTGTTCCTGCCGACCGACCCGTGCGCGCTGATCCGCGGCATGTGCGGCCCCGCCGATGCCGGGGGGCGCTGAGATGGCCGGGCGAACCCGGAGGTTGCGGGGACGGCCGAGTGCACGCGGACGGGCCCGCGCCGCCCTGCTCACGAGGCTCACCCTGTTCGTGCTCGTGACCGGCGTCCTGACGGCGTTCATCGGGTTGCAGATCGCCCGCGTGAACGTCGGCGGCGGCTGGCGGGTGACCGCGACGTTCGACGACGCAAGCGGCCTGACCACCGGCGACGAGGTGAAGATCGCCGGCGCCCCGGTGGGCCGGGTGGACGGCATCGAGGTCGTGGACGGCCGCGCGCGGGTCCGGATGACCGTGCGCGACTCGGTACGGGTGCCCGCCGACAGCGAGGCCGCCGTCCGCTGGCGGGACGCGATGGGCCGCAGGGTCGTCTACCTGATCCCCGGCACCAGCCCCGAGCGGATGCGGCCGGGCGCGCACATCACCCGGACCCGTTCGGTCGTGGACGCCGGCGAACTCCTCGCCCAGCTCGCCCCCCTCACCCGCAGCATCGACCCGAAGAAGGTCAACCAGGTGCTCGTGTCGCTCGCCCAGGCCCTGGACGGCAACGCCGGAAGCATCGAACGGCTCATCGTGGACGTGGACCGCCTGTCGTCCACGATCGCCGCGCGGCGTTCCAGGCTCGGCCAGATGCTCGACGACTACGCGACGGTCACCACGCTGATAGCGCGCCGCGACAAGCAGATCGGCGTCGCCGTCGACGACCTGGTCAGCCTCAGCAAGGCGTTCGCCGACAACCGCAGGCTGATCGACCGGGCACTGGTGCAGCTCGCCGCGACGGCCCGGACGTCGGACGCCGTGCTGTCCGGCAACGCCGACCGGCTCGCGGAGGTGATCGGCCGGCTGGCCCGGTTCTCCTCCGGCGTCGAACGCAACGCCGCAATGGTCGCGTCGGTGCTGAGCGAGGCCGGGCCGAAGCTCCAGCACATCTTTGCGGCCACCGACAACGGCCGCTACGTCGAGGTCGCCGCGCCGTGCGTCAGCCTCGCGGCGCCGCCCTGCCCGTACCCGACGGGGCTGCCGGGCCCCCGCGAGTCCGGCACGCCGATCGATGACCCCGCCGCCCTGAAGCGCCTTCTCGTCGGAGGTTCGTGAGATGGCCCGCACGTCGTTCCGCGACCGCGACAAGATCAAGGTCGGGCTCGTGTCGAGCGCGACGCTGGTCGCCCTCGTCCTCGCCGTGTACGTGGTCGGCACGCGGGGCCTGCTGCTCGACCGCTACACCGTGACCGGCGTGTTCAGCGAGACGGGCGGGCTGCGCACCGGCGACGAGGTGCGGGTGGCCGGGATCAACGTCGGTGAGGTGACCGAGGTCGAACCCGACTACGGCAAGGGCCGGGTGGTGGTCACCTGGAAGGTCGACTCCGACGTGGACCTCGGCCCGGCGACCCGCGCGGCGGTCACGACCGAGAACATCCTCGGCGGCCGGTACCTGCGCCTTTCGGGCGACGTCACCACCCCGCACCTCGCCGACCTGCCCTCCGAACGCCGCCGCATCCCCCTTGAGCGGACGCGGGTGCCGGCGACGGTCAACGACGTCCTGGACACCTCCACGCGCACCATCTCCAAGCTGGACGCCCGCGCCGTCAACACGATCGTCGCGGAGGTGAGCGGCATCGACGCGGGGCAGCGCGGCCGGCTGGGCCGCGCGCTGACCAACCTCGCCGAACTCGCCGAGACCGTCGACGAGAGCGACCCCCAGATCGAGAGGCTGCTCGCCGGCGGCGACCGGCTCCTCGACCTCGCCAAGGCCAAGGACGAGCAGCTCCGCAGGCTCCTCGGCAACGTCCAGATCATGCTGGACGAGCTGCGGCGGCGGAAGAACGAACTGTCGGCGTTCCTCGGCGGCGGAAGCAGCGCCGTCGCGGACATGGCCGAGCTCATCGACCGAAGGCAGGCCCAGCTCATGTCCGTGATCGCCGATCTGCGCAGCACGCTCGGCACGCTGCGTCCGGCCACCGGAGAATTCAACGACCTGCTCGCGTGGGCCGGCCCGACGCTGAGCGGCCTGTCGGGCGCGGGCGGCAGCGGCCCCTGGCTGGACGTCGTCGCCACCGGGCTCGGCCCCCTGTCCCCCAGGGATCTGGCCGAGCTGGCCCGCAACGCGCCGGCGGGGGGACGGCCATGATCCGCCCGGTCACGATCGCCGCGGCGCTGCTCCTGGCCGCCGCCACCGGCGGCTGCTCGGTGCTCCCGGGCGGCTCCGGCACCTACGGCGTCACGGTCTACTTCGCCCGCACGCCGTCGCTGTACGAGCAGTCGAGCGTGAAGGTGCTGGGCGCGGACGCGGGCACCGTCACCTCCATCACCGACGAGCGGACCCGGGTGCGGGTCGAGCTGGCGGTGAACCGCGAGGTGCCGCTCCCGCGCGACGTCAACGCCGTGATCGAGTCCGCCAACACCCTCGGCGAGCGGTTCGTCTCCCTGGAACCCGCGTGGAAGCCCGGAAAGCCCAAGGCCGAGCCCGGCGCCGTCGTCCCGCAGGAGCGCACCAGGCTGCCGGTCGAGATCGACGACGCGCTCGACGCGTTCGCCAAGCTCAACCGTTCCCTCGACCCCGAGGCGCTCGGATCGGCCGTGCACCGCGGCGCGGACGGGCTGCGCGGCCACGGCGCCGGCATCAACCGCGGGCTGGGCGCCACCTCCCGCCTCACCGGCAAGCTCGCCGCCCAGGACGAGAAGATCGTGTCCCTCGCGGAAGGGCTGCGGTCGCTCGCCGCCACCCTGAACGACCGCGACCAGCGACTGGAGGAACTGCTCCGGTCGTTCTCCACCACCAGCCGGTCGCTGTCGGAGGAACGCACCAGGCTCCGCGAGTTCGTCTCCGGCCTCGCCGCCGCCATCGAGAAGAGCGGCGTCCTCATCACGGCGTACCGGGAGACCCTGCCGGACGCGATGACCGACCTGTCCAACATCGTGCTCACCCTCAAGGGGAACGCCGGCGCGCTCAACCAGGCGATCGCCGCCCTGGAGCAGTTCACCAAGGTCGCCGACCAGGCATGGGACCGCGAGAACAACGTCGTCACCATCCGCGCCGTGCTGAGCGCCACGGTCCGCGCCTGGCTCCAGCCGCTGTTCACGGCGATGGGGTGGGGCGCCGTGCCCTGCCCGGCCGGCGACACCGCGATCGCCAACTGCGTCCCGGGTCCGGGAGGAGGCAGACGATGACGACACCGGCCGGCATCCGTGCCCGCATCCGTGCCCGCGTATCGATCCGTGCCCGCGTATCGGCGTGGAGGTCCGCCCGGGTTCCCGTGCGGGCGGCGGCGTGCGCCCTCGCGGTCACGGTCGCGAGCGGCTGCTCGCTCCAGACGATCGGCGCGCCGCACGGCGACATGACGGTCACCGCGGTGTTCGACGATGTGCAGAGCCTGGTCGTCGGGCACAGCGTGCAGATCTCCGACGTCCGCGTCGGCACCGTGACGCGCATCGGCCTGTCCGGCTACCGCGCCGAGGTCACCATGTCGCTGCGCGACGACCGGCACGTCCCGGCCGGGACGACCGCGACGATCGCCAAGTCGTCCCTGCTCGGCGAGAACTACGTCCGGCTCGACCCGCCGCCCGGCCGCCGCCTGGACACCGGACCTTTCCTCAAGAGCGGGGCGGTCATCGAGCACACCTCCGTCCAGCCCGACCTGGAGCAGATCAGCGAGAAGGCCGGCCCGCTGCTGGCGGCCCTCGGCGGGCAGGACCTGTCCACCATCACCGGCGAGACGGCGACCGCCGTGAACGGCAAGGGCCGCAAGCTGAACACCCTGATCGAACGGGCCGCCGACGTGACCGACTCCTACGCCGCCGCGAGCGGCGACCTCGGCCGGGTCCTCGACTCCTTCGCCAAGCTGGGCACGTCTCTGGCCAAGGGCAGGAACCAGATCGACAAGCTCCCCGGCAACGTCGCCCTGGCCACCCGGCGGCTCCAGGACGAACGCGGAGAACTCAAGCGGGCCATCCGGGAAATGCGCGAACTGGCCCGTTCGGTCAACGCCAAGGTTCACCTACGCCACGCGGGCCGGCTCGCCATCCTGCTGGAACGCGCCGAGGAACTGCTCACGGCGGCCCTGCGCGGACGCCGGGAACTCAAGACCGTGGCGGCGGCGGTGCTCACCTTCCTGCGCTCGCCGTCGGTCTCCTACAGCGGTCAGGGACTGCTGTTCGGCTGGATCAAGGGGTTCCTGCCCGCCACCGGGGCCGCGCCGTCCGGTGCCCGCTCCGCCCCGCCGCCCGGTGAGCCCTCCCAGGAACCCGCCCCTCGCCGGGGAGCATCCTGGGCCGACCTGCTGGGACCGCGCTCATGATCAAACGCTTCCGGGTCGTCATCAACCTCGTGTTCTTCGCGCTGCTCGGCGGCGCGCTCGCCGTCTGGGCCGTCCGCAGCATCATCACCGTCGACGCGCTCGAACGCCCGTTCCCGGTGACCGCCGACTTCGCCTCCTCCCCCGGCCTCCGCGAGGACCTGGAGGTCACCCACCTGGGCGTGCGGGTCGGCACCGTCGGCTCGGTCCGGCTGGGGCAGGGGCATGTCACCGTGCAGCTCGACATGGACCGCGGTGTGCGCGTGCCCGCCGCCAGCAAGGCCCGGGTGCTGCGCAAGTCCGCGGTCGGCGAACCGTACATCGAGCTCACCACGCCGTCCGGGCAACCCGGCGGCGACGTCCTCGAAGCCGGGGACCACATCCCCCTCAGCCGGACGTCCGGCAGCACCGACTACAAGCAGCTGTTCTCCAGCCTCAGCGAGACCCTGCGATCCGTCGACCCCCGCGACACCCGCACGCTCGTCCACGAGGCGGCCATCGGACTCCAGGGCCGGGGCGACGACCTCAACGACATGGTCGGCGACGCCCACCGCCTCACCGCCACCCTCGCCGCGAACGCCGGGACCCTCGACGCACTGGCCGCCCAGCTCACGCAGCTCACCGCCACGCTCACCCAGCACCGCCACGGCATCGCCTCCGGCATCAACGATCTGGCGGCCTTCACCACCGCCGCCCGGCAGACCCGCCGCGACCTCGACGCCATCCTGGAGCACGGCCCCGGACGCCTGGAGGACCTCAACGCGCTGCTGCAGAAGGCCCGCCCCGGGCTGGACTGCCTGCTCACCTCCGCCGCCATCCCGACCGCGCCCGTCTTCGGCGCCGAGAACCGGGCGAAGATCAACCAGGTTCTGCGCATGATCCCGACGCTGGAGGCCCTCGCCTCCGACACCATCGCGCCCGACGGCAAGGGGGGCAGCGGCCTGCAGGTCACGGCCGTCATCACCATCGCGGGCCCCGCCAAGGCCGCGGAAGAGTACGCCACCCCCGTCCCCCGCCCCACCCCGCCGTCCCTGACGCTCTGCCCCGCGACCAAGAACGTCAAGGGCGGGAAGACCGGACGGGAGCCCGCCGTCGAAGCCCGTACACCCGTCGCGAGCCCGCCTGCGGCGGGTCCGGCCGAACCCGCGCCCGCCCAGGGGCCGGCGCGCAAGGTCGCCGACGAGGAGCCCGAGTCCGCGCCGCTGTCGCGCGCACTGCCCCTCCTGCCCCCGGTGCTCGCCGCGGTCATCGTCCTGGCCGCGGCGGCCGGTGCCGTCCGCGCCCTGCTCCGCCAGCGTCTCCGATCAAGAAGGTAGGCCCGCGATGAAGACCCGCACCGACAAGCAGCCCGCCGCCGAGCCGGCTTCCGAGGACGTCCTGGAAGAGGCAGAGGCCACCGAGACCGAAACCGACCCGGACGAGTCACCGGACGACACCGAAGCGGAGGCTCGCGAGGATTCCGAGGAAGAAGAGGAAGAGGAACAGGACGCGGACCGGCCGGCGAGGAGGCGGCTGCGCGAGTCCGGGACGCCGTGGCTGGGCAAGGCGGTCACCATGGCGGTCCTGGCCGCGTCCGTGGTCACAGCGGGCATGCAGTGGCACCGCGCCGAGGGCTACGCCGGCCGGGAGAGCGACCGGGAGGCGGTGGCCGAGCGCGCCGAGGAGTTCGGGCAGGCCCTGCTGAGCTACGACCACAAGGACGTCAACTCCGCCCGCAACCGTGTTCTCGCGATGGCGTCCGACGACTTCGCCAAGACCTACGACGTCGCGTTCACCGGCGGCCTGGAGAGCGTGATCACGAAGTTGAAGGCGGACGCCACCGCCACCGCCCGCACCGTCTACGTCAGCGACGTCGGGGAGGGCAACGCCAAGGCCGTCGTCGTCATGGACTCCGAAGTGCACAGCACCGCGGGCACCCGCCGCGTGCTCGGTTCCTACCTGGACATGAAGCTCACCCGGCAGGACGGGCAGTGGAAGGTGACCGAGGTGAACTCGATCGGCGCGGCCAACGAGAGCATGACCGACCCCGACGGCAAGCAGACCGGTCCGTCGCCGTCGACCTCGCCCACCCCCTCTCCCTGACCGCCGCGATCCTCAGCCTGAGCCGGCGCCGGACTGCACGAACTGCGGAACGACCCGATCGAGGAGATGCAGAAGGACCTCCTTCAGCATCAGATGTACCTGGTCACGGTCCAGCCGCCCGTACTTGAGCCATTCGCGCGTGGTCGCCTCGGCCATCCCCGAGTATCCCCGGAACGCCGCCCGGATCTCCGGGTGCTCGCGGGTCGCCGGAGCGAGCCCGACCACCTCGGCCATGTGGTCCACCGCGCTCTCCCTGCCCTCCTCCAGGATCTCCACCAGTTCGGCGTCGACCCCCGAGGCGCTCATGTCCAGGGCGGTGATCCAGGTCGTCCGGTTGCGCTGGAGGAGTTCCAGCCACGCCTCGATGCTCTGGTCGATGCGGTCGGGGACCATCGCGCCCTCCACGAACGCGGGCACGGGAATCGGCGGCACCGCCAGCATCTGCGCCACGGCGGCCAGATACAGATCCCGTTTGGTGCCGAAGTAGTGGTTGAGCAGGCCCCTGCTGACGCCGGCGGCGGCCGCGATCTCGGTGTTCGACACCGAGCCGTAGGGACGTTCCCTGAACAGCGCACGCGCACATTTGAGAATCTGCTCGCGCCGCTCGTCGGGCCCCTTGCGGACCCTGCGCGGAACCTCCACCGCAGCGTGGTCGGTCACTTCGTCCCTCAGATCCGATCGCCTGGAGCGGTGCGCGCACCACCCGTGGTGACGCGTCCGGCCTCGCTCGCCGTCCCGGCCGGGGGCCGGCCCGGCGTTGTTGACGCTATGCCAACAAGGCGTTCCTGACAACAGCGTGCATGCTATTGGCGAAGCGCCAATAATGCTCTAGAGTCACGTGTGACTCCAGGCGCGGGAGAACGGACCTCGGGGGCCGGAGACGCGAGAGGAACACCATGAGCAGCGGGCACAACTCGGACCCTGCGGACAAACCCACCCGGCGGAAGTTCCTCGGCGGTGCGGCCGCCGTGGGTGCGGGTGCGGCGGTGGCCGGCGCACTGGGCGGTGAGGCGTCCGCGCAGGCCGGACGGCGGCCGGGCCTGGCCGGGACGCGGCGGCGCGCGGCCGGCCGGCGGGTGGCGGTGTTCGGCGGCGGGATCGCGGGCCTGTCGGCGGCGCTGGAGCTGGCCGAGCGCGGGTTCGCGGTGACGGTGTACGAGCGGCGGCAGCTGGGCGGCAAGGCGCGGGTGTTCGGCGTGCCGGGGTCGGCGAGGGGCGGGCGGGACGAGTTGCCGGCCGAGCACGGGTTCCGGTTCTTCCCCGGCTTCTACCAGAACCTGCCCGACTCGATGCGCCGCATCCCCTTCCCCGGCAACGAGAAGGGCACCTGGGACAACCTGACCCGCGCGTCCACCTACCTGGGCGCCCGCAAAGACCGCCCGGATCTGACGATCCCGTTCCCGTTCCCGTGGCCGATCCCGGAGGGCACCCCGCCGTTCCTGACGCCGGAGTCGCTGATCGCCACGGTGATCAGCGGGCTGCAGTCGCTGGGCATGATCCCGCTGCCGGAGATCCTGCACTTCGCGCGCAAGGGCGTCATGTACGTCACCAGCTGCGACGAACGCCGGATCGGGCAGTGGGACCACGTGTCGTGGGCCGACTACCTGGGCACCGCGACCCGGTCGGCGGAGTACAACACGCTGCTGGCCGACGGGCTGGTGCGCAACCTGGCCGCGATGAAGTCCGCCGACGCCAGCACCCACGCCATCGGCCTGGTCGGCGAGGCCACGCTGTGGAGCGTCCTCGGCGAGGGCAACGAGGCGGGCGGGTCGGTGGACCGGGTCCTGGCGGGGGCGACCGACGAGATGCTCATCGACCCCTGGGTCGCGCACCTGAGAACCCTCGGGGTCCAGTTCCAAGTGGGATGGGCGGCCGAGTCGTTTCAGCTGTCCGGCGGCAGGATCGCCTCCGCGGTAGCGGTCGACCCCGCCGGGGCGCGGCAAACCGTCGACGCCGACTGGTTCGTGTCAGCGGTGCCGGTCGAACGCGCCGACCGGCTGGTCGACCGCCGGATGCGCGCCGCCGACCCGATGCTGAACAACATCTCCAAACTGCGCAGCGACTGGATGAACGGCCTGATGTTCTTCCTCAAGCAGGAGGTGCCGATCACGCCGGGCCACGTCAACTACTGGGACTCCACCTGGGCGATCACGTCCATCAGCCAGGCCCAGTTCTGGAAGCGGGACTTCACCGCCTACGGGGACGGCACGGTCACCGACAACCTGTCGGCGATCATCTCCGACTGGAACACCCCCGGCATGTTCAACGGCAAGACCGCCAAGGAGTGCACCCGCGAGGAGATCGCCGAGGAGGCCTGGAAGCAGATCAAGGCGCACCTCAACGAGCCCGGAAAACCGCCGGTGCTGACCGACGACATGCTGCACACCTGGTACCTGGACCCCGGCATCCTCAATCCCGGCACCCCCCAGGTCGCCAACGAGGACCCGCTGTTCATCCAGACCCTCGGCGCCTACGAGACGCGCCCCACCGCCGGAACCGGCATCGAGAACTTCTTCCTTGCCGGGGACTGGGTCAAGACCGGCCTGTACGTGTCCACCATGGAGACCGCCAACGAAGGCGGCCGCCTGGCCGCCAACGCCCTGCTCGACGCCGCCGGCTACACCGGCGGCAAGGCCACCCTCGGCGAACTCTGGGTCGCACCCGCCTTCAACGACGCCAAGAAGCTAGACCGGGACCGCTACCGCAACGGCGAACCCCACATCCTCGACGACGGCACCTGAGCCGCCGGCGGGCACCCCGGAACTCCGGCACTGGCCGCGTCGCGCGCCGAACCGTGCGGCCAGTGCCGGGTTTTCCACCCGCCTTGGACCACCGGATCCGCCGCGACGGTCTCGCTCAGCCCTGAGCGTCACCGACCGCGTCGAGGATGGTGTCGGTCACGGCGTCCGGCTGGGACACGGCGACCGCGTGTGAGGCGCCGGCGATCTCCCGGGTTCCCCGGGACGAGGCCCGCTCGGCCATGAAGTGCATCAGCGCCGCCGGGATGTTGAGGTCGCGCTCACCGAAGACGAATCGGGACGGAACGGTGCGCCAGGCCGGTTCGCTCACCGTCAGCGCGTCGGTCAGCGCACGCTCCGTCACCGGCCGCTGCGTCGCGGCCATCAGAGCGGCCTCGTCCGCGTCGAGGTCGGCGCAGAACTGGTGGTGGAACTTGTCGTCGGCGATCCGGAACTCGTTGCCGCCGCCGCTGAGCGGGTAGGCCTCCAGCGTCTCGCCCAGGCTGCTGCCCTCGAACTTGCCCGACAGCAGCAGCGCGGTTTCCCCGTGGTCGAGGGCGAAACCCGCGACGTAGGCCAGGGCGCGGACCGCCGGGTGGCCGGCCGCCGCCTCGGAGATGGCCGCGCCGCCGTAGGAGTGACCGACCAGGACGACCGGGCGGTCGAGCCCCGTGATCACGTCGCGGACGTAGGCCCCGTCGCCCGCCACGCTCCGCAGCGGGTTGGCGACCGCGACGACGGGCAGCCCGCGGCCGCGCAGGCGCCCGATGACGCCGTTCCAGCTCGCCGACTCGGCGAAAGCTCCGTGGACCAGGACGACGACGGGTGGGTCGGTGATGTTCATATGTCCGCCTCTCTGTGCTCACGACCGGCTTTTGCCGTACCGACGACTCTCGCCCGGGTGGGGCGGCGGACACACCCGGGTGGACCACGGGTCGAACCCCTGGGGGCGGAGCGCGCCCCCCTGGGTGGTCGGGTCGGCGTGCGATTCGGCGGAGACCGGGGATCGTCGGCTATACCTCGGCAGCGGCGCCGCGCCGGAGCTGCCTGCGGGAGGTGACGCCGAGCTTGCCGAAGATCTTCCGGAGGTGCCACTCGACGGTGCGGGGGCTGATGAAGAGCCGGGACCCGATCTCGGGATTGGTCAGGCCCTCCCGGACAAGGCGGACGATCTGGGCTTCCTGCGGGGTGAGTTCGGTGGTGGTCTCGACCGTGCGTCTGCGGACGTGCTCACCGGTGGCCAGCAGCTCGCGCGCGGCCCGCCGTGCGAACGCCTCCATGTCCATCGCGGTGAACGACTCATGGGCGATGCGCAGCTGTTCGCGGGCGGCGCGCCGGCGGCGACCGCGGCGGAGCCATTCGCCGTAGAGGAGATGGGCCCGGGCCAGTTCACCGCGGACACCGGTGCGGCCGAGCAGGTCGATCGCCTCACGGTAGTGGTCCTCGGCGAGCGGTCCGTCGCTCATCAGCGCCTTCGAGCGCGCCTCGATGCCCAATGCCCAGTCCGTGCCGGCCGGGACCGTCGCCTCGGTGAGCCGCCGGAGAGCGTTGGCGGCCAGCCCGGGTGTGCCGTTCCGGGTGGCCGCCTCGATGTACTCGACGAGCGCCCAGGGCGCGGTGCCGATCTCCGCGGGACGGTCCTCGCCGGCTTCGGGGACGGCGGCCAGCGTGTCCTTGTACCGGCCGAGGCCGTTGAACAGCAGGGCCGTCGCCCACCCGCTGACGGTCAGCCCGTTCCCCTCGCCCCGGCGGGTCGCCTCCGCGGCGACGGCCCGCCGCACCACGGCGCCTTCGGCTTCGCGGCCCCGCCAGGCGGCGAGCAGCAGGGCGCCATAGGGCGGGACGGATATCCCGGTCGCCTCCGAGACCGTCCTGACCTCTTCGACCAGGGATGCGGCCTCGGCCAGTTCCCCGGCGAACACGTGCACGGCGATGCGCTGGGTCAGGGCGAGAGGGAGCGCGGTGGCCCGGCCGGACCTCCGAGCGAGATGGACATGCCGGGTGGCGAGCAGGTCCCACGTCTGGTGATCCCACAGTGCCGAGGAGGCCACACCGGCCAGCCAGAGCCAGCGCAGCCCGTCCTCCTCGGACAGGTCAGGGCCGCGGAAGACGCCCATCGCGGCTTTCAGCGCCGGCGTCCCGGCGGCGAGCCCTTCGCTGATCCGCACCGCCATTCCGTCGAGCAGCAGATCGGCCGGACGCGGGTCGCCCCCGGCCGGCGGGGCCGACCGGGCGGCCTCGGCCGCTTCGAGCCGGCCGACGCCGTCGGCCAGCGGGCCGGCGAACAGGGCCGCGCTGATCGCCTCCAGATACGTCTCGCGCGCCAGTGCCGCGTCATGCGGCTTGAGCTGCCGGGCGGCCCTGAGCAGCAGCCGGGGCGCGTCGCGGCCGCGGTCCACCGTGAAGGCGATCTCGGCCCGCAGCAGGTCCACCTCGCCGCGCAGGCGCTGGTCGAGCGGTCCCGCCTCGGCGACCGACAGCAGTCTCAGTGCGGCGTCGGGTGCTCCGGCCTGGTGGGTGGCGTGCGCGGCGGCCAATGCGCGCTCCTGGCGGCGCACCGGATCGGTGGTCAGTTCGACGGCCCGTGCCAGGAACGCCGCTGCCGCCGCCGGCCCCCCGCGTGACCTCGCCCGTCCGGCCGAATGTTCGAGTTCCGCCGCGATGTGCTCATCGGGGCTCTGGGTGCCATGTGCCGCGTGCCAGGCGCGGCGGTCGGGGTCGGCCTGCGGGTCGGTGACCTCCGCGAGGACGCGGTGCGTGCCGCAACGGTCCTCGGACGACGCCGCCCAGTAGACGGCGGAACGCACCAGCGGGTGGTGGAACCGCACCCTGTCCCCGATCTCGACCAGTCCGGTCGAAACCGCGGCCGTCGCGGCCTCGATGCCGACCCCCAGCCGGTCCGCGGCCCGCCACAGCAGGACGGGGTCGCCGCCCGGCTCCGCCGCCGCGGCCAGCAGCAACTGCCGCGTCTCCGGCGGAAGTTCCGCGACCCGCCGCTGGTAGACCTCCCGGATCCGGCCCGCGAGGGCCCGCGCGTTCGGCACGCCGAACCCGCCCGCGAGCTCGTTCAGCGTCGATCCCTTCGGCAGTTCCAGCAGCGCCAGCGGATTGCCCCGCGTCTCGGCGACGAACCGCTCGAGCACCCGCTCGTCCAGCGGACCGGTGAGGACGGAGCGGAGCAGCATCCGGGCGTCGTCGTCGGGCAGGCCCGCGACCGGCAGCTCCGGCAGCCCGATCAGGTCCGGCGCCTCTTCCAGCAGGCGGGCCGCGAAGACGATCGCCACCGACTCCGCCAGCAGGCGGCGGGCCGCGAACGCCAGCGCCTGCACCGACGCCCGGTCGAGCCACTGCACGTCGTCCACAACGCAGACGAGCGGCCGGTCGTGGGCGACCTCGGCCAGCAGACCGAGGATGGCCAGGCCGACGAGGAAGCGGTCGGGTGCGCGACCGGAGCTCAGCCCCAGCGCCGCGCGCAGCGCATCGCGCTGCGGAACGGGGAGGTGTTCGATCCGGTCCGACATCGGCGCGCACAGCTGGTGCAGCCCGGCGAAGGCCAGCTCCATCTCCGACTGAACACCGGTGACACGTACCGTCCGGCATCCCGGCGCCCGCTCGACCAGGTACTCCAGCAGCGCCGTCTTGCCCACGCCCGGCTCGCCGCGCATCACCAGCGACCGGCTCTCGCCGACCCGGACGGCCTCGATCAGACCGTCGAGTTCAGCACACTCGTCGCGTCGGCCTCGCAACACGTCTACCAGGCTATCCGCGACGTCTTCGACTTCAACCGGGGGCGGGCGCGGGCCGGGGTGGTTTCGCGGTCACGGGCACACCCGTCCGATCACCGGGACGCGCTATCCGCGGACTGGGATCCGCCCCGGCCATTCGCTGTAGCGGATCTCGCCGAGGACGGCGTCATCGCCCGGCACCAGAGACCGCTCCTCCACCTCGGCCCCGAAGTAGTGCGCGTGCGGGTCCGTGACCACCTCGCGCGGGTCCTGCCAGGAGGCCAGGGCATCCCGGAAGAACTCGTCCATCCGGAACCGCTCGGGCCCGGCGACCTCGATCATCCCGTTCAGCGGCGCGCCCACCGCGACCCTGCCGACCGCCCGGGCGACATCGTCGCCGGCCATGGGCTGGAACAGCACGGGCGCCACCCGGACGGTGGTCCCGTCGCTCGCCTCGTCGGCGATGCTCTTGATGAACTCGAAGAACTGCGTCGCGTGCACGATCGAGTACGGAATCGACGACTTCTCGATCAGGTTCTCCTGGGCGATCTTCGCGCGGAAGTAGCCGCGCTCGGGCGGCCGCTCCGACCCCACCACCGACAGCGCGACATGGTGGCCGACGCCCGCCGCCGCCTCCGCGGCGAGCAGGTTGCCGGTCGAGGTCTGGAAGAACTCCATGACGGCGGCGTCCTCGAACGACGGGGAGTTCGACACGTCGATCACGACCGACGCGCCGGTGAGGACGTCCGCGAGCCCTTCGCCGGTCAGCGTGTTGACCCCGGTGTTCGGTGACGCCGCCACCGCCTCGTGTCCGTGCTCGCCGAGTTTCGTCACGAGCTTCGAGCCGATCAGTCCGGTGCCACCGATGACCACGATCTTCATGACAGAGCCTTTCTGTTTCGCGGGGCGTCCGATGCCGTCCGGACGCCGCCTTTCCGTGGGGAGTGCCAAGAGTGGGTGGCCGTCAGGCAAGGCGTTTCAGGTGCCGGTGCCCAGCGCGGCTTTCAGGACGTCGATGGCCTGGGCGGTGGCGCCGCGGGCGGCGTGGGTGTCGCGCACGGGGTTGAGCATCATGAAGTCGTGGAGGATGCCGTTGTAGCGGACGCTGGTGGTCGGCACACCGGCCTCGGTGAGCCGGCGGGCATAGGCCTCCCCCTCGTCGCGCAGCACGTCGTTCTCGTCGACGATGACGAACGCGGGCGGCAGCCCGGCCAGATCCTCCAGGGAGGCTCGCAGCGGTGAGGCGGTGATCTCCGCGCGTTGCGCCGGCCCGGGGGCGTAGGCGTCCCAGAACCACGCCATGGCCTTGGCTGTCAGGAACGGACCGTCGGCGAACTCGCGGTAGCTGCGGGTGTCCTGCGCGGCGTCGGTGACGGGGTAGTACATCGACTGATGCACGAAGTTCACGTCGCCGCGCCGTTTGGCCAGCAGGGCCAGTGCGGCGGTCATGTTGCCGCCGACCGAGTCTCCCGCGACCGCCAGCCGGGACGGATCGAGCCCTTCCGCGGCGCCGTGCTCGGTGATCCACCGAGCAGTGGCGTAGGCCTGCTCGATCGCGACCGGGTACCGGGCCTCCGGCGAACGGTCGTACTCCACGAACACGACCGCGGCGCCCACACCGACGGCCAGTTCCCGGACGAGCCGGTCGTGGGTGCCGGCGTTGCCGAGGACCCACCCGCCCCCGTGGACGTACAGCACGGCCGGCAGGGTGCCGTCCATCCCGGCGGGCTGGACGACCCGCACCCGGACGTCTCCGGCCTCGGCATGAACCGTGATCCACTTCTCGTCCACCCCGGGCATGGCGACCGGGGCGGCCTGGAGGTCGTCAAGGACCTTCCGGGCGCCGTCCGCACCCAGCTCGTACAGGAACGGTGGCTTGGAGGTCGCCTCCGCGAACTCCCGCGCCGCCGGTTCCAGGATGTGATCGCTCATCGTCCGGTGCTCCTTCCCCGATTCTCTTCCAAGGACCACGGTCGCCCGGCGGGGCGGCGGAGGGATCAGGGTGGGACACGGGCCCGATCCCTGGGCCGGCGCGGGCCCCAGCGGAACAGGCCGGTGGAAGCCCGGTGGGACGTCATCTCTTCGTAAGGAGCGGCGGCCGGTCCGGCCGTTAACGTGACCGGCATGAAGAAGGCGATCCTGATCGTGATCGGTGCCGCGTTGTTCGTGGCCGGCTGCGGGACCGGCGGCGGTGCGACGACCGCCGCCGAACCGACGACCGCCGCCGAACCGACGGCCGCCGCGGGCCCCTCGGCGGGAAGCCCCGGCGGGGCGGGCCAGGACGTGCCCGAGACGTTGAGGTTCGAGGGCGAGACGCTGGACGGCAAGGCCTTCGACGGCGCGAGCCTGGCGGGCAAGCCGGTGGTGTTCTGGTTCTGGGCGCCCTGGTGCCCCAAGTGCCTGTCCGAGGGCCCCCACGTGGCCAAGGCCGCGGAGAAGTACGGGGACAAGGTCTCCTTCGTCGGCATCGGCGGCCTGGACGACGGCAAGGACCGGCTGCGCGCGTTCGTCTCCCGGACGGGCACCGAAGGCCTCACCCACCTGGACGACCGGACCGGCAAGCTGTACGCCCATTTCAAGGTGACGTCGCAGTCGTCGTTCGTCTTCATGGCCCCCGACGGGACGACGAGCAAGGACTCCGGGCCGCTGGGGCAGTCCGAACTGAACCGGCACGTCGGCGAACTCCTCGGTTGACCGGCCGATGGAGACGATCTCGCTCGCCCTGGCGGCGGGGCTGGTGGCGGCCTTCAACCCGTGCGGCTTCGCGCTCCTGCCGTCCTACCTGACGCTGCTGATCGCCACGCCGGGGGCGGGCGGCGTCTGGCGGGCGCTGCGGCTGTCCGCCGCGATGACCGCGGGGTTCGTCACCGTCTTCGGCGCGTTCGGCCTGCTGGTCTCGGTGCTGACGACCTCGATCCAGCAGTACCTGCCCTGGGTCACGATCGTCGTGGGCGTCGCCTTGATCGCGCTCGGCGGGTGGCTGGTGACCGGGCGGGAACTGCTGCTCCGGCTGCCGCGCGTCCAGGCGGGCGGGCTGTCGGGGTCGCTGGCGGGACTGTACGGATACGGCGTCTCGTACGCCGTCGCGTCCCTGTCGTGCACCATCGCGCCGTTCCTTGCCGTCACCGGGTTGGTGTCCGGCGGCACGAGCATCGTCGGCGGGCTGGCGGCGTTCGCCGCGTACGGCGTCGGGATGGGCCTGGTCGTGGGGCTACTGTCGATGCTGGTGGCGCTGGCCCGTGACGCCGCGGTGGCGCGCACCCGCAGGATCCTGCCGTACGTCTCCCGTGTGAGCGGCGGCCTTCTGGTCCTCGCCGGGCTCTACGTCGTCTACTACGGCTGGTACGAGGTGCGCGTCAACGCGGGCGGCTCGGCCGACTCCCCGGTCGTCGGCGCCGCCACGGAGATCCAGGGCGCGGTGTCCGGCTGGGTCGACCAGATCGGCATCTGGTGGATCGCCGCCGCCTTCGCCGCCCTGGTCGCCGGAACCGTGGCGGCGCGCAGGCTCCTCCCCGACCGGCGGTCCTGATGCGACGGGTGGCCGACCCCCCGTCCACCAGCTCCGGCGTCATCCGGATCTCCGCGCCGGAAGCGCGAGCGACACGGCCGCGATCACGACCAGCATGACCGACATGATCAGGAAGGCGTCGCCGTAGGCCGCGGCGAGGGCGTGCGGGGTGGATGCGCGGCCCGCGACGGCCGCGGTGAGGACGGCCAGGCCGACGGCGCCGCCGACCTGTTTGGCGGTGTTCATCAGGCCGGAGGCGGCTCCGGCGTCGCGCTCGGCGACGCCGGAGGTGACGGTGGCGGTCAGGGGCGTGTTCAGCAGGCCGCCGCCCACGGAGATGAGGACCGCGGGGCCGAGCACGCCGAAAAGGTAGCCGCTGTCGGCGGTGATGTGGCTCTGCCAGAGGAACCCGCCGGCCGCGGTGAGCGCGCCGGCGATGACGAGGGTCCGGTCGTCGGTGCGCCTCATGAGCCACGGCGTGACCCGCAGGCCGACGGCCATGGTGAGCAGCGTGTGCGGGAGGAAGCCGAGCCCGGTCTGCAGCGCCGTGTAGTGCAGGACGTCCTGCATGTAGAGGGTCAGGAAGTACCACATCGGCACCTGGAAGCAGGCACCGGCGAGCAGCATCACCGCGTTCCCGGCGGTGATGGCCCGGAGGCGGAACAGCCGCGGCGGGATGAGCGGATCGCGGGCCAGGCGCGTCTCGACGAGGACGAACCCGGCGAGCAGGACGACGGCGGCCGCGAGGGCGGCGAGGATCACCGGGTCGTCCCAGCCGCGCGGACCGGCCTGCATGATCGCGTAGGCGAGGAGGGCGAGGCCGGCGGTGGCCGAGGCGGCGCCGGGAAGGTCGAGCCGGGGCGTCCGCGCGGCCGGGCGGCCCGGCGGGACGCGGACGGCCAGGGCGGCGGCCGCCGCGCCGATCGGCACGTTGATCAGCAGGATCCACCGCCAGGACAGCGACTGGGTGAGCACGCCGCCGATGAGGTTGCCGGACGCGCCGCCCGCGAGGCTCACCGCCGTCCAGGTGGCGAGGGCGCGGGTGCGGCGGGGACCCTCGGGGAACGTGGTGGTGAGGATCGTCAGGGTCGCCGGGGCGAGGACGGCGGCGCCGAGTCCCTGCGCCGCCCGGGCGGCGATCAGCAGGCCGGCGGTGGTCGACAGCCCGCCCACCAGGCTCGGCATCGCGAACAGCGCGAGCCCGGCGAGGAAGACGCGCCGGGCTCCGAAGAGGTCGGCGAGACGGCCGCCGAGCAGCAGGAACCCCGCGAAGGTGAGGGTGTACGCGCCCGCGACCCAGGGCAGGTCCGACGCCTCGAAGCCCAGGGACGACTGGATAGCGGGCAGCGCGACGTTCACCACGGAGACGTCGAGCACCACCATGAACTGGGCGGCGCAGGCGAGTGTGAGGATCAGCCCGGACGCCGCGGAGCCCGGTTCCTCGCGCCTCATCCCTCGCCCTCTCGCCCGACACAAATCAATGCGATCACATTGGTTTACTCGGCCCAGGCTAGAACGGGATAGGCTCAAGGGTCAATTCAGTGTGACCGCATCGAAAAGAGTGGACGGCCGATGGAACGACGCACCCGCGGGCCGGGGGCCCAGCACGAGACCCGGCGACAGGAGATCGCCGACGCCGTGCTGGCGATCGTCGCCGAGCACGGGCTGCCGGCCGTGTCACTGACCGAGGTCGCGGCACAGGCCGGAGTGTCGGCCGGACGCGTCCAGCACTACTTCCCCACGCGGCAGAAGCTCATCGAGGCCGCCTTCGACCGCGGCAACGAGCTGAGCAGCGCCCGCATCAGGTCACGGGTCGGACGCGACCTCGACGGCGCGGAACCGCGGTCGGTGCTCACGATCGTGCTGACCGAACTCATCGCCCACGACGCCGAGACGCGCGCCCACATGCGCGTCCGGCAGTCGTTCACGGCTCTCGCCCTCGCCGACGAAGCCATCGCCGACCGGATGCGCGCCGACTACACCCGCTTCCACCGACAGGTCACCGACCTCCTGCGCAGCGACCAGGACGCCGGGCTGATCGCCGCCGGCGCCGACCCGGCTCACACGGCCGTCGGCCTGGTCGCCCTCGCCGAGGGGCTGGCCTACTACGTCCTGATCGGCCTCACCGAACCCGGAACGGCCCGCGACCGCGTCCGGACGGCGATCGCCGCGCTCTACCGCTGACGTCTCCCGCGCGTACGGCCGTCCGCGCGGGCGTTCGGCCACCCCCGCCTCCACACCCTCTTGTAACGTGAGAGTAGTGTGCCGTCGGAGTGGCCGGTGCTGCCCCGCCCCCGCCATGCGGCAGCAGGCGGATCCGACCGACGCGAGAGGGATCATGCCGACCTACCGAATCCAGCCACAGGAAGGCGCCCCGCAGACGGTGCGGGCGCTCCGCCTCCGGACCGACGACGAGCAGATCTACTTCGAAGACCGTGTGAAGGGCGACTGGCAGCCCGTCCTCGAACTGCGCCTCGACGACGTCGAGCAGGTGCAGCGCCGCCTCAACGAGACCAACGGCGCCTGGATCTGGGTGACCGAGCACGTGCGGCGCATGCCGAAGTGACTCTCCGCGCGGTCGTCAGTCGGGGACGCCCGCGGCCAGCATCGGGGTGAGGGTGAGGCCGGGGTGTTCGCGTTCGATGGCGCGGAGCCGCCATTTGTCGACGAACACCGCGATGAGTGAGCCGTCCAGGGTGCGGGTGAGGACTTCGACGCCGCGTCGCCCGCTGAGGGTCTCGGCGGACTCCTTGTCGGTGATGCGGGCGGTGGAGTAGTCCAGCCGGGTGAGGTCGACGGGCGCGTTGAACTCGTCGGCCATCCGGGCGGTGACGACGTCGAACTGCAGCGGCCCGACCGCGGCCAGCACCGGCGCCTGGTCGCCGCGCAGGTCGCTGCGCAGCACCTGCACCACGCCCTCGCTGTCGAGCTGCTCGATGCCGCGGCGGAACTGCTTGGCGCGGCTGTTGTCGGTGACGCGCACCACCATGAAGTGCTCGGGCGCGAACGCCGGGATCGGCGGGAACGCCACCGGCGTCCTGGCGTACAGGGTGTCGCCCACGGTCAGGCCGGACGCGTTCGGCAGCCCGATCACATCGCCCGGGTAGGCCGCGTCCAGGGTCGAGCGGTCGCGTCCGAAGATCGTCTGCGCGTACTTGGTCGCCAACGGCCGCCCGGTGGGGGCGTGGGTCAGCGACATGCCGCGCTCGAACCGGCCCGAGCAGACCCGGATGAAGGCCAGCCGGTCGCGGTGCGCCTTGTCCATGCCCGCCTGCACCTTGAACACCTGCCCGGAGAACGGCGCCGACACCGGCCGCTCCTTCCCGGCCGCGTCCGCGCGCGCCGACGGCGCGGGCGCCAGCCGGCACACCGCCTCCAGCAGCTCCGCCACGCCGAAGTTCGGCAGCCCGGCGCCGAACAGCACCGGCGTGCAGATCCCGGCGGCGAACGCGTCGGCGTCGAGGGTGGCGCCGATCTCGTCCAGCAGCGCCAGTTCCTCCACCGCGGTCTCCCACGCCCGGCCCTCCTCGCGGGCCGCCTGCTCGGCGGGGACGTGCTCGGCGAGCGCGCGGGTCGCGCCGCCCGGGGTCCGGCGGAACCGGGTGAACGAGCCGCCGGCGCGGTCGATCAGGCCGCGGAAGTCCCCCGCGACGCCGACCGGCCAGTTCAGCGGGGCCGGACGCAGGCCGATGCGCTGTTCGACCTCGTCCAGCAGTTCCAGGGGTTCACGGCCGGGCCGGTCCCACTTGTTCACGAACGTGATCACCGGGATGCCGCGGTGCCGGCACACGTCGAACAGCTTCAGCGTCTGCGCTTCCAGGCCTTTGGCCGAGTCGAGCAGCATGATCGCCCCGTCGACGGCCGCCAGCACCCGGTAGGTGTCCTCGGAGAAGTCCGCGTGGCCCGGGGTGTCCAGCAGGTTGAGCAGCGCGCCGTCGTACTCGAACCGCAGCACCGAAGAGGTGATGGAGATGCCGCGCGAGCGCTCGATGTCCATCCAGTCCGACCGCACGCCGCGCCGCCCGGCCTTGCCGTGCACCGCCCCCGCCTGCTCGATCGCCGCTGCGTGCAAGGCGAGCGCCTCGGTCAGCGTCGACTTGCCCGCGTCCGGGTGACTGATCACCGCGAACGTGCGGCGCCGCGCCGCCTCCGCCACCACGTCCTGCGGTGTGCCCGTCCCGCCGCTCACCGCGAACGGCAATCGTGTCTGCTCTGCATCCGCCACCACCTGAGGACCATCTCCGTCAACCTAACCTTACGTTAAGGTATCCTGTGCACGGTCGGCCCGCGGACGTGCTCACTAATCCTCATCTGGGACATTTCCATTTCCGGGACGGGAAGAGTGGCCAGGGTCACTCTGCCTTTACGGGAGATATATTCCAACCGCTGGATGCGGGGAACGGATCGTGATGGGCGCACTGTTCGAGGAGCTCGACTGGCGTCCGACGCCCATGGGCGCCATCAGCCTACGGCGGCGCCGGGACCCGTCCCTCCGCATCGACGTCTACGAGATCAAACTCGACGACGACTTCCTCATGTCGAGCCTGTGGACCGCCGGTGAGATCGAACTCGCCCGGCTCGGCCTCGCCGCGGCGGAGGGAACCGGCCTCGACGTCGTCGTCGGGGGCCTCGGGCTCGGCTACACCGCCGACGCCGCCCTGGAAGAGCCCAGGGTCCGCTCGCTCGTCGTGGTGGAGACGCTCGCCGAAGTGATCGACTGGCACCGGGCGCGGCTGGTGCCGCTCGGGGAGCGGCTGACGACCGACGACCGCTGCCGGCTGGTGCAGGGCGACTTCTTCGCCATGGCCTCGTCGGGGACGGGGCTGGACCCGCGGACGCCCGGCGGACGCTTCCATGCCGTCCTGCTCGACATCGACCATTCGCCGAGCCACGTCCTCGACACCGGCCACGCCTCCTTCTACGGGCCCGGGCCGCTAAACCGCCTCGCCGCGCAGATCCACCCCGGCGGCGTCTTCGCGCTGTGGTCGAACGACCCTCCGGACGACGCGTTCACCGCCGTCCTCGGTGAGGTCTTCGCCGAGGTCACGGCGCACGTCGTCGAGTTCCCCAACCACATCCAGGGCGGCACCGCGTCCAACACCGTGTACGTCGCGCGCACGCACCCGCGCTGAGAACGCGGCCGCCGCGAAGATGGCAAGCTTGACCGACGGTATGGATCATCCGCCTCCGGTGGAGCGGGCCGGTGGAGCGAGGAGGACCCCGATGGACGGCAGGCACATGCAGATCGGCGAGGTCGCCGATCGGACCGGCCTGAGCCTGCGCACCATCCGCCACTACGAAGAGGTCGGGCTCGCCCTCCCCACCGCCCGCTCCCAGGGCGGCTTCCGGCTCTACACCGACGACGACGTCACCCGCCTCCTGGTCATCAAGAGGATGAAGCCGCTCGACTTCACCCTCGAAGAGATGCGCGACCTGCTCGACATCCTGGACCGGCTCCAGTCCGCCGACACCGGCGACGCCACCCGGAGCGACCTCGCCAAACGCCTCGCCCTCTACCGCTCGCTGGTCGAGGAGCGCTGCGAGAAGATCCGCACCCGGCTGGCCGACGCCGAGCAGTTCTCCGCCGAGCTCTCGACGGAACTGCGCAAGCATCGCCCCTAGCGGATTCCCGGCCGTGGCCAGGCAGTTCGCCCGGACGTCGCGTCGCCCAGAAAATCCTGTATGGACCTGCCACTAGACTTGTGTCATTCGTTGTCTCGAGTAGGTCGCGTTTGTGAAGGTAGGTCACCGCCATGACCGCATCCCAGCCCCCGACGACCGCCGAGGAGCTGCGCGGTGCCGGCCTGCGGGTCACGGCCGCCCGCGTCGCGCTGCTGGAGACCGTCCGGGACGGTGACCACCTCGACGTCGAGGCGATCGCCTCCGGGGTGCGCGACCGCGTGGGCCACATCTCCCTTCAGGCCGTGTACGAGGCCCTCCACGCGCTCACCGCCGCCAGGCTCGTGCGGCGCCTCGAACCCGGCGACAGCCCCGCCCGGTTCGAGGGACGCGTCGGCGACAACCACCACCACCTGGTGTGCCGGAACTGCGGCGCGGTCAAGGACGTCGACTGCGCCGTGGGGCACCCGCCCTGCCTCGACCCGGTGGACGACGCGGGCTACCTGGTCGACGAGGCCGACGTCACCTTCTGGGGCCTGTGCCCGCAGTGCCGCCCAGGAACCACGCGCTGACCACGTCCGGGCCGGGCCGTGTGGGCCGGCCCGGACGCCGGGGTCAGGCGAGGTCGAACCGGTCGAGGTTCATCACCTTGTCCCACGCCGCGACGAAGTCGCGCACGAACTTCTCGCTCGCGTCGTCGGCGGCGTAGACCTCCGCGATCGCGCGCAGCTCCGAGTTCGACCCGAAGACGAGGTCGACGCGGCTGCCGGTCCACTTGACGGCGCCCGAGGCGTCGCGGCCCTCGAAGGTCTCCGCCTCCTCCGACGTCGGCTTCCACGTCGTGCCCATGTCGAGCAGGTTCACGAAGAAGTCGTTGGTCAGCGACCCGGGGCTGTCGGTGAGGACGCCGAGCGACGACGACTGCCGGTGGTTCGCGCCCAGGGCGCGGAGTCCGCCGACGAGGACCGTCATCTCGGGCGCGCTCAGGGTGAGCAGGTTCGCCCGGTCGATCAGCGAGTACTCGGCCGGGAGCGGGTTGGCCTTCCCGACGTAGTTGCGGAACCCGTCCGAGGTCGGCTCCATCTCGGCGAAGGACTCCACGTCGGTCTGGTCCTGCGACGCGTCCGTCCGGCCCGGGGCGAAGGGGACCTCGATGTCGTGACCGGCGGTCTTGGCTGCCTGCTCGACGGCGGCGCACCCGCCGAGGACGATCAGGTCGGCCAGCGAGACACGCTTGCCGCCGGTCTGAGCCGAGTCGAAGGACTCCTTGACGCCCTCCAGGACGCGCAGGACCCTCTCCAGCTCGTCGGGCTGGTTGACCTCCCAGCCGTTCTGCGGCTCGAGGCGGATGCGCGCGCCGTTGGCGCCGCCGCGCATGTCCGTCCCGCGGTAGGACGCGGCCGACGCCCACGCGGTCGACACGAGCTGGGGGACCGACAGCCCCGAGGCGAGGAGCTGGGCCTTGAGCGCGGCGATGTCGCCCGCGTCGATGAGCTCGTGCGTCCGCTCGGGGACGGGGTCCTGCCACACCAGCGTCTCGCTCGGGACCTCCGGCCCGAGGTAGCGCACGACCGGCCCCATGTCGCGGTGGGTCAGCTTGAACCACGCGCGGGCGAAGGCGTCGGCGAACTCGCCGGGGTTGTCCTTGAAGCGCCGCGAGATCGGCTCGTAGACCGGGTCGAAGCGCAGCGACAGGTCGGTCGTCAGCATCGTCGGGGCGTGGCTCTTGGACGGGTCGTGCGGGTCGGGGACGGTACCGGCCCCGGCGCCGTCCTTCGGCCGGTACTGCCACGCGCCGGCGGGGCTCTTGAACAGCTCCCACTCGTAGCCGAACAGGATCTCGAAGAAGCTGTTGTCCCACGTGGTCGGGGTGTCGGTCCAGATGCCCTCAAGGCCGCTGATGATCGCGTCCCCGCCCTTGCCGGTGCCGAAGGTGCTCTTCCAGCCGAGGCCCATCTCCTCCAGCGGGGCGGCCTCGGGCTCGGGGCCGACGTGGTCCGCCGGGCCCGCGCCGTGCGTCTTGCCGAACGTGTGGCCGCCGGCGATCAGGGCGACGGTCTCCTCGTCGTTCATCGCCATGCGGCGGAACGTCTCGCGGATGTCGCGGGCCGCGGCGATCGGGTCCGGGTTGCCGTTCGGGCCCTCCGGGTTGACGTAGATGAGGCCCATCTGGACGGCGCCCAGGGGGTTTTCGAGGTCCCGGTCGCCGCTGTAGCGCCGGTCGTCGAGCCAGGTGGTCTCGGGGCCCCAGTAGACGTCCTCCTCGGGCTCGAAGACGTCCTCACGGCCGCCGGCGAAGCCGAACGTCGTGAAGCCCATCGTCTCCAGGGCGACGTTGCCGGTCAGGATGTAGAGGTCGGCCCACGAGATCTTCCGGCCGTACTTCTTCTTGACCGGCCACAGCAGCCGGCGGGCCTTGTCGAGGCCGCCGTTGTCGGGCCAGCTGTTGAGGGGCGCGAAGCGCTGCTGGCCGGACCCGGCGCCGCCGCGGCCGTCGCTGACGCGGTACGTCCCGGCGCTGTGCCACGCCATCCGGATCATGAACGGGCCGTAGTTGCCGAAGTCGGCGGGCCACCAGTCCTGCGAGGTGGTGAGGATCTCGGCGATGTCCCGCTTCACCGCGGCGAGATCGAGGCTGTTGAACGCCTCGGCGTAGTCGAAGTCCTCGTCCATGGGGTTGGACACGTCAGGGTTTTTGGCGAGGAGCTTCAGGTTGAGCTGGTTCGGCCACCAGCCGCGGTTGCCGCCCCCCTGGGTGGGGTGCGGTGCACGGTCGTGGACGACCGGACAGCGGCCTTCCGCGTTCGTTTCGTTGACTGCCGACTCTTGGTTTTCCGACATGGGATCCTCCCGGGCAATGCAGAGTGAGTCAGCACCGCCACACGGGGACGGGTCACGCGCAGAGCGGCCCCGCGCGGCATCCGCCGGTAGTCCGAGGGCGTTGCCACGTCCGACAGACTGGCTCACTGTCTGGAACCAGTCAAGAATAGGGAGCCGTCAAGTTTGGCCGGATGCCGCGGAAGCCGGGACGCCGCGAAAGTCGTCCCGCCGGACGCGGCGCGGCGTCCGGCGGGACGGGATCGTGAGGCGGGGGGCTAGCGGAAGTTCACATCGCTGCAGATGTAGTACACCTGGTCCATGTGCGACGCCTGCCAGATCGTGAAGACGACGTGGCGGCCACTGCGGCCGGGAGCGCTGACGTCGCCGATGACGTAGTTGTTGCTGGGACCGTACTGTCCGGTCTGGCGGACCAGCTCCAGGTCACTCCAGCGCAGCGGCTGGGTCAGGGCGTCGTAGCCCTGGCGCGTGACGTAGACGAGGAAGTAGTCCGCGCCATGGCTGGCCTGGTCGTACAGGTTGATCGTGAAGTTGGTGCCGACGTCGGTCGTCTTCCACGGGCCCACGGCGTCCATGGACCGGTAGCGCCCGCCCTCGGCGTGGCCGCCGCTGCACAGCTGCCCGTCGGGCACCGCGGCCTGGTGATTACCGCCGACGTTGTTCTGGTAGAGCCCGTTCCAGTTCCACATGGCGTTGGGGTTGTCCTGCCACGCCTGCCAGCACATCGGGTCGAGCTGCTGCATCTCGGGGTTCAGGTGGTCGTCGCCCCAGCGTTCCCAGCAGCCGTAGTTGCGGGACGCTGGGTCGATGACCGATCCGTGCGCCGAGGCCGTGTCGATCCAGAAGAGCGGGACGAGCACGGCCGCGAACAGGATCGTCGCGGCACGGCGTATTCCCGCTTCACCGCGGCGAGGTCGAGGCCGTTGAACGCCTCGGCGTAGTCGTATTCGGTTGTGCATGTGCGAGGTCTCCGTTCCGGTTGCGGGGGTATGGCCGGATTGGGAGCGCTCCCAGAAGGGAGGTTAACCCCGACCCGCACGATCCGTCATGCGGCCGTGAAAGCTTTCACGCCCGCTCGCGGTCCGGTGCGGGCTTGGGCCTTGACGGGGTAGTTATTCCACGATTTAAATCACGTTGTGAAATAACGTGTGATGTAAGGGGCCCCGCACCTCTCCCCCACCCCGAAGGAGATGCGCATGCATCCCGTCCCACCCCTTGCGCCGTCCGGGAGAAGATCCTGGACGGCCGGCGCCTTCGCCCTTCTGCTCGTGGTCGTTCTCGCCGTACCCGGTCCGGTCGGCCGGGCCGCGGCGGCCGCGTGCGGTACGGCGGACGCCGCGCTGAACCGCCCCGCCACCGCCTCGTCCACCGAGAGCGCGTCCTTCCCCGCCTCCGCAGCCGTCGACGGCAACCCCGGAACCCGCTGGTCCAGCGCGTTCAGCGACCCCCAATGGCTCCAGGTCGACCTCGGATCCAGCCAGGAAATCTGCCAGGTCGTGCTGAACTGGGAGGCGGCCTACGGCAGCGCGTTCCAGATCCAGGTGTCCGGCAACGCCTCCGACTGGACGACCGTCTACTCGACCGCCGGCGGAACGGGTGGGACGCAGAGCCTCAACGTCACCGGCGAAGGACGGTACGTCCGCATGTACGGGACGGCCCGCGCCACCCAGTGGGGATACTCGCTGTTCGGGATGGCCGTGCACACCGGCTCCGGCGACGGCACCCTGCCCGGCGGCGGCGGCGACCTCGGCCCGAACGTCGTGGTGTTCGACCCGTCGATGAGCGCGTCCGAGATCCAGGGCAGGCTCGACACGGTCTTCCGCGAGCAGGAGAGCAGCCAGTTCGGGTCGGCCCGGTACGCGCTGATGTTCAAGCCCGGCAACTACGACGTCAACGCTAACGTCGGCTTCTACACCTCGATCATGGGCCTCGGCCGCAACCCCGACGACGTCACCCTCGACGGCGTCACCGTGGACGCGGGCTGGTTCGGCGGCAACGCCACCCAGAACTTCTGGCGGTCCGCCGAGAACCTGTCGATCAGCCCGCCCGGCGGGACGAACCGGTGGGCGGTCTCGCAGGCCGCGCCGTTCCGGCGCATCCACGTCCGGGGGAACCTGAACCTCGCGCCGACCGGTTACGGCTGGGCCAGCGGCGGCTACATGGCCGACTCCAAGGTCGACGGCCAGGTCCAGCCGTACTCACAGCAGCAGTGGCTGACGCGGGACAGCCAGATCGGCGGCAACCTCAACGGCGTGTGGAACATGGTGTTCTCCGGCGTCGAGGGCGCACCCGCGCAGAGCTTCCCGAACCCGCCCTACACCACGCTGGACACCAGCCCGGTGACCAGGGAGAAGCCGTACCTGTACGTCGACTCCTCCGGCTCGTACAACGTGTTCGTCCCCGCGTTGCGGCGCAACTCGCGCGGGACGACCTGGTCCGGCGGCTCGACGCCGGGCTCGTCGATCCCGCTGTCGCAGTTCTACGTGGCCAAGCCGGGCGTCTCGGCCGCCACCCTCAACGCGGCGCTGGACCAGGGCCTGAACCTGCTGTTCACGCCCGGCATCTACCACCTCGACCAGACGATCGACGTCGGCCGCTCCGACGCCGTGGTCCTCGGCATCGGCTACCCGACGCTCATCCCCGACAACGGGATCACGGCGATGACCGTGGCCGACGTCGACGGCGTCAAGCTGGCCGGGCTGCTGTTCGACGCCGGCCCGGTCAACTCGCCGGTGCTGCTCCGGCTCGGGCCGGACGGCGCGGGCGCCGACCACGCCGGCGACCCGACGTCCGTCCAGGACGTCTTCTTCCGGATCGGCGGCGCCGGACCGGGCAAGGCGTCCAAGAGCATGGTCGTGAACAGCGACGACGTCCTCCTCGACCACATCTGGGCGTGGCGGGGAGACCACGGCGACGGGATCGGCTGGACGGTCAACACCGCCGACAACGGCGTCATCGTCAACGGCGACGACGTCACCGCCTACGGGCTGTTCGTCGAGCACTACCAGAAGTACCAGCTGATCTGGAACGGCGACGGCGGAAAGGTGATCTTCTTCCAGAACGAGATGCCGTACGACCCGCCGACCCAGTCCGCCTGGCGGAGCGACTCCCCCGACGGCTACGCCGCCTACAAGGTCGCCGACTCGGTCACCACCCACGAGGGCTGGGGTCTCGGCAGCTACTGCTACTTCAACGTCAACCCGTCGATCGTGGCCGCGCGCGGCTTCGAGGTCCCCGTCCGCTCCGGCGTGCGCTTCCACGACGTGCTCACGGTCTCGCTGGGCGGCAACGGCGTGATCCGGCACGTCATCAACGACACCGGGCCGGAGGCGTCCGGTACCGACACCGTCCCGGCCAACGTGGTCAGCTTCCCCTGATCCACGGCCGGACCTCCCCTGCGGGCCCGCGTTCGGGCGGGCCCGCAGGGGCCCACCCCCCATCTCCTCCACCCCCTCGAACTGGAGATGCCCCATGAAGCTCCCCGTCGCTTCGGCGATGACCGCCCTGCTGCTCCTTCTCCCCGGCTCCCTGGTGCTGTCGGCCTCGGCCGGCGCCGCCGCGTGCGGTACGGCCGACGCCGCGCTGAACCGCCCCGCCACCGCCTCGTCCACCGAGAGCGCGTCCTATCCCGCCTCCGCCGCCGTCGACGGCAACCCCGGAACCCGCTGGTCCAGCGCGTTCAGCGACCCGCAATGGCTCCAGGTCGACCTCGGATCCAGCCAGGACATCTGCCAGGTCGTCCTCGACTGGGAGACCGCCTACGGCAGCGCGTTCCAGATCCAGGTGTCCGACAACGCGTCCAACTGGACGACCGTCTACTCCACCTCGTCCGGAACCGGCGGCGACCAGACCCTCAACGTCACCGGTAACGGCCGCTACGTCCGGCTGTACGGGACGACGCGCGCCACCCAGTGGGGCTACTCGCTGTGGTCGTTCGGCGTCCGCACGACCGGGTCGGTCACGCCCCCGGACGACGACTTCTGGGGCGACACCTCGACGATCCCGCCCGCGCAGAACGTCGTCATGGTCAAGGTCCTCAACAGGACGAACGGCCAGTATCCCGACAGCCAGGTCTACTGGAGCTTCAACGGGCAGGTCCACTCGATCGCCGAGCAGCCGTACCTGGACATGCCGGTCAACTCCGCCGGCCGGATGTACTTCTACCTCGGTTCACCCGACAGCCGGTACCGCGACTTCATCGAGTTCACCGTCGGCGCTGACGTGTTCAACGGCAACACCACCCGGGTCGACGGGTTCGGCCTCAAGCTCGCCATGCGCCTGCACGCCCACGACGGGTACGACGTGTCCGTCGGCGAGGACCTCGCCACCTTCCAGGAGGACCGCTCCGCCACCTTCCAGCGGTTCATCGACGAGGTGCCGGACGAGTTCGACGCCCTGGCGACGATCGAGGCGCCGTATCAGATCCCGGCCCCCCGGTCCGCACCCGCGTTCCAACCCGGCGGCGCCCACGCCGGCTACTTCAGCGGCTACGCCGCGTCCGTCGGCGTGTCCGCCACCACATCGGAGATCGTCGGCTGCTCGGGGCCGATGGCGGGCGACCCGGGGATGTGCTCCGCACTCAACCGGCACGTCGCGCACCTGCCGCAGTCGCAGTGGTCCGACCCGTCCGGCTTCTACCAGGCCGCGCCCGCGAACTACTACGCGAAGTTCTGGCACGACCACGCGATCGGCGGCCTCGCCTACGGCTTCCCGTACGACGACTACGCCGGCCGCTCCTCCTTCATCTCGCACGGCGACCCGCAGTACCTCCTGGTCGCCGTCGGCTGGTAAGCGCAGGAGAACGCCATGACCGCAGACCAGCGGCAAAGATGGACGACCGCCTTCACCGTGCTCGCGGTGCTCGCCGCGCTCTTCACCGTCCCCGCGCACCCCGCGCAAGCGGCGGCGCTGCTGTCGCTGAACAGGCCGGCGACGGCGTCGTCCAGCGAGGGCGCCGCCTTCCCCGCCTCCGCGGTGGTGGACGGCGACGCCGGAACCCGCTGGTCCAGCGCGTTCAGCGACCCGCAGTGGGTGCAGATCGACCTGGGTGACGGCAAGAACATCAGCCAGGTCGTCCTGGACTGGGAGGCGGCGTACGCGACCGCCTTCCAGATCCAGGTGTCCGGCAACGGCACCGACTGGACGACCGTCTACTCCACCACCAGCGGAACCGGCGGCGACCAGACCCTCGACGTCACCGGCAACGGCCGCTACATCCGGATGTACGGCACCGCCCGCGCCACCGGCTACGGCTACTCCCTGTGGGAGTTCTCCGTCTACGGCGACTCCGGAGACCAGCCGCCGCCGTCCGGGACGACGCCGATCTCGGCGTTCAAGCAGGTGTCGGCCTCCTCCTGGGAGGGCGGCAACGCCCCGGCGGCGGCGCTGGACGGCCGCACCACCACCCGCTGGTCCAGCGAGTTCAGCGACGACCAGTGGCTCCGCGTCGACCTCGGCGGCACCGCGACGATCACCGGGGTGACGCTGAACTGGGAGTCGGCGTACGCGACCGGCTACCGCCTCGACGTGTCCGGCGACGGCACGTCCTGGACGACCGTCTACTCCACGACCACCGGCAAGGGCGGCACCGAGAACCTCGACGTGTCCGGCAAGGGCCGCTACATCCGGTTCACCGGAACGTCCCGCGCCACCGGTTACGGATACTCGCTCTGGGAGTTCCAGGTGTTCGGCACCGTCGACTCCACCGCCACCGCACCGCCCCTGCTCTCGCCGCCGACGCGGGCGCCGGGGACCACGAACCAGTTCGCGCTGTCGGCGCCCGCCGACCACGCGATGGTCACGGACACACGGCGTCCCGCCTTCTCCTGGGCGGACGTCCCCGGCACCGCGCGCTACGAAGTGTGGCTCAACGTCAGCCGCACCGATTACGACTTCACCGATTCGGGCTCGCTGCTGGACCTCTACACCAAGGTCGCCGAAACGTCCGGCAACACCTACACGCCGTCCTGGGACATCAGCGACCGGTGGACCTACAAATGGTTCGTCGTCGCGGTGAACGGGTCGGGCGGGAGAACCACGTCCAATATCCGCACCTTCAGCGTCTACCTCCCGCAGATCGAGACCGTCGACGACGGCGTCAACGTGATCAACGGCGCCCGGGACCTCAACAAGAACGGCGCGATCGAGCCCTACGAGGACTGGCGGCGTCCCGTGCAGGACCGCGTGAACGACCTTCTCGGCAGGATGACCACCGAGGAGAAGGCGTACCAGATGTTCTACAACGCGCAGGCGTACGCGCGGTCCGGCTGGCATTTCGGCCCGGCGCAGGCGGGCGACCTCCACGACGTGCTGCGCGGCGCCGCCGGTACCCGCCTCGGCATCCCGCCGGTGTCGGCCGGTGACACGATCGCCGGCTACAAGACCACCTATCCGCTCCAGAGCGCCCTGGCCGCGGCGAAGAACTACCCGCTCGACTACAGGCTCGGCGACATGCAGCGACGCGAGCAGCTGGAGGTCGGGACCCGCGGCGTCCTCGGGCCGCTCGCCGAGGTCGGCACGAAGGTGCTCTACCCGCGCATCCAGGAGGGCAACGGCGAGAACGCGCAGGTGGCGGCGGCTCAGGTCCGGGCGCTGGTCGCCGGGCTGCAGGGCGGGCCGGAACTGAACCCGGGCTCGGTCCTCGCGACCGTCAAGCACTGGCCCGGCGAAGGCGCCGGCGGCGAGGCCGGCATCACCTACGACGAGGTGTCGATCAAGCACCACATGATCCCGTGGCGGGCCGCGATGGACGCCGGGGCCGTCAACATCATGCCCGGGTACGCGGGCAGCGAGCTCCTCGATCCGGGCGGTCCCGGCGCCGGGAACAGCGCGCCGATCCTGCGTTACCTGCGCGACCGGCTCGGCTACACGGGCCTGATCACGACCGACTGGCTGCCGTCCGGCGCCTGGGTCAGCGCCGCCAACGCGGGGTCCGACGTGATGGGCGGCGCGGACCCCGGCGCGTCCGGGTTCTCCATGGCCGACTTCACCGCACAGGTGCCGATCTCCCGGATCGACGACGCCGTGACCCGCGTCCTGCGGCTGAAGTTCAAGCTCGGCGTCTTCGACCGCCCCTACGGCGACCCGGTGAACGGCCCCTACCGCTTCCACCAGCCGTCGTACGCCGCGCTCGCGAACCAGGCGGCGCGCGAGTCGCTCACCGTCCTGAAGAACGACGGCGTCCTGCCGATCGGCCTCGGCGAGGGCGACGACCTCGTGGTGGCCGGGCCGCGCGCCACCGACGGCACCGCCTGCTGCATCTGGACGAGCTACTTCCACGCCGAGTACGGCTCGCTCACCCTGCTGGACGCGATCAGGGCGCGGGCGGCGAAGGAGGGCGTGAACGTCCACCACAACGACGCGCCGTCGCCCGACCTGGCCGTCGTGGCCGTCGGCGAACCCACCTACACCCACGCCACCGCCTGGGTGAACGAGCGGCCCTACCTGCCGCCCGACCAGCTCGCCGTCATCCGGGACTTCCACGACCGCGGCGTCCCGGTGGTCGTCGTGATGGACCTGCCGCGTCCGACCGTCATCACCGAATGGAACGGCCTGGCCGACGCCATCGTGATGACCTACCGCGGCGGCGAGGAGGTCGGCCCGGCGACCGCGAGCCTCCTGTTCGGCGACTTCGAGCCGAGCGGACGACTCCCCTGGCAGCTGCCGCGCAGCGTCGACCAGATCCTCAAGCCCGGCGGCGTCGACCGGCCCGAGGACGCCGTGGAGAACTGGAACATCCCGTACGACCTCGGGGCCACGGCCGCCGAACGCGCCGAGATCCACGCCCGCATCGACGCCGGCCAGCCACCTCCCACCGACTACGGCGACCCCCTCTACCCGTACGGCGCCGGAATCCAGGGCTGGCCCTGATCCTCACTGGGCGGGGGGCGGTGAACCGTCCCCCGTCCAGGCTCGTACTGGCCTTCCGAGGTACGTCCGTCGCTGCGTGAACAGGTCGGCGGACGGAGTCAGGGTGCGTCGGCGGCTGATTCCTGGAGTTCCCGGGCGAGGGTCTCCGCGTCGTACGGGCCGGTGTGGCGGCGTTCGCCGATGAAGAAGGTGGGCGTGCCGCGTGCTCCGCTGGCCTCGGCGCTGGTGACGTCCACCCGGATCCGGGCGGACGTGCTCTCGTCATCGAGGTCGCGGAGGAACTGCTCGACGTCCAGACCGAGGTCGGCGGCGTAGCCGGCGACGTCCTCGTATTGGAGTTCGTCCTGGTGCTCGAAAAGCAGGTCGTGCATTTCCCAGAAGCGTCCCTGCCTGTCGGCGGCGACCGCGGCGTGCGCCCCCAGTTCGGCGTAGGGGTGCACGTCGGGGAGCGGCAGGTGCCGGAACACGTACCGCAGGTCGTCGCCGAAGCGCTCCCGCAGCTCGCGCGCGACGCCCGTGGAGCGGGCGCAGAACGGGCATTCGAAGTCGCCGTATTCGACGAGGGTGAGCGGCGCGTCGTGCGGGCCTCTGATGTGGTCCGTCTCCGGGTCCACCGGCCGGTCGAGGAACCGCGGCAGGTCCGCGTGCTCCTGGCCGCGCAGGACCGCGGCGGCGTGGAACACGAGCCACCCGAGGGCGGTCGCCAGCACCGCCGCCAGCAGCACCCCGACGGTCGCCTGGTCGCGGACGGCCTCGTCCTCGAACGCCAGGCGGACGATCAGCAGCGAGACGGTGAATCCGATGCCGGACAGTGCGGCGCCGCCGAACACGTGCTCGACGCTGACCCCCTGGGGCAGTTTCCCGAGGCCGAAGCGTGTGCCGAAGACGGCGCCGAGCCCGACTCCCAGGGGTTTCCCCAGGACGAGGCCGATGATCACCGCCCACGTGACCGGTGAGGTGAGCGCCTCGCCGAGAAGGCCGCCGCGCAGGTCGACGCCCGCGTTCGCCAGCGCGAACACCGGGACGATGAAGTAGCTGCTCCAGGGGTGCAGCGTCGTCTGCAGCCGCTCGTTGACCGACACCGCGCGCTGGAGCCCCACCCGGGCCGTCATTCCCACGTCGGCCATGGGGGACTGCCGGAAGGCGCGGAAGCTGCGGGCCGCCTTCTCGACCGCCTCCCGGACGGGCTTGTGCGCGGGCACGAGGAGACCGCCGAGCATCCCCGCGATGGACGCGTGGAGCCCCGCCTGAATGGTGGCGAGCCACAGCGCGAGGACGGCGACCACGTACGGCGCCGCACGCCAAACCCCCCGGCGGCTCAGAACCACCGCCACCCCGCAGAGGACGAACATGGCGAGGAGCGGCAGCATTCGGACGGTCTCCGAATAGACGAAGCCGATCACGCTCACGGCCACGATGTCGTCGATGACGGTGAGCGCCAGCAGGAAGATGCGCAGCTGCGTCGCGAACGTGGGGCCGACCACGGCGAGGGCGCCCAGCATGAACGCCGTGTCGGTGCCGATGACGATGGCCCAGCCGTTCGCGGCCTCTCCCCCGGGCGCGACCAGCAGGTACAGGAGCGCGGGAACCAGCATCCCGCCGACGCCGCCCACGATAGGGAGGACGACCCGGCGGGGTTCCCTGAGCTCACCGACGGAGAGCTCGTACCGGACCTCCAGGCCGATCACGAAGAAGAACAGGGCCATCAGGCCGTCGCTGACCCAGTGCCCCAGGTCCATCGTCAGGTCGGCGCCCCCGAGCGACAGGGACGCCTCCGTCGCCCACAGGGACTCGTACTGGTCCGACCATGGGGAGTTGGCCCAGAGCAGGGCGACCACGACGGCCACCAGCAGCAGGGCCGAGCCGCCCACCTCCGTCGCCAGGAAGCGCCGCACGGGCCCGGAGAGCTGAGCGAGGAGCGCGCGCCTCCTGGCCCGGGTCTGGGAGTCGCCGCGCTTCCTCGTCCAGATCATCACACCTCTGCCTCAGTCCGATCACCGTGCCGTCCCGGACGATCTCCTACCGGAGGCGTCCGGGAACCTCAAAGAGCGGTCGGCATCAGGCGCGGTCCTGCCGGGACGAGCGCGACCATGGGCGGCGGCGGACCTCGTTCTCCAGGCGCTGGAGCAGGGGCGCGGTGCGCTCGTAGTTCGTGAGGCGGTCCGGCAGTCCCTTCCAGACACGTGCCGCCAGCTCGGCCGCCTCGGCGAGGATGGCGTCGACGTCGACCGCGATCACCTTACCGTCGCGCACGACCGTCTCCCCGTCGACCAGGACGGTGTCGACGGCGTTGCCCATGTCGCCGTAGGCGAGCTGGTAGGCGACCTGTTCCTTGGGCGCGACGAACACTTCGCTGGTGCGCAGCAGGACGAGGTCCGCGCGGTGGCCCGGGGCGATGCGCCCGAGCGGGACGCCGAGGGCGCGCGCCCCGCCGTCCCAGCACATGCCGAGGACGGACGACGCGCCCGGCCAGGATTCCGGCTCGCCGTGCGCCCGCGGCAGCAGCGCGGCCATCTTGACCGTCTCCCACATGTTCTGGCTGTCGTTGCTGCTGGCGCCGTCGGAGCCGAGCGCCACCGCGGCCCCGGCGCGCAGCATGTCCGGTACGGGCGCCACACCGGCCCCGAGTTTGAGGTTGCTGACCGGGTTGTGCACCGCGACCGCGTCGGAGGCGGCGAACCTGGCGATCTCGTCGTCGTCGAGCCAGATGGCGTGGGCGAACGACGCCCAGGGGCCCAGGCAGCCGATGCGTTCGAGGAACTCGACCGTCGAGGTGCCGTAGCGCGTGTCCGCCACGTGGATCTGCGACTTGGCCGACAGCAGGTGCGTCTGGAGGCGCAGGCCGCGGTCGCGGGCCGTCTCCGCGCTGGCCTTGAAGAGGTCGGTGGAGCAGCGCGGCAGGGAGGACGGCCCGAGCATCGGCGTGATGCGCGGATGGGTTCCGTTCCAGCGGTCGATGTAGGCGAGCACCTCCCCGAGGACGACGTCCGGTTTCGCGCGGGGCGGGCGGACGAGGTCTTCGGTGCCGTCGATCAGGTCCAGCGGCAGCGACGAGAAGAAGTCCAGGTCGCTGTACTGCGCGGCGACATTGGCCCGCATGCCCGAGTCGACATAGGCGCGGGTGATGGCGTCCAGGCCGTCGCCCATCCACTCGTGGTCGGCGCGGGCGCAGTCGAGGACGCTCGTCGTCCCGGTGCGCAGCATCTGGATCGCGCCGAGCATGGCCGACACGTACAGCTCACGCGGGCTGAGCCGGGCGCCCGCCCCGCCGTAGCTGGCGAGCACCATCCAGGTGTCGAGCGGCAGGTCGTCGCAGAGTCCCCGTTCGATGGTCTGGTTGGAATGCGTGTGGGCGTTGACCAGTCCCGGGATCACGATGCGCGCGGACGCGTCGAGGACCTCCGCGCCGTCCGCGTCGAGGTCCGGGCCGACGCGGGTGATGACGCCGTCCTCGACCAGGACGTCGGTCACCCCGAACTCCGATGCCAGGTCGAAGACGTGCCCACCGCGGATGAGCGTTCTGCCCTTCGTGGCGTCCGGCGTGCTCATGATCGGCCTCCAAGCTGTTCACGGGCGGCGAGTTCCCGCTGGAAGACGGCCTTGTCCTCGGCCTGCGACCAGCGGCCCGCCTCGGGGTAGGGCGATGCCTCGGGCTCCACCGCCTGGACGACCATGGCCGGGCCGCCGGCGGCGTACATCCGCCGGACGGCGTCCGCTACGTCGGCTTCGCCGGCGTCCTCCGGCGGTGATTCGGCCCGTTCCCAGCCGCACGCTTTGGCGGCGGCGGCCAGGTCGAGACGGCCGGCGAGCGTCTGGCCGCCGCCGGTCTCGTACCGGCCGTTGGCGAAGACGACGACGCGCAGGTTCGGCGGGGCCGCCCCGGCGATCGCGGCGAGGACGCCGAGGTTCATCGCCAGGTCGCCGTCGCCCTCGATCAGCGTCACCCGGTCTCCGGGCCGGGCCAGGGCGAAGCCGAGCGCGAGCGAGGGCGCCATGCCCATCGGGTCGGACGCGTAGTACGTGAGGTTGGGCGCGGCCGCCTCTCGCCAGGCCCGTCCGGCCGATCCCAGCGAGCAGATCACGATGTCGTCGGCGGTGAGGGCGGCGGCCACGGTCCGCGCCAGCGTCAGGCGTCTCATCGGGCGGCCTCCCCCAGCAGCGACTCGCGGTCGAGGAGCAGGACGACGGGCCGGCGGTGCAGCCGGGCCTGGCCGGCCGCGGCGGTGACCAGGCCGGGATCGGCGCCTCCGCGCATCCGGTGGTACGGCACGCCGAGCGCGTCGAGCACGGGCGGCACGACGCGTCCCTTGTACGCCTGGTAGTAGAAGCCGTCGTCGACGTCCCCGCGCTGCGCGGCCACCACGAGGAGCGGCAGCTCGTGCAGATGGGTGTAGCCGGCGAGGGCGTTGGCGCCGACGAGCAGGCCCGCGTTCTGGCAGACGACGGCCCCCAGCCCGCCCGCGAGCGCGACACCGGCGGCGACGCCCAGCGCGTCGTCCTCCCTGGTGACCTTGACGTGGCGCATGCGCGCGTCGGCGTCGACGGCCGTCAGCAGGGGCGACAGCCAGGAGTCGGGGAGGCTGGCCACGACGCTGATGTCGGCGTCGCGCAGCGCGGTGAGCAGGAGCGCGGCCGGGTCACGGCCCGGTGGCCGCCCTGTGGTCGCATGCCCGGTGGTCGCATGCCCCGTGGTCGCGTGCCCGGTGTTCACGGGTCTCCTCCCATTCGTCCGGCTGCCCGTACGGCCATGCCGAGGGCGGCGTCGAGCTTCCAGGCGTTGCCCGGCAGCGGGTGGCCGTGCCTGGACAGTTCGCCGTCGAGGTGCCCGCGGAACCGGCCGGCGTCGAAGCGGGCGCCGTCGCATGCCGTTTCCGTGGCGCGGGCGCGCCAGGGGGTCGGGGCGACCGCGCCGAGGACGACGCGGGTGTCCTTCCAGCGTCCGGCGGTGACGGCGGCCGACAGCGCGATCGACACGACGGCGAAGTCGCCCTCCCACAGTTGGAGCTTGTCGAACACGCAGCGGCGTTCCCGCGCTGAGGCGGGGACGCGTACCGCCGTGACCAGTTCGCCGGGCCGCAGGCATGTCTCTCCCGGCCCGGTGTAGAAGTCGCCGATCGCGACCGTCCGATCTCCGGCGGGGCCGGACACCATCACCCGGGCGTCGAGCGCGGTGAACACGGTGCCGAGGTCGGACGGCGTCACCGCCTGGCAGCGGTGCCCGCCGATCGCCGCATGGTAGAAGCGGTGGTCTCCCTGGACGGCGTAGCAGGGGCAGGTGACGCCGCCGCGCTTGTAGCAGTCGAAGCCGTTGCGGAAGAACCAGCACCGTTTGGCCTGCACCAGGTTGCCGCCCACGGTGGCGACCGCCCGGATCTGGGCGGACGCGATCGACGCGACGGCGTCGGCGACCGCGTCGAGCGAGCCGCGGGTCGCCGCCGCCAGGGCGTCCAGCGTGACCGCCGCGCCGATGTCCAGGGCGCCGTCGTCGCGTTCGATGATCGTGCGCAGTGCGGGGATGCCGGTGATCTGGACCAGGGTCCGCGGTGCCGACAGGCCCTGCCGCCGCTGAAGGGCGAGGTCGGTGTTGCCGCCGACGGCGGTGCCGCCGGAGGCCGTGAGCTTCACGGCCTCACCGGCATCGGACGGCCGCCGCACCGACTCGATCTCCCGTTCCGGCGCCCGGCGGGCCAGGCGGGTGCCGAACCGGTGCAGCGTCCAGTGCACGCCGAGCGGGTAGGCCCGGCGAAGCAGCTCGATCCACCACCGCGACGGCCGCGCGGCCAGCCGGTGCCGGCGGGCGGGGAGGCCGTCGCGTTCGGCCAGGGCCCGCAGCACCTTGTCCGGGGTGATCGGCAGGTCGCGGATGCGCACGCCGATCGCGTCGTACACCGCGTTCGCGACGGCGGGCGCGGGCGGCACGATCGGCATCTCGCCGACGCTCTTGGCGTCGTACGGCCCGGCCTCCTCGTCCCCTTCGATCAGGACGACCCGCACCGGGGGCAGGTCGGCCGCCCTGGGCAGGGCGTAGTTGATGTAGGCCGGGTTGACGGGGCGGCCGGACTCGTAGATGAGCTCTTCGCCGAGGGCGGCGCCGAGCCCCTGCGCGACGCCGCCGATCACCTGCCCTTCGGCCATCACCGGGTTGATCGCCCGTCCGATGTCGTGCGCCGCGACGTAGTCCAGGACGCGCACCCGCCCGGTGGCGGGGTCGACCTCGACCTCGACGGCGTGGGCCGCGAAGGTGTAACTGGCCGAGACGTTCGGCCGGGGGTTGCCGCCCCCGAACGTCTCCATCCGCGGGTCGACGTAGGACGCCTCGTTGCTGAGCATGCCGTCGCGTGCGTCGGGGCACAGCGCGACCAGGTCGCTGAGGCCGATGTCGGCGTCCGGGGCGTGCGCGCGGCCTCCGTCCAAACGGATGTCGTCGGTGCCGAGCTTCTCCGCCGCCAGCCCGCGCACCGTTTCGGCGAGTTCCGCGGCGGCCTTGCGCACGGCGTGGCCGCCCATGTGCGTCCCGCGCGACGACCAGGCGCCCATGTCGAACGGGGTCAGTTCGCCGTCGGCCATCAGCACGTCGACGTCGTCCACGTGGACGCCGAGTTCCTCCGCGGCGATCTGGGCCAGGACGGTGCGCTGGCCGGTGCCGGCGTCGGCCCCGCCGAACCGCACCCGGACGCGGCCGTCCTCGAACAGGTCCACGATGGCGTCGCTGCGGTTGGAGCCGCCGTGCGCGTACGAGCCGCTGCCGTGCATGCCGCACGCCACGCCCACCCCGCGAAGCGGCCTGCGGTCGCGGCGCTTGTCGTCCCAGCCGATCGCGTCGCGCACGGCGGCCAGGCATTCGGCGAGCCGGGCGGAGCCGAGGCGGGCGCCCGACATCGTGGTGGTGCCCGGCTCGTTGGCGTTGCGCATCCGCAGGTCGATCGGATCGATGCCGAGCCGTTCGGCCAGCTCGTCGACCTGCGACTCCATGGCGAACGCGACCTGCGGGCTGCCGTAGCCGCGGAACTGGCCGCCGGGCGGCAGCGCCGTGTCGATCAGCCGGGCGTCCCAGCTGACGCCGTCCGGCCGGTAGATGGAGCCGAGCGTCTTGACGCCCACCTTCATGATGGACGGGCCGTAGTGGTTGTACGCGCCGTTGTCGACGTCGAGCCGGGCGTCCAGGGCGCGCAGCCGGCCGGTGTCGTCGGCGGACGAGCGGAGCCGCACCCGGAAGGCGTGCCGCGGCTTGGTCGCCCCGAACTCCTCCTCCCGCGAGTACGCCAGCCGGACGGGCCGCCCGGCCGCCATCGACAGCGCCGAGGCGAGCGCCTCGTGCTCGGACACCTTCGACTTCGACCCGAACCCGCCGCCGACGGCGACGTCGCGGCAGACGACCTGCTCGGGGTCGAGGCCCAGCACGTGGGCGACCTCGGTCGTGATGAACCACGGCGCCTGCGTCGAGGTCCACAGTTCGAGGACGCCGGTGTCGGCGTGCCAGTGCGCCAGCGTGGTGTTCGGCTCCATGCAGGCGTGCGACACCCGGGGGTAATGGAAGGTGCCCTCCACGGACACGGTGGAGGCGGCGCGGCCGGCCTCGGGATCGCCCCAGTGCCCCTTGTCGTGCACCGACACGTTCGGCTCGCCGGACGACCGGCGGTGCAGCCGGATCGCGCGCCGCGCCGACGCCGCGTCGATCGTCAGCGGCGGCCACCGCCGGGGACGGCGGTACCGCACCACGATCGCCTCGGCGGCGGCCCTGGCCTGTTCCGGCGTCTCCGCCGCGACCGCGGCCACCTCCTCGCCGACGTAGCGGACGACGCCGCGGGCGAGCGGGCGGCGGTCGGAGTAGGGCCCCTCGGCGTGGATGTAGGCGGCGTCCGCCGGAAGGTCGGCCGCGGTGATCACGGCGTGGACGCCGGGCATCCGGCGCGCCCGCCCGGTGTCCACGGACAGGATCCGCGCGTACGGGTGGGGCGAGCGCAGGACCCACGCGGTCAGCGTCCCCGGCGGTTCGAGGTCGCCGGCGTAGGCGTCGGTGCCCGAGGTCCGCTCGTCCCAGTTCTTCGCGGGCACGTTCGTGCCGACGACCCGCGGCGCCCGAGGAGAGGTCATGCGGTCTCCCGGTCCGCCGCCGCCCGCCGGATCGCGGCGATGATCTGCGTGTAGCCGGTGCAGCGGCAGATGTTGCCGGACATCGCGTGCCGCAGTTCCGCATCGCTGAGTCCGGCCGCCGCGTCCAGCAGCGCGGCCGCCCGGACGATCTGGCCCGGCGTGCAGAACCCGCACTGGAATCCGCCCGCCTCGGCGAACGCGCGGCGCAGTTCACGCTGCGCGTCCGCCAGCCCCTCCACGGTCGTGACCCGCCCGTGCGCCGCCTCTTCGACCAGCAGGACGCACGACATCACCGGGACCCCGTCGAGCAGGACGGTGCACGCCCCGCATTCGCCGCGCCCGCACGCCTCCTTCGCGCCGCGCAGCCCGAGCCGGCCGCGCAGCACCGGCAGCAGCGCCTCGCCGGGCCGCGCGTCGACCTCCACCGCTGCGCCGTTGACGTCGAGTGTCGTCATCGCCGTGCCTCCCGCCGGGCCGTCACGGCGCCGGGACCGGAGCCGAGGCCGGGGCCGGGGCCGGGGCCGGCCGGAGCGCGGCGAACAGCTCATCGGCCGTGGTGACGACGCCGTGGAAGCGTTCGGTGCTGGCCAGCACTGCCGCGTGGGCGGCGTCGTCGGTGTCGGCCACGCACTCCGCCGGAACCACGACGTCGAAATCGCGTGCGTAGGCGTCACGGATGGTGGAGTCGACGCAGAAACTCGTCGTCGTGCCCGCCACGACCAGCACCTGCACACCGCTCATCCGCAGCACGCTCTCCAGCCGGGTGTTGTAGAAGGCGCTGGCGCGGTGCTTGACGATGATCTCGTCGTCGCTGACGACGCGCTCCTTGACCTCGTCGAGCAGTTCGGCGTCCCAGGTGCCCTGGTGGCACAGTTCGAGCTTCACGCCGCGCCGGTCCAGATGCGACGGGATACGGCGGCGCCGGCGGCCGTGGTCACCGGGGAAGTGCACCTGCCGGGTGAACCAGACCGGGATGCCGACGGCGCGGCAGCGCTCGGTCAGGCTCAGGGCGTGCGGGACCATTTCGCGCGGCTTGGCCACGCTCTGCGCCCCGAACGCGCGCCCGCGGGCGCCGTCCGGGTGGCAGAAGCCGTTCTGCAGGTCGATGACCAGCAGTCCGACATCGGCCGGGTCGAGTGTCACGTCAAGCGGCATGTCGTTCCTCCGTACGGCTCGTCTCTTGCGTTCGTCACGGGCGCAGCACCCGGCCCGATCCGGGCCGCACCGACACCTCGCCGTCGCGGAGCTGCACCTCGCCGCGCCTGATCGTCATCGCGGGCCAGCCCTTCAGCGCCATCCCTTCGAACGCGCTGGTGTACTTGCTGCGGGTGACGTCCGGGCCGACGACGCGTTCGGTGTCGAGGTCGACCACGACGAAGTCGGCGTCGCCGCCGACGGCGATGGCGCCCTTGCGCGGGTAGAGCCCGAACACGCGGGCCGGGTTCTCCGCCATCACGGCGGCGACGTGCTCCAGCTCGATGCGGCCCTTCAGCACGCCCTCGGTCAGCACCACGGGCAGCATCGTCGCGAGCCCGGCGAAGCCCGGCTTCTCCTCCCACAGGGCCGCGCCGGTCTTCACCAGCGGGACGTGGTCGGAACCGATCGTCCGGATGCTTCCGTCGCGGATGCCGTCCCAGAGCCGGAGCCGGTCCTCCTCGCCGCGCAGCGCCGGGGCGACCTTGCCGACGCCCGCACCCTGCTCGGCGAGCCGCTGGTCGTCGATGGTGAGGGCCAGGTAGTGCGGGCAGCTCTCCAGCACCACGTCCGCGCCGCGTTCACCCGCCTCGTGGGCCGCGTCGATGCCGGCGCCGATCGTGGTGTGCGGAATGTACAGCGGGCATCCCTGCAGCTCCGCCAGCCAGATCGCGCGCAGGATGTCCTGCTCCTCCACGAAACCCGGCCGCGAGTCGGTGTAGGCGGCCAGGTCGTTCCGGCCGCTCGCCTTGACCCGTTCGGTGAGGTGCTCCACCAGGGAGTCGTCCTCGCAGTGCACCATGCACCGCGCGTACGGGCCGAGTTCGCGGATGCGGGCCATGGCCTCATAGAGGTCGGCGTCGGAGACGGTGACCAGGCCGATGGGATTACCCTCCGGGTAGCCGCCCATGTAGAACTTGTAGCTGCGGACGCCGAACCGCTCGGCGTACTGGGGGATCTCCTCGATCTGGGCCATCGAGTTGAGAATGAAGTGGAACGCGGTGTCGAACGAGCTGTGGGCGGCCGCGATCTCCCGTTCCTTGTCGAACGTGTCGAGCAGCGAGGTGGCGCTGCGCTTGTACTGCAGCAGCGTGGTGATGCCGCCGACGGCCGCGGAGACCGACTCGGTCTCGCACAGTTCCTCGTAGGGCACCCCGCCGCCCAGGTGCACGTGCGGGTCGACGATGCCCGGCAGGACCGGACGGCCGCCGCAGTCGATGGTCTCGTCGGCCGCGGGCAGGTCGGCGTCGCGGCCGATCGCGATGATCTTGCCGTCGCGCACCGCGACACCGGCGTGCATGCGGCCCGTCGGTGTCACGAGCTCCGCGTTGTGCAGCGCGAGGTCGGCGCTCATGGTGAAAACTCCTGTTCACGTAGGTGGGCACGTAGCTGGGCAGGTAGGTGGGACGGTCGCCGGTGGGCTCAGCCGGCCGTGCCGGTGCTGCCGAGTTCCTTGGTCAGGCTCGCCGCGACCCGCGCGAGTGCGCTCGCCATGGGCGAGCCGGTGTCCGGCGGCACCGTGACGGTGGTGCCGACGATCGCGATGGCCGCCGTGATGCACGCGTCCTGGAAGACCGGCGCCGCGATCGTGCGGACCCCCGTGGCCTGGGGTGTGTTCGTCGCGATGTTCTTCGCGCGGATGTCCGCCAGTTCGCTGCGCAGCTCGCGTGACCTGCGCAGCCGTCCCGGCAGTCCCGGGACGGCCGGCGGATCCAGGAACGCGCAGAACAGCCGGCCCTGCGCGGATTCGAGCGATAGCCGCGAACCGGCCCGGATGCTGATCCGCACCAGCCTGTTGGCGTTGTCGTCGACCCGCACCACGATGGGCCCCTCGCCGTCCCACACGCTCAGCACCACCGTCTCGTTCACCTCGCGGACCAGCTCCTCCAGGAACGGCCCGGACGCGCTGATGATCGGATGACCGGAACGCACCGCCGCCGCCAGGGTGAGGATCTGCGGCCCGAGCGAGTACAGCCCCGCCGCCGCGTCGAAACGCAGCAGGTTCGCGGCCCGCAGCGCCTTGGTGTAGCGGTGCGCGGTCGGCTTGCTGACACCGAGCCGCGCGGTGAGTTCACCGAGGGTGAGACGCGGACGGCTCACCGTGAAGGCGTTCAGAACCGTGGCGGCGCGCTGCACCGACTGGATGACGGGGGACTCGCCGTCCGGCGGCCCCCCGCCGATCCCGCCGCCGCGCGACCCGGTGCCGGAACCCCGTCCCATCGCGATGGGCTCCTCAGCTCCGGGAGTACTCGGGCACCAGCTTCTCCACGTCGGGAAGCTTGTCGGTCTGGCCCTGGTCGACCAGGATCTGCGCCATCTGCTTCATGGCGTCCATCGGCACGTCCGCGAAGTAGGGGTTCTCCGGGTCGGTCGCCAGCTTCCCGGCGTCCTGGCCGCAGTGCGCCGCCTCGATCTTGTACTTCTCGTCCTTGTTGGCCGGGTCGTTGATCGCGGTGTTGGACTCCTTCAGCGACGCCAGGAACTTCTTCATCGACTCGGTGTTCTCGTCGACGAACTTCGCGGTCCCGACGTAGCCGGCGAAGACCAGCCACCTGTCCTTGCCGACCTGCATGTACGGGTCCCCGAGGCTGCGCACCCCGGGAGTGTTCGAGTACTGCTCGGGCGCCTGGGAGGCGTCGACCTTGCCCGACGCCACGGCCGAGGCCAGCTCACCGAAGGGCAGCGCGACGAACTTGACCTTCTTGGGGTCGCCGCCCGCGTCCGTCACGAACTGCTGGACGATGATCTGGTTGATCCCGCCGAGCTCGTTGACCGCGACGGTCTTCCCCTGGAGGTCCTTGCCGTTCCGGATCGACGAGTCCTCCTTGACGAGGACCGCGTTCGAGGGGGTCTCCCCCTTCTTCGGCGTGCCGTACGCGGTCGCCACCCACCTGAGGTCGATACCGCTGTTCATCGCGAGCATCGTGGAGAACGGGTTGGTGAACGCGAGGTCCGCCGACCCGCCCTGCACGGCGGCGAGCCCGGCGGCGCCGCCGCCGGCCTTCACCAGTTCGACCTTCAGCCCGTTCTTCTCGAAGATGCCCTTCTTCTGCGCCCACAGCACCGAGATCTCGTTGCACAGGCTCAGCGTGGTCACCTTCAGCTGGCCGGTCGCGCCGTCCGCGCCGTCGACGCCGTCCGCCGCCGAACCCGGCGACCCGCAGGCGGCGGTCAGCATCGCGGCCGCCGCCCCGACGGCGATCAGGCACGTCATCCTGGAGCGCCGGTTCGGGCGGTCTCCGCCGCGTGACTCTGGAGTAGAGCGCTTCGTTGGCATGTCCAACTCCTCAAGGATCGATGTGGCCGGGCCGGCGTTCTCCCGCCGGCGCGGCTGTCTGCGGATCACGTCGAGCCGGCTCGCTTGCGCGACTCCCGGTGCCACCGGAGGACGCGCGCTTCGACGAGCGCGAACAGGACGTTCAGGAGCAGGCCGATCACCGCGATCAGCAGCACACCACTCCACATGTCGACATAACGGAACTGGCGGGACGCGAGGACGATGTAGTAACCGATGCCGTTGGTCGCCGCGAAGAGCTCCGAGACGACCATCAGGATGAGACCGATGCCGAGACTGACCCGCAGGCCGCTGATGATCTGCGGGCTGGCGCCCGGCAGCAGCACCACGAAGAAGTAGCGGAGCCTGCCCATGCGCATGCTCCGCGCCGTCATGATGACCGTGCGGTCGATGCCCTGGACCCCGTCCATGGTGTTGATCAGGATCGGGAACACCGTGCCGACGACGATCAGCGAGACGTTCATCTCGTCGGTGATGCCGAAGAAGACGACGGCGAGCGGGAGCAGCGCCGTCGCCGGGATCGACATCCCGAACCGGATCAGCGGGTTGACCGTCGCCGCGGCCCGCGGGGAGACGCCGAGCGCGATGCCCGCGCAGAGGCCGATGACCACCGAGATCAGCCATCCCTGCGCGGCGCGCGACATGCTCGAGCCGAGGTCGGTGGTGAACTGCTCGGTGACGAAGCCGCGCGAGGCGTCGGCGACGAACCAGTTCGTGAAGAACGCCGCGGCGCTGTCGGTGAACGTCGGGAAGTACGGCGACTGGTAGATCCGCGACGCCACCTCCCAGGCGACGAGCAGCAGCACGACCATCCAGGAGTAGGCGAACGCGCGGCCCGCCGCCGTCCCCGCGGAGGACGTCGCCCTGGTCAGGCCGGCCAGAAGGGGCCGCTGCGATGCGGGGCCGGCGGCGGCCGCGGTCGTCGGGCCGGCGGTCCGGCCGGCGTTCGGCGTCTCGGTCATGACCGCCCCCCTGAATCGGCCCCGCGCCGCGTCCACGGCAGGGTGCGCCGCTCGACGGCCGCCAGCGTGGTGTAGAGAAGCCACCCGAGGACGCCCGCGAGGATCACCCCCGCGTACACGAAGTCGGGCCGTGGAATGCCCTGGTACTTGACGATGACGGTGCCGATGCCGTAGCTCGCGCCGAGCAGTTCGACGCTGACGATCACGATCAGCGCGATGCCGCTGGCCACCCGGATGCCGGTGACGATGGACGGCAGCGCCGACGGGAGTACCACGCGGCGCAGGATCTGCATCCGGGTCCATCGCATGCTGCGCGCGACGGTCAGCAGCTGGGGTTCGGTGTTGTGGACGCCGTACACCGCGTTGAGCAGGACGGGACCGAAGATCGCGAAGACCGTCAGGGCGAGCTTCATGGTGAGCCCGAGCCCGAACAGCAGCACCGACGCCGGGATGAACACCGTGGCGGGCACCGAACGCAGGGCGTGGACCACCGTGACCGTCGGGCGGTACAGCGCGGCCACCGTCCCCAGCAGGATTCCCATCGGCACCGCGACGACGATGGTGACGGCCATCGACAGCAGCCAGGTCCACACCGTGTCGAGCACCTGGAGCCGGAAGTCCGTGCTCGCCGCGAGGTCCTTGATCCGCAGCGCCACCGTCCACGGGGCCGGCAGGGATTCGGCCGCCACGAGTCCGAGGGTGGAGGCGAGCTGCCATAGGGCGACCACGGCGCCGACACCGAGCGCGCCCAGTGCCAGCGGGGAACGCAGGGCCCTGGACAGCGGGCCTGCGGGCCCGCCGGCGGCGGCCCGCACGTTGTCGGGGGCGTGGTCGAGGGTCTCAGCGGACGTGGAGGACATCGCTACCGTCCGGTCGGAGGGGAAGGGGTCACGCCGACTCCAGCTCTGCTCGAAGACCAGGTCCTCATCTCGGAGGACGTAATGGCGTTGCGAGTGACGGTATGGCGGCCCTCTTCTTAGTGTCAAGGGTCACAGCCGAACAAAAGCCCTGTCGAATTTCCCCGGCGTCCGAATGCCCGGCCCAATACGACAACGGCCGGCAGCGACGGCTGACGGCCGATGAAGGGCAGGCGTATATGCGCCGGATCGAATGTTCTCCACGAACGCTCACCCGACGTGAGGATTCAATTTTCGGCCACTACTCGTCAGTGGCCGAAGCACGGCTAGTACATATCGCCGGACGTTCCCAGGCGGCGCGGATCTGTCTCCCTGATCGCGCTAGGCGGCCGGCATGTCCTTCATGACCAGGCGGAAGACCTCCGCCCGAAGCTGGGCGTAGATGGGGTTCTCCTTGCTGGCGAACTGGTCGCGAGGCCGGGGCAGCGGCACTTCGAGTTCGGTGACGACGCTGGACGGGCTGCTGGACAGCACGACGATCCGGTCGGAGAGATAAACCGCCTCGTCGATGTCATGGGTGACGAAGAGGATCGTCTTGTTGTACTCCTCCCAAACCCGCAGCAGCAGATCCTCCAGGCCGGTGCGGGTCTGCGCGTCGACCGAGGCGAACGGCTCGTCCATGAGCAGTACCTTCGGGTGCGATATCAGCGCGCGGGCGATCGCCACGCGCTGCTGCATGCCACCCGAGAGCTGCCAGGGGTAGCGGCCCCCGACGGACGGGTCGAGGCCGACCTCGGTCAGCAGCTTCGCCACGTCGCGCTTGACGTCCGCCTTGGGGGCACGCGCCGACTTCATGGGCAGCCCGACGTTGCTCTCCACGCTGAGCCAGGGGAACAGCGACCTGCTGTAGTCCTGGAACACCACCGACAGTCCCGGCGGCGGCCCGGTGACCGCCTGGCCGCCGAGCTCGATGCTGCCCCCGGTGGGCGGGAGGAGGCCCGCGATGCAGCTCAGCAGGGTGGTCTTGCCGCATCCGGACGGGCCGACGATCGAGACGAACTCACCTTCGCGGAGCGTGAAGGACACCTGTTCGATCGCCCGGACGGCACCCTTCTTGTTCGGATAGGACTTCGCGAGGCCGTCCACCGCGAGCATCGTGGCCTTGGAATCGACGGAGTTCGAGGTGATCGTCATTCGCTCAGCTCCTCGCACCAGATTTGCGAGTGTTATACATTGCGAGACGCCATCTCGTCAAGTGCGAACGCGCTGGTGAGAGGCCGTGTCAAAGGGCCCGCCACCCCGGGAACGCGGCCGGGGAGCCACGTGACGGCGCCTTTTCCCGGCGGGCCTGGGTATGAGTTCTCCCGTGGATCTCAACGCACCGGACCGCACCCTCCGGATCGGCGGCCGCCCGTTGCCGGTCGCCGGCCCCGCCCGGATGTACGTCTGCGGGATCACCCCGTACGACGCGACCCACCTCGGTCACGCACGGACATTCGTGTGGGCCGACGTCGCCGCCCGCGTCCTGCGCCATGCGGGGGCAGACGTGCTCGTCTGCCGCAACGTCACCGACGTCGACGACGTGCTGAACCAGGCCGCCGACCGTGCCGGCAGCCCGTACGACAGCTTCGCCGCCGTCCAGCAGTTCTACTTCGAACGCGACCTGGAGGCCCTCGGCGTGCACACCGTCGACCACCAGCCGCGCGCGCACAACCACGTCAGGGAGGTCATCGCGCTCGCCCAGGGACTCCTCGCGTCCGGCCATGCCTACGTCCGCGACGGAGGGGTCTACTTCCGCGGCGCCGACGTCCCGGAGCGGGCGGGGCTGGACGACCGGCAGGCGCGCGACCTCCTGGCCGAGTACGGCGACGAGCCCGAGGATCCCGGCAAGGAGCATCCGTTCGACGTCGCCGTCTGGCGGCCCTCGAATTCCGGGGAACCCGCCTGGCCCAGCCCCTGGGGCGCGGGACGGCCCGGCTGGCACGCCGAATGCGCCGCGATGGCCATGACGACGTTCGGCCCGGCGCTCGACCTGCACTCCGGCGGCGCCGACCTGCGGTTCCCCCACCACGCCTACGAGGCCGCCCTCGCCGAGGCGCTGACCGGCGTCCGGCCGTTCTCCCGCGCCTGGCTGCATGTGGGCATGGTCCGCGTGGACGGCGCGAAGATGGCCAAGTCCACCGGCAACCTGGTCCTGGTCTCCGAGCTGATCCGGGACCACCCGGCCACGGCCGTCCGGCTCATGCTCATCACCGCCCCCTGGCGGGAGGACTGGGACTACACCGCCGGCACCCTCGACTCCGCGACGGCACGGCTGGACGCGCTCCATCTCAGCGCGGGCCGCCGCGCGTCGTCGACCACGGCGGAGGTGGCCGCGACCCGCGCCCTGCTCGACGATCTCGACGTGCGGACCGCGCTCGCCATCGCGGAGGAGGAGGGCGGCCGCACCGCCCGCCTGGTCATGCGGGTCCTGGCCCTCGGCTAGCGCTCCCGGGGCGCGTGGACCACCGCGACCGTGCAGGGCGCGTGATGGACCAGCGCGTGGCTGACCGACCCGAGCAGCAGCCCGCGGACGCCGCCCAGTCCCCGCGAGCCGACGACGATCAGGCGCGCGTCGCCCGCCGCCTCCATCAGGACGTCCCGGGGCGCCCCGGCGACGACCTCGGTCTCGACGTCCACCCCGGGGTGGAGCTCCCGCAAGGGGATCATCAGCCCGGCCAGCCGCCTCTCGGCCGCGTCGCGCAGTCCGGCCTCGTCCGCGAGCGGCGGCAGCTCCTTCACGGGCACCGACTCCCAGGCGACCACCGCGCGGACGGAGAGCCCGCGGGCATCGGCCGCCGCGAAGGCTGTCTTCAGCGCCGCCCTGGAGGCCGGTGAACCGTCCACGCCGACCACGACTCGCCGCGCCCCCTCGTCCGGTCCGCCGCCCCGGACGATCACGACCGGGCATGCGGCGTGCGCGGCGACCTGCGCACCGACCGAGCCGAGCAGCAGCCCGGCGAACCCGCCGAGGCCGCGCGGGCCCAGCACGATCAGGTCGGCCGTCTCCGCCGCGTCGATCAGCATGGCGGCCGCCTGCCCGCGGACGAGCGCCGTCCGCACCCGCACTTCGGGGGCGGCCTTCCGGACATGCTCGACGCCGTCGTTGAGGGTCTCCTCCGCGATGGCCTGCACATCGATGACGGGCACGGCCAGCGGGCCCCCGAGGTACACGTCCCACGCGTGCAGCACGGTCAGCGGCAGGTCCCGCGCACGGGCGGCATCGGCGGCCCAGTCCAGGGCCCGCACGCTGCCTTCGGAACCGTCGTAACCGACGACGACGCCGTTGATCGGCTCTGCGCTCATGTGTCCTCCCGGCTGCTGAGACTCCGACTCGGGTCCACCTTCAGCGTTCCTCGTGGGCCTTACCCGGACGAGAGGCGTCGGTCCGGAGGTGAGAGGACCTTCGTCCCATTGACCGTCAGCGGTGACTGTGAGAGTCTATTCACAGTCAGTTCTGACTGTCGATGAGGGGGCGCGGTGTCCAAGCGGGAGGAACAGCGGGCCGCGACGCGGCGGCTGCTCGTGGACGCGGCGGTGGAGTCGCTGGTCGAGAAGGGCGTCGCGGCGACGACGACGCTGGAGGTCCAGCGGCGGGCCGGAGTCAGCCGCGGTGCGCTGCTGCACCACTTCCCCACGCACGAGGAACTTCTCGGCGCCGCCGTCGGACGGCTCGTCCAGCGCAACGAGGACGCCGTCCAGGAGGAACTGGCCGCCGCCCCGCCGTCGGAGGACGGCCTGCTGCGGTCGGTCCGCGTCTTGCGGGCGGCGCTGCGGCGGCCGGCGTTCGGCGCCGAACTGGAGCTGTGGGCGGTCGCGCGGACCAATCCGCGGCTGCGGCAGGTCCTCAGACGCGCCGAGGGTGCGGCCCGGCGCGACCTGTACCGGGTGATCGGCGAGGTGCTCGGCCCGGACGTGACGGCCGCACCGTCCTATCCGCTCGTCGCCGAACTGACCGTCCAGATGCTGCGCGGCATGGCGATCTCGGACGCGCTCTACCGCGACGGCACCGGCGGCGACGCGCTGCTGGAGCGGTGGATCGAGGTCGTCCGGCCGCTTCTGACCGACCCGTCCGCGGAGGAGAGACCATGACCGAAGAACCGACGGTGCTGTACGAGGTCGAGGACCGCAAGGCGTATCTGACGCTGAACCGGCCCGACCGGCTCAACGCGATCGACTTCCGGATGCCGGGCGAGCTGGCCGCGGCGGTCAAGCGCGCCAACACCGACCCCCGCGTCCACGTGATCGTGCTCCGGGGGGCGGGACGGGCGTTCTGCTCCGGCTACGACCTGAAGATCTCCGCCGAGGACGGCGAGGGCACCCAGGGGTCGGGCGGCGGCGACCCGGTCTGGGACCCGATCAAGGACTACGCCGTCATGAAGGAGTTCACCGACGACTACTTCTCGCTGTGGCGCTCGCTCAAGCCGACCATCGCCAAGGTGCACGGCTTCGCGGTCGCGGGCGGCAGCGACATCGCGCTGTCGTGCGACATGGTCGTGATGGCCGAGGACGCGCGGATCGGCTACATGCCCGCGCGGGTCTGGGGCTGCCCCACCACGGCGATGTGGGTGTACCGGCTCGGCGCCGAACGCGCCAAGCGGATGCTGCTGACCGGCGACACCATCGACGGCCGCACCGCCGCCGAATGGGGCCTGGTGCTGGAGTCGGCGCCGCTCGGGGAGCTGGACGCGCGGGTGGAGGAACTGGCCGACCGCGTCGCGGGTGTGCCGGTCAACCAGCTCGCCATGCAGAAGCTCATGATCAACCAGGCCTACGACAACATGGGGCTGCACGGCACCCAGATCCTGGCGACCCTGTTCGACGGCATCACCCGCCACTCGCCCGAGGGCCGCTGGTTCCAGGAGTTCGCCGCCGCGCACGGGTTCCACGAGGCCGTCAAGTGGCGCGACTCGGGCCGCTGGATCCCCGAAGGCGGCGGCCCCATCCCGTCCCGCGAAGATCTGGAGGGCTGACCATGCTCACGCAGTCGTACCGACCGGCCGACACGTCCCGGCCGGTGCTGGACCTCACCCCTGGCGACCTGCTGCGCGAGGCCGCCTCCGTCGCGCCCGGACGCGTCGCGCTGGTCGAGACGGCCCCGCCCGGCGCGTCCCTGTCCGGGGTGGACCGCACCGACCGCACCTGGACCTACGCCCAGCTTCTGGACGACGCCGAACACGCCGCGCACTGGCTGGCCGCCCGTTTCGAACCGGGCGAGCACATCGCCGTCTGGGCGCCGAACGTCCCCGAGTGGGTGGTGCTCCAGTACGGCGCCGCCCTGGCGGGGCTGGTCCTGGTGACGGCCAACCCGGCGTTGCGGGAGACCGAACTCGAACACGTCCTGTCCCAGTCGGGCGCGGTCGCCGTCGTCCTCACCGACGCGTTCCGGGGGACGGACATGGCCGCGACGGTGGAACGGATCCGGCCACGGTTGCCCCTCATGCGCGACGTCATCTCGTTCAACGGGTGGCTCGCCCGGGTGCGGGAGGCGGAGCCCGTCGCGCTGCCCGACGTCGATCCCGGCGGGCCCGCGCAGATTCAGTACACGTCCGGGACGACGGGGCTTCCCAAGGGCGCCGTCCTGCACCACCGCGGGCTCGTCACCAATGCCGCCTTCGTCGCCGCTCGCGCGGGCTTCCCCGAAGGCGGCGTCTGGGGCAGCGCGCTCCCGCTCTTCCACACGGCGGGCTGCGGCCTGACGGTGCTGGGCACCGCGCACGGCAAGGGCACGCTCGTGCTGCCGCAGTTCTTCCACCCCGAACTCGTCCTGAACGCCCTCCAGGAGTGGCGGGTCAACGTGTTCGGCGGGGTCCCGGTGATGTTCTCCGCCCTCCTCGCCCACCCCGGCTTCGACGGCTACGACCTCGATGCCTGCTCGGTGATCATGTCTGGCGGGGACGCCGTTCCCCCGGCGCTGAACGAGGAGGCGGAGCGCAGGTTCGGGGCGCGCTTCTCCACCGTCTACGGGCAGACCGAACTGAGCCCCATCGTCACCCAGACCAGCCCGGACGACGCCCCGGACGACAAGCTGCACACCGCCGGCACGCCGCTGTGGCAGGTCGAGGTGAAGGTCACCGGCGCGGACGGTTCGACGCTGCCGGTCGGCGAGGCGGGCGAGATCTGCGCCCGCGGCCACCAGGTCATGCTCGGCTACCACGACCAGCCGGACGCGACCGCGCAGACCATCGACGCCGACGGCTGGCTGCACACCGGCGACCTGGGCGTCATGGACGAGCGCGGCTACCTCACCATCACCGGCCGCCTCAAGGACCTCGTCATCCGGGGCGGGGAGAACATCTACCCGAGTGAGATCGAGGCCGCGATCGCCGGCCATCCGGGAGTCGCCCAGGCCGTCGTCCTCGGCGTCCCCGACCCGGACTGGGGCGAGCAGGTCGCCGCCGTGGTCAGGCCCGCCGACGCGAGCCGTCCGCCGAGCGCGGCCGAGCTGCACGACCACGTGCGCTCCGTCCTCGCGCCCCACAAGACGCCGCGGCACTGGTATCTCGCCGACGACGTCCCCGCCAACGCCATGGGCAAGATCCAGAAGTTCGTCCTGCGGGACCGCATCGCGGCCGGCGACCTCGCCGAACTCCCCTGACCGGGCCGGCCGGACGCGGCTGGCCTGGTGCGGTCGTCAGCTCGGGCGCTTGCGAGGTCGCGGCCGGGCGGCCGGGATCGGGCGGGGCGCGGCGCCCTCAGCGACGGTGTTGGTGATCGTGCCGATCCCTTCGACGGTCATGGTGACCTCGTCGCCGACCTGGAGCGGGGGCGGGGTCCGGTCACCCCTGACGCCCCACAGTTCGGCCAGGCAGCCGCCGTTGCCGCACGTGCCCGAGCCGAGGACGTCGCCGGGACGGACGTAGGTGCCGCGCGAGGCATAGGCGATGAGGTCCTCGAACGGCCAGCCCATGTTGGAGAGCAGGTCGCGGCCGATCTCGGTGCCGTTGACGGAGACGGACAGGGCCAGGCCGAGGAAGCCGTCGCCGTCCCGGTACGGCTCCAGTTCGTCGGCGGTGACGATCCAGGGGCCGAGGGTGGTGGCGGTGTCCTTGCCCTTGCACGGGCCGAGACCGACCTGCATCTCGGCTGACTGCAGGTCGCGCGCCGACCAGTCGTTGAAGATCGCGTACCCGAAGACATGGTCGCGGGCCTGCTCGGGCGTCAGGTCGCGGCCCTCCCTCCCGATGATGACGGCCACTTCGAGTTCGAAGTCGAGAAGCTCGCATCCGGGCGGCATGGGGACGGGCGCACCGGTGCCGATGATCGCGTAGGGGTTGGTGAAGTAGAACGTCGGGGCGGCGTACCACTGGCCGGGGACGCCCGCCTCGCCGCCGACGCTGCGCCGTACCCCTTCGACGTGCTCCTCGAACGACACGAAGTCGCGGACGGTCGGCGGCTGGATCGGCGGGAGCAACGTCACCTCGTCCAGCGGGACGGCCGGGCCCGCGGCCTCGGGGCGGCTCCCCGCCGCGATGACCGTGAGCAGGTCGGGGACGTCGAGGTGGTGGACGGCGTCGCCCCGGACGACGCCGCAGCGCCGTCGGCCCCGGTGCATGTAGGAGGCGTACCGCATCTAGACGGGAGGGGCGACGAAGACGCCGCGGTCGGGGTCGTTGAACGATTCCTTGGCGATCAGCTCGTTCATCGGGTTGGCGGTCCCCCACTGGTCGCTGACCTCGGGCTGGGAGAAGTCGTGGACGGACGGGTGCCAGGTGTCCTCGTCCAGCAGTTCCAGCTCGGTGGTGTACTCGACGGTGTTGCCGTGCGGGTCCAGGAAGTAGGAGAAGGTGTTGTCGCCGGCGAGGTGGCGGCCGGGCCCCCAGATCATGCGGGCGCCGGAGCGGATGAGCCGTCCGGTGCCGTACATGTACTCGTCCAGGCCGCGCATCTCGAAGGAGATGTGGTGCAGGGACGTGTGGGGGCCGCGGGCGATGGCGAGGCTGTGGTGCTGCGGGTTGCAGCGCATGAAGTGCATGACCTCGCCCATGTGCGGGGACGCGAGCGTGTCCGAGAGCGCGAAGTTCAGGTGGGTCTCGTACCAGGAGCGGGTGGCGGCGATGTCGGGCGCGTTGAGCACGACGTGGGAGAGCCGGACGGGCACGGCCTCCTTGGCCTCCAGCTTGCGGTGCTCCCGGACGGCGACGTCTGCGGAGACCTCGACCGTCCGGCCGTCCAGGTCGAAGAAGCGGAATCCGTAGCCGCCGCCGGGGGTGTCGAGTTCGCCGGGCTCGCTGATCAGCTGGACGGACGCGTCGCGGAGCCGCCCGGCGAGGGCGTCCACGTCCTCGGGGCTCGCGGCGCCGAACGCGACCAGGTCGAGCCGCTTGCCGGTGTCGTGGCGGAGCCGGACGATGTACTGCTCCGGCGACCCTTCGGCGGCCAGGAAGCTGATCCCGGTGTCCGAGGCGACTTCCGTCAGGCCCCAGACACCGGAGTAGAAGTCGCGCTGGCGCGCGAAGTCGGGGACGGCGAGGTCCACGTGCCGCAGATGGGTGATGAGTCGCATGTCAGTCCTTGAGTGAGAAGAGCGCGACGGCGTTGGCGCCGCCGATGGCGTCCGCGTCGTCCGGCGCCAGCCCGGCGGCGCGCAGGTCGCCGAGCGGGTCGCCGGAGCCCATGTCGAAGGGGTAGTCCGAGCCGAGCAGGACCTGGCCGGCGCCCGCGACGGACACGAGGTTGCGCAGGACGCCGGGGTCGTGCACGAGCGAGTCGAACCAGAGCCGCCGCAGGTAGGCGCTGGGCGGCTCGGCGCAGCCCCGCGCGTCGGGGCGGACCCGCCGGCCGTGGTCGGCGCGGCCGATGTGGGTGGGCAGGTAGCCGCCGCCGTGGGCGGCGACGACCTTCAGCCCGGGGTGCCGGTCCAGGACACCGGAGAAGATCAGGTGGGAGAGCGCGACGGCGTTCTCGGTGGGCTGCCCGACGATGTTGGACAGGTACCAGCGGTCGAGCCGCTCGTCCAGGGTGCAGCCGAACGGGTGCAGGAACAGGACGGCTCCGCGTTCGGCCGCGCGGGCCCAGAACGGTTCCAGGGCCGGGTCCGACAGGTCGCGGTCAGGGGCGTGGGAGGAGATCTCCACACCCTTGAGGCCGAGGTCAAGCGCATGGTCGAGCGCCTGGACGGCCATGTCGGCGTGCTGGAGCGGGACGAGGCCCAGACCGTACAGCCGACCCGGCGCCCGTGCGCAGTGCTCGGCGGTGCCCTCGTTGGCCAGGCGGTAGACGCGTTCGGCGAGTTCCGGTTCGGCCCAGTAGTGGTAGTGGGACGGGGAAGGGCTGACGATCTGGACGTCGACGCCGGTCGCGTCCATGTCGGCCAGCCGCGCGGTGACGTCGGTGAGCCTGGCGATGCGGTCGCCGACCATCTTCCCGGACACGGCCATCGCCTCGGCGCCGTTGCGGCGGAGGTCGAGCGCTCGGTGCTCGTCCAGCCCGGGACGTCCGACGACGGCTTGCTCGACGGCCGGGAGGATGACGTGCGCGTGGACGTCGACGGTGGTCATGGCCGCTCGCTCACCATCGCGGCGGTGCGGGCCATGAGGCCGGGCACGTCGGCGTCGTCGGCGGGTTCCATCTGCCAGCGGGCCAGCTGGAGCGACCCTTCCACGACGGCCTGAACGCGCGGGTACCGGCGGTCGGCGAACGCGGTGAGCAGCGTGTCGTCGACCTCGCGGTGTTCTAGCAGCATCTCGGCCAGGACGGAGGCGTCCTCCAGGCACATGGCCGCGCCCTGAGCCAGGGTGGGCGGGCACGCGTGCACGGCGTCGCCGATGAGGACGACGTTCCCCCGATGCCAGGGACGCGGCACCAGCAGCGACTCGAACCAGGTGTAGTTGACGCGGTCGGGGTCGGTGATGTCGCCCTTGATCTCGTCCCACGCGCCGCCGTACGGCTCGGCCAGCTCCCGCATGATCGTCGCCTTCTGCGCCGCGGGGATGGACGTGCGGTCGCGGGCCTTCTCCACCAGATACGCGTACAGCGTGTTCTCACTGGTCGGGCAGTATCCGGCGATGTAGCAGGGGCCGCCGTAGGCGAGGTCGGTGCGCACGACCGACGTGGGCCGGCGGGCGTGCACGCGCCAGATGCCCATGCCGACCGGCTCGGGTCCCGTGTCGATGCCGATCATGGCGCGGACGGCGGAGTGGATGCCGTCGGCGCCCACGACCAGGTCGTAGTCGCCGGTGGTGCCGTCGTCGAAGGTCAGCGGATCCAGGGCGGTGACGGTGCGGCCGGTGCTGAGGCGGGCGCCGGCCCGCCGGGCGGCCTCCACGAGGATCGCCTGCAGGTCGGGACGGTCCATGCCGAGGGTCGCGGGCAGGTCGGGGCCGCCGGTCCGCATGTCCTCCTGCTCGAACAGCAGGGAACCGTCCGGCTTGGTGATGCCGACCGACCCGAAGGCGTACCCCTCGGCCCGGACCTGCTCCCACACGCCGAGTTCGCGCAGCACCCGCAGGGCGTTGCCCTGCAACGTGATGCCCGACCCCAGCGCGGACCAGGTGGGCTTCACCTCCGCCACGTCGACGCGGACACCCTCGCGGGCGAGCAGGATGGCCAGCGCCGTGCCGCTGATCCCACCACCGACGATCAGCACGCTGCCGATGTTCGTCATCTGCGGTCTCCGTTCGAATGCCGGACGCTCACTTGAGCGCGAGGGGGTTGACGGGCGAGCCGACCGCCCCGGTGACGGGCAGCGGCGCCGCGACGAGCTGGAACTCGTAGACGCCGTCGGCGGCGCAGTCGGCGGCGAGGGCGTCCAGGTCCCACATCTCGCCGACGAACAGGCCCATGTTGGGGATGACGACCTGGTGCAGGGGCTGGAAGGCGTCCTCGAACTCGTTGGGCCGCACCTCGAAACCCCAGGTGTCGGTGGCGATCGCGGCGATCTCCGTGCCGTGCAGCCAGCCCGCCGTCCAGAACGACAGGCCGGGGGCGGGCCCTCCGGCGTACTCGCCCCAGCCGTCGCGGCGGACGCGGGCGAGCTGCCCGGTCCTGACGCACACGATGTCGCCGCGTCCGACCTCGACGCCGTGTGCCTTGGCGGTGGCGACCAGGTGCTCTTCGGTGATGGCGAACGCGTCCGGCAGTTCCCCGTCGCCGATCACGCGGCCGACGTCCAGGAGGACACCGCGCCCGGCGACCACGTCGGCGATGGTCTCGATGCCCGTCACCAGGTCGCCGTCGCTGGTCACGACGTCCTGGGCGGGACGGCCGTTCCAGGCGTTGCCGCGGTCGAAGATGTGGCCGAGACCGTCCCACTGGGTGGAGCACTGCAGCGGCATCGCGATCACATCGTCGGCGCCGCCGATCCCGTGCGGGAAGCCCTGCTTGCCGAGGGCGGCATCGACGCCGGTGTCGAGCATGGTGTGGACGGGGTTGGTGCGCCGCCGCCACCCGCGCTGAGGCCCGTTCATGTCGAACCGCTGGGACAGCGAGAAGCTCACGCCCCGCCTGACCAGCCCGGCCGCCTGCACCCGCTTGGCCTCGTCGAGGAAGTTGAGGGTGCCGCGGACGTCGTCCTCACCCCAGCGTCCCCAGTTGGAGTACTCGCGCGCGGCCTTGGCGATGGCCTCCTCGACGGCGCTCACCGCTCCGCCCGGCAGACGACGCGCTGGGTGCCCAGGCCGGTGATGGTGCCCTCCATGACGTCGCCGTCCCGCAGGAACCGGCCGGACGCCATGCCGTTGCCCGCGGGACTGCCGGTCAGCACCAGGTCCCCGGGGCGGAGCCGGGTGATCTGGGACGCGGCGGAGACGAGGGCGGCGACGTCGAACAGCATGTCCTTGGTCGACTCGTCCTGCATGACCTCGCCGTTGACCGTCAGCGTGACCTGCAGGTCCATCGGGTCGCCGGCCGCATGGGCGGGGACCAGGAACGGACCGAGCGGCAGGAAGCCCGGCGCGTTCTTGGACCGGAACCAGTCGGTGCCGATCTCCTTCATGTCCTGCCGGAACACCAGGTCGCGGGTCGTGACGTCGTTGCAGATCGTGTATCCGGCGACGTGGCCGAGGGCCTGCTCGCGCGTCACCCGGAACGCCGGCCGTCCGATGACGGCGGCCAATTCCAGCTCCCAGTCGTGCCGGTCGCTGTAGCCGGGCAGGACGAGGTCGTCGCAGGGCCCGGCGACCGCGCTCGGCAGGCCCACGAACAGGTACGGGATCCCCTCCGCCGCCCGCCGGTCCATCATCGCGCCGACCTCGGCGCGGGCCGCCGCCTCCTCCGCCGGGTCGGTGAAGTCGCGGTGCGCAACGGCGAGATCAACGACATGCGTCCGGTAGTTCGCCCCGGACTGGATCACCTGCCCCGGCGTGAACGGCGCCAGCACGTCCAGGTCGGACAGCGGCAGCCACACCGTCTCAGCGGAGCTTGCCAGGCCGTCCAGGACGGGGAGCGCCGCGTCCCAGTCCCCGAGCAGCGCCTCCATCGACGGCCAGTGACTCCGCAGATCCGCCATGCGGTCGTCCACGACCATGCCGGGAACGCGCATCCCGTCGGCGGAGAACGTCCCGAGCGCGAAGCGCGCGGACGAGGTCGAATAGGTTTCCACGGCGGTTGCCTCCGTTGCGATTGCCCTCACTGTGCCTGACGGGCAACGATGTGAGAAATCAATGCTTTGTCTAGGAACTATTCATGCGATGGATGGAGGCGCCGTGGAGAGCCTGGACCTGAACCTCCTGATGGCCCTGCACGCGCTGCTGGAGGAACGCAACGTGACACGGGCCGGGCAGCGCGTCGGCCTGTCACAGCCGGCGATGAGCTCCAACCTGGGCAGGCTGCGCCGCCACTACGGCGACGAGCTGCTGATCCGCGTCGGCAACACCTACGAGCTGACCCCGCTGGCGACCGCGCTGGTGGATCCGACGGCCCTCGCCGTCAACGTCGTCGACCGCGTCTTCTCCGCCCGGCCCCGGTTCGATCCGTCCGAAAGCGACCGCGAGTTCACCCTCGTCGCCTCCGACTACGTCCTCACCGTCCTGGGCAACCCCCTGATGCGACGGCTCGCCGCCACGGCCCCTGGTGTGCGGATCCGGTTCCTGCAGATCAACGTCCCCAGGGTCGACGACATCGACGCGACGCTGCGCTCCACCGACGGCCTGATCATGCCGCACGGCTTCATCTCGACCCACCCGTACACCGACGTCTACTCCGACCGATGGGTCATCATCGCCGACCCCGCGAACCCGGCGCTGGCGGACGGGATCACCATGGACCACCTCGGAACGCTGCCCTGGGTCACCGCCTTCCGCGGCCCGACGGCCGCGTCGTTCGCGATACGCCAGCTCACCATGCTGGGCATCGAGCCGAACGTGGAGGTCGTCGTGGAGAACTTCCAGTCCCTGCCGTTCCTGATTCCCGGCACCTCCAGGATCGCGCTCATCCAGGAACGGCTGGCGCACCGCCTCACCGCCGTCGGCGGGTTCCGGCTGCATCCCTGCCCGTTCGAGGCGGTCCCGATCCTGGAGGCGTTCTGGTTCCACACCGTCCACCAGGCCGACCCGGCCCACCGCTGGCTACGCGAAACCCTCACCGAAGTCGGCCAAGAAATCGAACACGAACCCGGCAACGCCCCCCACTGACCCGGTCACCTCCCGCCCTCACCGACCTGCCGCTCGTACTCCTCCCACAGCTCAAACGACTCGATGAGCACGTCTTCCACCTGTTCAGCCGCCGCCCGGTACGCCTGCGCCCGCCCGGCACACACCCCCGCGTCCCACACCCGCCCCTGCCCCGACCACACCCGAGCCCGCGCCGCCTCCATCTCCGCCAAAGTCCGCCACGCCCGAGCCTCCTGCGGGAACACCTCCAACGCCTTCCGCGCCCCCGGCGCCATCCCAGCGAACAAGAACACCGTCTCCGGGTAAGGCTCCGGAAGCAGCTCACCAGACCCCGCACCCCGCAGCGCCAGCCTCGCCCACGCGCCACGCAGAACTTGGACCACCGCTCCCTTCCCGCTCACCGCGCCACCTCGAACCACACCGTGTGCCGGCCGTCGCCACCCGGCAGCGTCCCCCAGCGCTCCGCCAGCCCTTCCACCACCATCAGGCCGCGCCCGGACTCGTCCCAGCCCGCACTCTGTACCGGTATCAGCGGACGCCCCGCAGAACCGCCGTCGTCCTCGATCTCCACCCGCAGCCGCTCCCGCGACACCAGCACGGTCACCCACACCCCGCCGCCGGGCCTGCCGCTGGCACTGTGCCGGATCGCGTTGGTGGCGATCTCGCTGACCATCAGGTCCACGTCGTCCAGGTCGAACCCGTCCAGGCTGCCCGCCAGCGCACCGGCCAGCGTCCGCCGCACCCGCGCCCGGATCTCCCGCACGTCCAGGGCCCCGCCCGAGCACACTCGCTCGGTGTGCACCTCGTCCCAGACGATCATCGCGCCACCCCGGCGATCTGCCGAGCCGCGACGAGCGTCCCGTCCGCCGCGGCCTTGCGGCCCCCGTCCCACACGTACGACCAGCCGCCGCCGTCCTGCACACCCAAGACCGCCATTTGACGGGCGCCAGAACGGACTCGGACGTACAGAACTGGTTCTCCCGTGATCGGGAGAGCCAGCCATGACCCCCGCCCAAGCCTGCGCAAGTCCGTCATCAGCCGGACGAGCATGTTCAGTCGCTCCAACGTCGCATCGGCCGCGACGTTCGCACTCACCCCGTAGGCGTTCATCACGACCACCGGGACAGTTGCTTCAGCACGATCAGCGCCCGATCCGCCGAAGCGGACTCGGCGCCTACCTCACCGAGCACATGTCCGCGCTCACCACCCCACCGGAACCGCCGACCGTCGCAGACGATCACGTGTTCACGACGCGCCCCCAGCGACGCCGAGAGCGTGCCCCCGTCCACCGTCGCCCGGCACCCTCGTTGCGTGAGCTGCGCAGCCAGCTCCTCCAGCGGCCCACCCGTACCATTACCCACGGGTCCGACTCCTTCCAGTCGGGCTAGGCCCTGGGCTTGGTGGGGCAAGCACCGGCCCAGGGCCGTCTTCGACGCGGAACGTATCGGCCACGTCTCTGGGCGTCATGAGCTGCCCAGGACCGAAGTCCCAACCGTCAGTGATCAACGGCCTGTTGATCGTCCGTTTCCTGCTAGCCATAAGGGGATCCCGTCTCGTTGAACGACACTTCTGCGGGCGGCCACTGGGGAGGTTCCAGGCCGCGTATGGAGAGCACCAGCCGGGCGTGCCGGACACGTGCGAGCGCCCTACGACGCTCCGGACCGGGAAGGACATCGCAGGACAGCCACGGGCCGTACACCCGCAGCACAGCACTCTGATAGAGCGAGTCAGCGGCGATCTATTCGGGCGAATTCACGAAGCCCTCCACTCCGCGAAGACGACCTTCCCGCCCTCCTCCTCATCGCGCACGGTGCCCCACCGGGCCGTAAGTTCGCCGACGATCATCAGCCCCCGGCCGCTCAACTCGTCAGCGCCAGGAGGGCACACCACCGGAAGCGTCCCGTCGCCGTCCCATACCTCCACCACGTACACGTCACCGTCCGTGTACGCGTCCACCCGCACCTCATCCGTACCCGCGTGCCGGATGGCATTGGTGACCAACTCCGAAGCGACCACGCGCACGAGATACACGTCCACAGGCCACTCGGCGGCGATCTCCGCGACGTGATCCCGCGCCGCCTTGATCTTCTCGACGTCCGGCTTGAACGCGATCACCTCGCCCACTCCCCACGTGTGAACCGCGCCCGTCCCGAAGCCGCCCGCGCCGCGAGAAAGCTCAGCTCAAGTTCGCCAAGTCTCGTGACCGTCGTCATCGCTCAACCGCCCGTGCATCGAAGTCTGTGTTCTGCGGCACAGACTCACACGCCAAGCGTTAGCCTTGCCCTATCTCGCGAGAGAATCGAGAGTCACGGAGAGTCCATGTCTAGTACCGCTGAGTCCATCGACCCAATGGCTGGTCTTTGGTCACTTCTGGCCTACACGCTGCGAAAACTCCGTCAGCAGCACCGTATGTCTCAGGCCGTCGTAGGGCGGCTAGTAGCTGCCGATCATAAGACAGTCTCGAATTGGGAGGCCGGTCGGAACCATCCACCCATCGAGGCTCTCCGGACTCTCGACGCTGAGTGGAACACCGGAGGGCTGTTGGCTGCCCTCCATCACTACGCCGACACCATGCAGGCGCCGGTTGAGTTCCTCGCGTTCGCCGAGTACGAGGCCCTGGCCAGTGTGATCCGCATGAACGGCGTGGCCTTCGTGCCGGGGCTGCTCCAGACCCCCGAGTACGCGCGCGAGGCGTTCACCCTCGCAGGTGTCCCAGACGTACAGGACCAGGTCAACCGGCGAATGGAGAGGCAAGCCGTCCTCACCCGAGCCAATCCCCCCTACGTCTCAATCCTGCTGTCGGAGGTTGCTCTCACGGTCATCCCGCCCACCCTCCGCCAAGGCCAACTCACCAAGCTCACAGACGTGGCGGATCTCCCCAACGTCACCCTGCGCCTGGTACCGATCGACGTGGGCCTACAGGTCGGCCTTGAGGGGGCATTTCACCTCTTCACCACTTCTGAGCGAGAGGTCGGGTTCGTCGAGACTCCTGCTCGTGGAAGACTGGTGACTGAGACCGACGACCTGCGTAGGCTCGCCGTCGCGTTTGATCGAACTAGCGGGCGTGCCCTCTCGCCCGAGGCCACCCGCACGAGATTCCAAGAGATGATCGAGGCTCAGCAGTGACCCAGTGGAGAAAGTCCAGCCGCAGCGCCGATACCGGCCAAGCGAACTGCGTCGAGTTGGCCCGTCTCACCTTCGCGGTTGGCATACGGGATTCGAAGGCGCCCGAGGCAGGACACCTAGCCCTATCCCCCCAGAACTTCGCCGAACTTGTCTCACGCATCAGGCGGGATGAACTGAACCTTTGAAACCGCCGAGCATGCCCCGGCCGCTGGGGCGAGGCTTTGCCGTGTGAGGATTTTCCCCACTTAGGTCAAGGCGCGCGGCGCACCGCCGCGCGCCTTCGCGCATGGTGGTTCGGGTGACGCCGACCGGACGGCACAGGTTCGAGCGGAACCGTCGTCATGGGACGTATCGGCGGGCACGAGACCACGACGACCTTCGGCCGTCGTGGCTCGGCCCGCCGACGCCCTGACAGCCTCCCGACACCCTGCCCGCCGCATCGAGCCCCCGGCACGGTCCGCTCCCAAGGGCGACCATGGACGAGGGTTCCGCGACCGGCAGCCGTGCTTGCGTCCCTGATCAGCTCCACCCCGGCACGCGAGCACGGCCGCCGGCTGCTCGGCACTGCGTGCGTCCCACCGCAGGCCATTGTGACCGCAAGGAGCCGACGCCCGCTTCGACAGATGCAGCCGCAAGATTTCCACCCGCGCCGACTGCCTCAGCCGGGGTTGACAGCAGGGGCTAGTTTTCTTCCGGGTGCCTTCTTGTGATGTGTCTCCTACTTCCCACTCTCTGGTGGCACCTCTGCGCCACCGGACTTTCGCCTGGCTGGCCTGCGCGCGGCTCATCTCCGCCGCAGGTAGCGCCACCGCCCCGCTCGCGCTCGCTTTCGCGTTGCTGGAACGCGGTCATGGACCTGGGGCCGTGGGTGCCGCTCTGGGCAGTCGGGCAATGGCGGTTCTGACCTTCCTGTTGATCGCGGGCGCGATCATCGAGCGGTTTGCGCTTCGCAAGCTCCTGGTCAGCACCGCACTGGTCGCCGCTGCGGCCCAGAGCGCCACATGCCTGCTGCTATGGCGAGACGGTCCGTTATGGGCAGTGATCGCCGTGCAACTGGTCGGCGGTGCGACCGCAGCAGTGTTCTTCCCCGCCGCGAGCAGCGCACTGCCCCGCAGCATCCCGAAGAACCTCTTGCGTCCGGCCAACGTGGTACTACGACTGGGCGTCAACCTCGCCGCCATCGGCGCGGCCGCCGCCAGCGGCGCACTGGTTGCTCTCTTGAGTGCGCAAGGAGTCCTAGCCGCCGACGCACTGTCCTTCCTGCTAGCGGCCGTCGCCTACACCCGCGTGCGCCTCACCGATCCAGACTCGAAATCCGCACCACCACGGTTCATCCCGGCAGCCGTCCAGGGTTTCCGTCTGGCCGCCGGACAACGCTGGCTATGGGTGTGCATCCTGCACGCTTCTCTGATAAACGCCGCCCTGGCGGTGGGAGTGGAGGCCCTCGGCCCCGTCCTCGCCGATCAGCGCTTGGGCGGTGTCACCCCTTGGGGACAGATCATCGCTGTGCAGGGAGCCGGGTTCCTCGCCGGAGGGCTCTTGGCTGCGCGCCACCACCCCGCCCGTCCCATCCAAAGCGGACTGGCCGTCACCCTGTTCTTAGCTCCCCTGTTCAGCCTCCTCGCGAGCAGCACCTCACTTGCGGTGCTCTTGGCCGCCGCCTTCCTCGCCGGGGTCGGCTACGAAATGTTCATCATCAACTGGAACATCACAGTCCAGCACCACATCCCTGCCCGTGACCTGCCCCACCTGTACGCCATCGATGCCCTGGGGTCCAACGCCGCTGTTCCCGCCGCCGCGCTGGCTGGCCCCGCCCACACCTTCCTCGGACTGTCCGCCACCCTGCACGCGTGCACCGCCCTCACGGCCCTGTCCGCCGTGGCCGCTCTCTTGTTGTGCAAGGACCATCGGCCACGATGAGCCTCGATTCCCAACGGTCCGGCGTCGTCTTCACCAAGAACTCTCACCATCTGACACGAGCGGTCGACCCGCGCCCAGTACATCCCGTCCGCTCAACGCCCGGCAGGCGCACAAGGTCCGGCTACTTCGGTTCCCAACCAACCCCGACCCCCACCCCTTACAACGACCCGCCTCCGGCGTAGGGCTCTACCCATAAGAGCGTGTGCGACCCGGTCAGCGCGCTAAGCCGCCGTCGCGCGGACTAAGCAGGGTGCGCACCCACGCAGACCCCCACGGGGCCAAGGTCGGTGCAGGGTCGCCGGGCGCGGGCTTGGGCGGGGACCCCTCCGGCGGGCCGCCCCCGGCCTGATGTGGGCAGCCGTGCGGCAGCCCGGAGCCGCGCGAGGCTAGCAGCCCGCCGCCCCGCCCAAGCCCGCACCCGACTCCCCACGACAGCACAGGGCCAGCGCACGGAAAGAACCCGCCCGGCATGCCCCCGTAGCCCTGCCGCTGACCGGCAGCCGCTACCGCCACGTGCACCTACCGCCCCGCACGACAGGCGGCCGCCGGCCCGCTCCCATCGCGCACTTGGCACCCGCCCCCGCATCGCGCCATCCTGGACCAGAGCGCCAGGAGGGACGACCCGATGAGCGAAGACTTGGCCGCCGTCATCGCCGAGCAGCTCAGGCGATCCGGGCAGACCCGCACCGCCTACCACTCACCCGACGAGCGCGACCGCCTACGCGCCGCCGGACGCCAAGCCGGACGACTACTAGAACGCCCCGTCCGTACGTTCGACACCGCCGCCCGGCATCCACGCTGCGACGCCGACCAATGCGGCACAGTCCTTATCGCCGTCACCGATTGGGGCACCAACCCCCTAGAACGCCAGCTCAGCGAGACCCGCGCCAACAAGGCCATAGACCGCGCCCTAGACGGCCCGTAGCCAGCGACAACCGTTCCGGGCCATGGCCCGCACATGGCCCGTGAACAGCGAGCACCAGCGGCAACCAGCGCGCACCAGTGAGACAAGATCAATGCCCCGCACCCGACGCGCAGCACCCGAAACCGCAGGTCAACCCGCATCCCCGCACGTCAACGGGGCGGCACCCGATCACTCGGATACCGCCCCGCCAGAGCACCAATTCACTTGCGGTGTGTTGCCCTTTCGGGCGCGCTCATAGGGGCAACACGCCGCAAGTGAACGAGTGCCGACCCGGCCAACGTTCGTGGACACCGCGCTAGTCGTCGATGTCGACGCCGTAGCCGCGGGCCAGTTCGTCGAGGCCGTGGTCGTAGCCTTGGCCGATCGCGCGCAGGCGCCAGGACGGGCCGCGCCGGTACATCTCGGCCAGGATCATGGTGCGTTCGGTGGTGGCGGCGTCGAGAGTGGCCTGCGCCAGCGGAGCCTCGCTGCTGCCGGGCGCGGCGGTGATCTCAACGGCGCCGACCGTGCCGAATGCTGCGGTGCCGTCGATGGCGGCCGCGATGACGACCTTGTGCACGGCCGGGCCCAGGTTCGCCGCGTCGATCGTGATCGACTGCTCGGCGGGGCCGTCGGCGGACAGGGTGATGGTCCCGCCGGGTGTTTCGGTGGCCCCGTAGAACACGAAGTCCTCGTCGCGGGACACCTGCTCGTCGGCGTCCACGGCGAAGGCGACGACGTCCACCTCGCAGGTTGCCCGGTGCGCCCAGGTCGCGGTGACCGTCCAGGTGGCCGTCTGCGGCGTGACGGGGAGGTCGGTCGCACCGCCCCGGGGCAGGGTGAGGATCGCCGGACGCGTCGGTGTCGCCCCGCGTTGGGCGGGTTGCGCGGCCGTCGGCGTGTCGAGCCAGGATTCCTCGTGGACCGGTAGGCCGAGTGAGCGGATCCGGGGGATGCGCCGGTCGTCAACGCCGCCGGAGAGCACGATGACGTCGGTGACGCTGCTGGAGAGGTTCACCGCGGCGGCGCCGCCGAGTTCGGTGACGCGCGCCCGCCCGGCCGCGGCCTGGGGATGCGAGCCGCCCAAGACGAGCACGCGCCGTCCGGAGAGGGGCTTGGCCGAGCCTGCCGGACGCGCGGCCTGGCGTGCCGGGGGTGAAGTCTGAGGCGTCGGGGCCGGGACGCCGCCCGGTGGCGGGGCCGTCGCCGGCTCGTGCGAAATGCCAGGCCGGACGTCCTGCAACAGGCGCAGAAACGTGGCCTCGTCGATGATCGGGACACCTTCGGCGATGGCACGCTGCGTCTTGGTGCTGGGGGGCCTCGGCGTGTTGGTCACGAGAGCGCTGGTGTGGCGGCTGACCGTGGACATCATGTTCAGTCCTGCCGCGGCGGCCCTGGCCGTGAGCTCGGCTCGGGTCGCGCGGGTATCCCCGGTGATGGCGACCTTCATGCCTTGGACGAGCGGCCCCCCGGCGGTGAGGCGCCCCGGGTTTCGATGGGCGCAGGCGACCTTGGGAGCACGGGTCGCATACCGGGACTGGGTACCAGCTCGGCGAGGCGGGCAGGGCACCAGCGGAAGACTGAGGCCGAGCCGGGCCGCGGCCGTCAGCGAGCCGTGCAGGACACCGGCGAGGACGCGCGTGTCGTCCGCCGCGTCATGCGCCCTGTGCTGGACGACGCCGTAGTGGGCGGCCAGCGTTCCCAGGCGCATGTTCGGTGTGGGAGGAGACAGCCGCCGGTTGAGGGCCAGGGTGCACAGCCGTTGGTCGACCGGTAAGCGCAGCCCGGCGCGGGCGAACTCCTGAGCCACGAAGTCGTAGTCGAAACGCGCGTTATGAGCGACCATCACGCGTCCGCGGAGAAGGGCGGCGACCTCGGGGGCGATCTGCTCGAACCTGGGAGAGCCCGCCAGCCTCTGCGCGGTCAGCCCGTGGACGTGTACGGGCCCCGGGTCGCAGCCCGGATTCACCAGAGACGAGAACCGGCCGGTCACCTGCCCATCCGCGCCGATCGCCAATAGCGCGATGGACAGCACCCGATGTTCCGTAGGGCGAAACCCGGAGGTCTCTACGTCGACCAGGGTCCAGTCCAAGGGATAACCATGCATAGCGGTGTGTCCCAACGGTTCTGATGCGCTCGCATCAACATCAGATGCTCGTCGCGTGCCCATCATCACCGTTGAACTCTGTGATCAGTGGTCACATGGTCACACCGGTACATGGCCGTTGTCGGTCACGTTTGCGCTGGCCGCGGCGCGGCGAACGGAGCCGGCTCCCGCCGCTGTGGTCTCCGTCCGGCGCACCGGTTCCCGCGTCGTTCCGTCGCGGTCCGCCTTATGCCGGGTCGGGCGCGGTCAAGGAGCGCACGTCGGCGATGTCGTATTCGGCTACCGAGGCCGAGACCATCGCGGCGCTCTGGTCGTCGCTGGGGCCGCTGCTGCGGAAGGTTTCCACGGCCGCTTGCGACTCCCAGCGTTCGAAGATGTTGATGCGGGCGGGATCGAGCAGGTCGGCCGTGATGGCGAAGTCGAGGCAGCCGGCCGCCCGGCGCGCCTGTTCGACGACGCTCGTGCAGCCCGCGAGGTAGGACTCGCGCTGACCAGGATCGACCGTGATGTGTCCAGCGACGATGACCATGAGTGTGTGTTCCTCTTCCGATGTTCCAAGACGTCTTCCATCTCGCACGTACAGACCGCATGAGCACCCGAAACTCATCGGTGGATCGCGGACGACCGCTCGCGTCAGGGCGTGCGGCAGCCTGCTCCATCGACGGCCTGCCCGTCGCGCTGGGGTGACCGTGAGATCCTGCGGGTGTGACGACGACCGGGTCTGGCGAACCGCCCCAGCGACGTCGGCGCGGCCGTCCCGGCTACGACCAGGAGGCGATCCTGCGCACCGCGGTGGAGCTGTTCAACCGCAAGGGGTACGACGCCACGAGCATGGGTGACCTGGCCAAGGAGCTGGGGCTGACGAAAGCGGCCATCTACCACCACGTCACGAGCAAGGAACAGCTGCTCAGCCGCGCTTTGGACGACGCCCTCGACGAACTCACCGCCGTCGTGGCCGAGGCGTCCCATGAGCGGGCCGGGGCGACCGCCTACGAGCGGCTGCGCGGGGTGGTGCGGCGCAGCGTCGAGGTTCTCGTCGCGCACCAGCCGTCCGTCACGCTGCTCCTGCGGGTGCGGGGGAACAGCGACGTCGAGCTGGCCGCGCTGGAACGGCGCCGGTGGCTCGACGACCGGCTCGCCGCGCTCGTCGCGGACGCCGTCAAGGAGGGCGCCCTGCGCGACGACGTGCCGCCGGCGCTGGTGAGCAAGCTGCTGTTCGGCATGGTGAACTCGCTGATCGAGTGGTACCGGGCGGACGGCGTGTACGACCCGGCGACGGTCGCCGACACGATCACCACCATGGCCTTCGACGGCCTGGCCCGGCACGAAGCCTAAGCGTCGTAGTCGATGGAGACGTTCTCGCCGACCGGGAAAGTCTGGCACGTGAGGACGAACCCGGCGTCCACCTCGGACGGTTCGAGGGCGTAGTTGCGGCGCATGTCGACCTCGCCTTCGCGGACGACGGCGCGGCACGTCCCGCAGACGCCGCCCTTGCAGGCGAACGGCAGGTCGGCGCGCGTGGCCTGGGCGCCTTCGAGGAGCGTCGTGTCCCGGGAGACGGTAGAGGTCGTCCGGAGGCCGTCGAGCACCATCGTCAGCTCGGTCGTCGGGCCGGGCCCGGGGCCGGCGACGGTGCGCCGCGGCTGCGGCGGGGGCTCATCGACGTAGAACAGCTCGACGTGGACGGTCGCGGGGACGGCGAGGTCGGCGAGCACCGCCCGCGCGTCTTCGAGCATCCGCAGCGGCCCGCAGAGCCAGACGTGGTCGAACGCCTCGGCGGGGATCAGGTCGGTGAGCAGGCGGCGCAGCCGGTCGTGGTCGAGGCGGCCGGAGAACAGTTCGACGTCGCGCGGCTCGCGGGAGAGCACGTGGACCATCTGAAAGCGGGCGCCGTACCGGTTCTTCAGGTCGCCGAGTTCCTCGGTGAACATGACGGTGCCGCTCGTCCGGTTGCCGTACAGGAGCGACACCTGCGCCCCGGGATGGGACAGGACCGTGGACGCGACGGACAACATCGGCGTGATGCCCGATCCGGCGGCGATGCACAGGTGCCGCTCGCCCGGCCCCGGGTCGGCCTGCCAGGAACCGGTCGGCGTCTGCACCTCGATCCGCGTTCCCGGCACCACCTCGTGGACGAGCCAGGAGGAGAAGAGCCCGTCGGGGATCTCGCGGACGCCGATGCGCGGCGCGGCGCCGGCCGGGGCGCAGATCGAGTACGACCGGCGCTCCTCGCGCCCCTCCACGAATCGGCGCAGGGTGAGCGACTGACCGGCCTTGAACGCGTACGCCTCGCGCAGTTCGCCGGGGACGTCGAACGTGATCGCCGCGGCGTCCTCGCACAGGTGGTCGACCGCCGCCACGGTCAGCGTGTGGAAGGCGGCGGCCGGCCGGGTCCGCGCGGGAGCCGGAGTGGTCATCTCAGATCTCCTTGACGTGCTCGAACGGTTCGAGGCAGTCGGCGCAGCGGTAGAGGGCCTTGCACGCGGTGCCGCTGAACTCCGAGGTCAGGCGGGTGGCCGTCGAGCCGCAGCGCGGGCAGGCGGGGGCGTGCCGCGTCGGCCCGAGGTTCAGCCCCACCGGCCCGGACGAGCGGCGGGCGGCACCGGGCGCCGACAGGCCGGCGTCCCGCAAGGCGGCGCGGCCGCGTTCGGAGATCCAGTCGCTCGACCAGGGCGGGTCGAGGACGACGCGCACCTCGACCCGGGGGAAGCCCGCGCCGTTCAGCCGGTGGACGAGGTCGTCCCGCATGGTCGCCATGGCCGGGCAGCCGGTGTAGGTCGGGGTGATCGAGGCGATGACGACCTCGTCGCCGTCCGCCTCGCGTTCCACTCCGCCGTCCCCCGGCCGTACCACTTCGACGGAGCGCAGGACGCCGAGGTCGGCGAGGGTGAGCATCGGCATCTCCGGGTCGCGGACCTGCGCGGCGACCTCGGCGGCGCGTTCCCTGACGTTCACCAGCGGCCTCCCGGGTGTGCGCGGGCGACGACCTGCATCTCGGCGAGAAGCAGGCTGAGTGCCTCGGTGTGCATGCCGTGCCGGCCCGTCCGCCCGCCGACGGCGGCAAGGGCGGGACGGTCCGGGCGGCCGACGCCGCTCACCGCGAGCACCTGGTCGAGGACGGCGTCCACCTCGTCGCGGGTGGACGCCGGGTCGACGCCGACGCCCGCCTGCGCGAGGGAGAGTTCGAGGGGGTGCGCGGAGACCAGCTCGGGCTGGAGCGGCCACAGGTCGTCGAGGGCCTTGACGAGCCTGCTGTGCGACTCTTCGGTGCCCTGCGCGAGGGTGAGGAACCAGCGGCCCGCCCAGTCCCGGTGGTAGGTGACCTCCTTGACGCCCTTGGACGCCACGGCCGCCAGCACCGAGTCGGCGCTCGCCCGGAGCCGCTCCAGCAGGGCGAGCCGGGCCACCGAGAACAGGAGCAGCCGGACGACGACGTGCGCGAAGTCGCCGTTCGCCACTTCGGTGAGGCGCACGTTGCGGAACTGCCCGGCGTCGCGGAAGAACGCGAGCGCGTCCTCTGCGGGAACCGGCGAGCCCTCGGGGAGGGCGGGCACGACGCCCGGGTCGGCGGCGGCCGCCCGCGCGAGGAGCAGACGCGCCTGCCCGAGGAGGTCGAGGGCGATGTTGGCCAGCGCGATGTCCTCTTCGAGGTCCGGGGCGCGGCTGCACCACTCCGACAGGCGCTGCGACATGATCAGGGCATCGTCGCCGAGCATGAGGCAGTACCGGGCGAGTTCGGTGTGGTCGACGCCGTCCGGCACGGTCGTGTCGACGCCGGACAGGGGATCCTCGAAGTCGGTGCCGAACGCCCACTGCGAGGTGTCTCCGCCCTCGATCAGGCCCTCGAAGATGCTCTCGTCGTCGTCGCTCATGGTGGTGTGTCCTCCGGTCACATGTGCGGGACGTTCCCGGGGATGTCGTAGAACGTCGGGTGCCGGTAGACCTTGTCGCCGCTCGGTGCGAACAGGGGGTCCTTCTCGTCCGGGCTGGACGCCGTGATGGTGTCGGCCCGCACGACCCAGATGCTCACGCCCTCGTTGCGCCGCGTGTAGACGTCGCGGGCGTGGCTCAGGGCCATCGTGTCGTCCGGGGCGTGCAGCGACCCGACGTGGACGTGGTTGAGGCCGCGCTTTCCGCGAACGAACACCTCATAAAGCGGCCATTCCCGCCTGTCCTGGCTCATGCGGCACCCCCTTCCGCCGAGACGAAGACCCGGATAAACAGCCACTCGCGCCTGTCCTGGCTCATGCGGCGCCCCCTTCTGCGGAGCGGCTCGCGAACGCCGACGCCGCCTCGCGCACCCAGGCGCCGTCGTCGTGGGCGGCGCGGCGGTGCGCCAGGCGCTGGGCGTTGCACGGCCCGTTCCCGCGGACGACCGCGGCGAACTCCTCCCAGTCGGGTTCGCCGAAGTCGTGGTGGCCGCGCTCCTCGTTCCAGCGGAGGCCGGGATCGGGCAGCGTCACCCCGAGCGCCTCGGCCTGCGGGACGGTCATGTCGACGAACTTCTGGCGCAGCTCGTCGTTGGAGTTGCGCTTGACGCCCCACGCCATCGACCGCGCGCTGTTGGGCGACTCGGCGTCCGGCGGCCCGAACATCATGAGGGACGGCCACCAGAACCGGTCGACCGACTCCTGGACCATCTCGCGCTGGGCGTCGGTGCCGCGCATCATCGTCATCAGCAGCTCGTAGCCCTGCCGCTGATGGAAGGACTCCTCCTTGCAGATGCGGATCATGGCGCGCCCGTACGGGCCGTAGGAGGTGCGGCAGAGCGGCACCTGGTTGACGATGGCGGCGCCGTCGACGAGCCAGCCGATGGTGCCGACGTCGGCGTAGGACAGCGTCGGGTAGTTGAAGATCGACGAGTACTTCTGCCCGCCGGACAGCAGCAGCTCGGTCAGCTCGGCGCGGGAAACGCCGAGGGTCTCGCACGCCGAGTACAGGTACAGGCCGTGGCCGGCCTCGTCCTGCACCTTGGCCAGCAGGATCGCCTTGCGGCGCAGGGACGGGGCGCGGCCGATCCAGTTGCCCTCCGGCTGCATGCCGATGATCTCCGAGTGGGCGTGCTGGGCGATCTGCCGCACGAGCGTCCTGCGGTAGGCGTCCGGCATCCAGTCGCGGGGCTCGATGCGGTCGTGGCGCGCGATCGTCGCGTCGAACGCCGCCTGGAGCCGCTCCTCCAGTCCGGGCTCGACCGGAGCCGTCGTCATGGGTCCCTCCCCGCACGTCGGCGCATTTACTTACCATTCGTTCAGTAATAGCGTTACACGAGACCGCCGCCCGGCGCAAGAGCGAGCGCGCGGCTCAGGCCTCGCTCGCCGCACCCCAGCCCGCGCCGGGGCCGCGGGCCTCGTCGAAGACCAGCCAGGTGCGGGTCGCGCGGACGCCGGGAATGTCCTGAATGCACTCCATCACCACGTGCCGCAGCGCCGTGTTGTCCGGCGCGCGGACCAGGACCAGGACGTCGTAGTCGCCGCCGACCATCGCGAAGTGCTCGACGTAGGGGACCTCCCGCAGCCGGGCCGACAGCTCGCGCCAGGAGTTCTGCTCGATGGTGACCGAGACGTACGCGCTGGTCCCGAGCCCCGCCCTGTGCGGCGCGAGCTCGACGGTGAACCCGGTGATGATCCCGTCGTCGGTCAGGCGGGTGAGCCGGGCGTAGGCGCTGGCGCGGGAGATGTGGACCCGCTCGGCGAGGGCCCGCACCGACACGCGGCCGTCGCGCAGCAGCTCGGCGATGATCGCGCGGTCCACCGCGTCCAGCGGGCCGGCAATTCGTCCGGCCGCACCGCGCGGACCACCGTCGTCGGCGGACATTCGGCCCTCCTTAGACCCCATCAGTGACTACTTGTCGCATATTGTGCCCGAAGTCTTGAACACATGGTCGTCGCGGCGGACGCTCTCCCTATCAAGCGTCCAGAGAAAGCGAGCGGCGCCATGTCCGTGGCTGCACCTCGGCCGACGGCCGACGATCTGCTTCCCTCGCCCGTCCCGGTGCGCTTCGTCGCCGAGGACGGCACGGCCGTCGAACCGCCCGCCGGATACCCGATGCCGGCGGACGGGGACCTGGTGGAGGCGTACCGCCGGATGGTCCTCGGGCGCCGCTTCGACGGCCAGGCGACCGCGCTGACCAGGCAGGGCCGGCTCGCCGTGTACCCGTCCAGCCGCGGGCAGGAGGCCTGCCAGATCGCGGGCGTCCTCGCGCTGCGGGACGACGACTGGCTGTTCCCGACCTACCGGGACACGGTCGCCCTGATCTCCCGCGGCATCGACCCCGTCGAGGCGCTCACCCTGCTGCGGGGCGGATGGCACTGCGGATACGACCCCGCGGCGACGCACGTCGCGCCCCAGTGCACACCGCTCGCCACCCAGACCGTCCACGCCGTGGGCATGGCCGACGCGCTGCGCCGCAAGGGCGAGGACGGCGTCGTGATGGCCTTCGTCGGCGACGGCGGCACCAGCGAGGGCGACTTCCACGAGGCGCTCAACTACGCGGCCGTCCTCCACGCCCCCGTCGTGTTCTTCGTGCAGAACAACAAGTACGCGATCTCGGTGCCGCTGGCCAAGCAGACCGCCGCTCCCGCCCTCGCCTACAAGGGGATCGGCTACGGCATGCGGTCCGAGCAGGTGGACGGCAACGACCTCGTCGCGGTGCTGTCCGTCCTGACGGCGGCCGTGGAACACGCGCGGAGCGGACTCGGCCCGTTCCTGGTGGAGGCGCACACCTACCGGATGGACGCCCACACCAACGCCGACGACGCCACCCGGTACCGGGAGGCGGGCGAGGTCGAGCAGTGGGAGGCGGCCGATCCCCTCGCCCGCCTGGAGACCCATCTGCGCGACCGGGGCCTGCTCAGCGCGGAGGACGTCGACTCGGCGCACAAGGCGGCCGAGGAGTTCGCCGCGCGCGTCCGCGACGAGATGAACACCGACCCCGAGACGGACCCGTTCGAGCTGTTCGACCACGTCTTCGCCGAACCCACGCCCCAGCTGCGCGAGCAGCGGGCGCTGCTGGCGTCCGAGCTCACCGCCCCGGAGGACTGACATGACCGCGCTGACCGCGCTGACCATGGCGCAGGCAATACCGCCCGCCTCGGAGGACTGACATGACCGCGCTGACCATGGCGCAGGCGCTGAACACCGCGCTGCGGGACGCGCTGCGCGACGACGAGCGCGTGCTCGTCTTCGGTGAGGACGTCGGCCCGCTCGGCGGCGTCTTCCGCATCACCGACGGGCTGACCGCCGAGTTCGGCGAGGACCGGTGCTTCGACACCCCGCTGGCCGAGGCCGGCATCGTGGGCCTCGCCGTCGGCATGGCCATGGGCGGCTTCCGCCCCGTGGTCGAGATGCAGTTCGACGCGTTCGCCTACCCGGCCTTCGAGCAGATCGCTTCGCACGTCGCCAAGTTCCGCAACCGCACCCGCGGCCGGGTGTCGCTGCCGATGGTGATCCGCATCCCCTACGCGGGCGGCATCGGAGGCGTCGAGCACCACTGCGACTCCAGCGAGGCCTACTACGCGCACACTCCGGGACTGAAGGTCGTCACGCCCGCGACCCCGGACGACGCGTACTGGCTGCTCCGCGACGCCGTCACCGACCCCGACCCGGTGATCTTCATGGAGCCCAAGCGGCTGTACTGGTCCAAGGACGAGGTCACGCCCGCCGGCCGGCGGCCCGCGGGGTTCGGGCGGACCGCGATACGGCGGGAGGGACACGACGCGACGCTGGTCGCCTACGGACCGTCCGTCCCGGTGGCCCTCCAGGCGGCCGAGGCCGCCGCCCAGGACGGCATCGCCCTGGAGGTCGTCGATCTGCGCACGGTCGTCCCCTTCGACGACGAGACCGTCGTGGCCTCGGTGCGCAAGACGGGCCGCTGCGTGGTCGTCCAGGAGGCGCAGGGGTTCGCCGGGGTGGGCGCGGAGATCGCGGCGCGCGTGCAGGAACGCTGCTTCCACTCGCTGGCCGCCCCGGTGCTGCGCGTCACCGGCTTCGACATCCCCTACCCGCCGCCGAAACTGGAGCACTCGCACCTCCCGGACGCCGACCGGATCCTCGACGCGGTCGACCGGCTCCAGTTCGACGACGAGCCCGACGTCCTCCACCTGGCACGGGAGCGATCATGACGACCGCCCTCTCGCGGCAGGTGTTCCGGCTGCCCGACCTCGGCGAGGGCCTGACCGAGGCCGAGATCGTCGAATGGAAGGTCGCCGCCGGCGACACGGTCGAGATCGACCAGATCGTGGTCGAGGTCGAGACCGCCAAAGCGGCCGTGGAGGTACCCGTCCCCTACGCCGGGACGGTGCTGACCCTCCACGCGGAACCCGGCACGGTCCTCGCGGTCGGCGAACCACTCATCGACGTCGGCCCCGCGGACGAACCCCCCGCAGAGGAACCCCCTGCGGAGGAGCCGGCCGCAGCCCGCTACCGCGAGGAGGAACGCGCGGGCTCCGGCAACGTCCTGATCGGCTACGGCACCGGCCACACGCCCACCAAGCGGAGACGACAGCAGAACCGGAAGCCGCAGGCCCCCCGCGTGATCTCCCCGCTCGTCCGCAGGCTCGCCCGCGAGAACGACCTCGATCTCACCGCCATCAGCCCCACCGGACCGCACGGGGTGATCCTCCGCCGCGACGTCGAACAGGCCGTCACCGGCAAGGCGCCCGAGAAGCCCGCGCCGGCCGATCAGCGTCAGCCGTCCGAGACGACCGAGCGAATCCCGCTGCGCGGCCTGCGCCGGGCGGTGGCCGACAAGCTGACCCGCAGCCGCAGCGAGATCCCCGACGCGACGACCTGGGTGGACGTCGACGCCACCGGCCTGCTCGCGATGAAGGACGACCTGCGGCGGGCCCGCCCGGACCTCGGCGTCGGCCTCCTCGCCCTCCTGGCCCGCATCTGCGTGTCCGGGCTGCGCCAGTTCCCCGAGCTGAACTCCTCGGTCGACACCGGCCGCGCCGAGATCGTCCGGTACGGCCACATCAACCTGGGTTTCGCCGCGCAGACCGACCGCGGCCTCGTCGTACCGGTCGTCCGGGACGCGCACCAGAAGACGACCGCGCAGCTCGCCGCCGAACTGACCCGGCTCACCGGACTCGCGCGCTCGGGCGCGCTGCCACCCGAGTCCCTGACCGGAGGCACGTTCACGCTCAACAACTACGGCGTCTTCGGCGTGGACGGATCCACCCCCATCATCAACCACCCCGAGGCCGCGCTCCTCGGGGTCGGCCGGATCATCGACCGCCCCTGGGTCGTCGACGGCACGGTCACCCCCCGAAAGATCACCCAGCTCTCCCTCACCTTCGACCACCGGGTCTGCGACGGCGGCACCGCCGGCGGCTTCCTCCGCTACGTGGCCGACTGCGTGGAGAACCCATCAATCCTCCTAGCCCACGTATGAGCTATGGGCACGTGACGTCCCCGGGACCGCGCCCGGGTTCGCTCGGTGTGTAGCTTTGCTGTTCATGGGCGTGGTTCCGGCCGGGGATCTGACCGGCAAGGCGCGGTTGCGACGCGCAGCGCTGCACCTGTTCGCACGGGACGGGTTCGACGCGGTGTCGATCCGGGCGGTCGCAGCCGAGGCGGGAGTGTCCTACGCCTTGGTGCGGCATCACTTCCGCTCCAAGGAGGGCCTGCGGGAGGCGGTCGAGGAGCACGTCCTGCGCAGTCTCGGCGAGGCCATGGACGAGCTGGACCGCGACCGTCCGCTGGACGATCTGGTCGCCGCGCTCGGTGCGGTGTCGGCGCAACTGTTCGGCACGGACCCGGACATGCGCGGCTACCTGCGCCGCGTGCTGTCCGACGGGGGTCAGGCCGGGTCTGCGGTGTTCGCCCGCCTGCTGCGGGGCACGCGCCAGGAGCTCGAGCGGCTCCGGTCGACGGGCGCCCTGCGCGCCGACGCCGACGCGGACTGGGCACCCTACCAGGTGCTCTTCCTGATCCTCGGGCCGCTCCTGCTGGAGCCGGTGATCCAGCCGGGGCTGGACGCCGACGCGTTCGATCCGCCGACTCTGGACCGGCGCAGCGCGGCCAACCAGCGGCTCCTGCTGCACGGCCTGTTCTCCACCACCCGCTGACCTCAGCCGAACATGCTCCCGCTGCCGGGCTCGTAGGGGTACCTGGCCCTGGTCTCGCCGGTCAGCTCCACACCGAGTCCGGGCGCGCGTGGCGGGAGCACATACCCGTCGCGGACGTCCAGGGGTTCCACGAGCATGTCGGTCTCCAGCGGATTGCCCATGACCGGACGTTCCAGCATGACGCAGTTGGCCTGGGTGAAACCCAGGTGGTAGTTCGCGGTGATGGTGGGCGCCGCCCCCCAAACGTGCATGGCGACCTGCACGTGGTGGGCGGCGGCGGCCTCGCACGCCCGCCTGGCCTCGCCGATGCCGCCGATGACCGTCGGGTCGGGCTGAGCGATGTCGAACGCGCCCGCCCGCAGCCACTGCTCGAACACGGCCGCGGTGGTGATCCCCTCGCCGCCCGATATCGGGGTGGACGTCCGTCCACGCAGTTCGGCGTAGGGCAGCGGGTCGACGGGAGGCAGGAACTCCTCCGCCCAGGCCAGGTCGTAGGGGGCAAGCGCGTCCAGCAAGCGCAGGACCTGCTTGACCGACCAAGGCCTGGTGTTGAGGCTCTGCACGGCGTCCACCGCGAGGAGCAGGTCAGGGCCCAGTGCCTCGCGCACCAGAGCGACTCGTTCGGCCTCGTTGCCGGGCTGGTACGCGACGGGGTTGGCGCGCATCTTGAATCCCCGGTAGCCGTCCGCCCGCACCTGCACGGCCTGTGCGGCCAGTTGGTCGCGGGTCAGCGTCGGAACTCCGCCGGACGCGTAGAGCGGGAGCCGGTCGTGCACCGCGCCGCCCAGCAGTTCGTGCAGCGGTGCGCCCCGGTACTTGCCGAGCGCGTCCCACAGCGCGCATTCGATGCCCGCCAGCACCATGACCGTCAGGCCCGTCCGCCCGCAGTAGCCCGTCAGCCAACGGCAGTCGCGGAACAGGCGGGCCGGGTCCGTGGCCGCTCGGCCGACGAGGACCTGCTTGTACAGCTCGACGATCCCCGGCACCAGGTCGGGAACGTACACCCCGGCGTACGTCTCGCCGACGCCGACGATGCCCTCGTCCGTCTCCACCTCGACGAACGCCGCGCTGCGCCGGCGCGTGTGCGAGCCCTCGATCCCGTAGGGCGTGGTCAGCAGCACCGTCCGAACGTCTGTGATCTTCACGAACACTCCCTACTGCACTATTGCACAGTAGACTACACAAACGTGCAGCAGTGCTTGAACTCTGATCTCCGTCATTGCGGGGGCGGGAGGGTCGTGGGGAGGGCGGGTGCGTCAGTTCAGTCGTCGTCGCCGGGGCCGTTCAGGATTTCGCGCAGGCGGTGGGCCTCGTCGGTGGACAGGGTCTGGACGAACCGGCTCAGCACATCGCCGGGGTCGCTCGCGTGGCGCAGGTGGTCGTGCATGCGGCCCGCCACGAACTCGGACTCGTCGACGGCGAGCCGGTACAGGTAGTTCCGGCCGGTCCGGGTCCGCGTGACGAGCTTCTTCTCGTGGAGCCGGTGCAGGACGGTGTTGACCGTGGTGTACGCGGGTTTCCCGGCGAGCCGCTCCACCAGCTCCGCCGTCCTGGCCGTGCCGCCGAGCCCGGCCAGTGCCGCGAGCACCTCGGCCTCCAGTTGCCCCAGCGGCCTGCGCGTCATTGGCTTCACCCCGATTGCGAAGACGTCGGGTTCCAGGTGAATGGGCTGCGTGCCATTGGCCTCACCGCGGTTGCGATGACGTCGGGGTCCAGGTGGATGAGCTGCGCGACATTGGCCTCACCCCTGTTTGCGGAGGACGTCGGGTTCGAGGTAGATGAGCCGCGCGATGGGGACGGCCTCGCGGATGCGGGCCTCGGCGTCGTTGATGGCCTCGGCGACCTCGCGGGCGTCGTCCTGAAGGTCGACGGCGACCTTCGCGGCGACGAGCAGTTCGTCCGGCCCGAGGTGCATGGTCCGCATGTGGATCACCGAGGGGACGTCCCGGCTGGCCAGGATCGCCTCCCGGATCAGCCGGACGTGGTCGGCCGTGGCGGACTCGCCGATCAGCAGGCTCTTGACCTCGGTCGCCAGCACGATCGCGATGGCGGTGAGGAGCACGCCGATCGCGGCCGTGCCGATCCCGTCCCAGACGCCGTCGCCGGTGATCAGGGTCAGGCCGACGCCGCCGAGCGCGAACAGGAGGCCGACGAGCGCACCGGTGTCCTCCAGCAGGATCACGGGCAGTTCCGGCGACTTGGAGCGCCGGATGAACTGCACCCAGCCGGCCCTGCCCCGGCTCCGGTTGGACTCCTTGACGGCGGTGCGCAGCGCCGCGCTCTCCAGGGCGATCGCCACGAGCAGCACGACGATCGGCACCCACTGCCATTCGGTGATCGCGTGCGGGTCGCGGATCTTGTGCCAGGCCTCGTAGAGCGCGAACAGCCCGCCCAGGCTGAACAGCACGATCGCCACGATGAACGCATAGATGTAGCGTTCGCGCCCGTACCCGAAGGGATGCTCCTCGGTGGCGTGGCGCGCGGCGCGTTTCCCGCCGATCAGCAGCAGCGCCTGGTTGCTGGAGTCGGCGACCGAGTGGATCGCCTCGGCCAGCATCGACGACGAACCGGTCAGTGCGAACGCCACGAACTTGGTGGCGGCGATCCCCAGGTTCGCGACGAGCGCGGTGACGACGGCCTTCGTACTTCCTTCGGCGCTCACGGACTCCCCCGAATCATCCGCCCGGTGGTGGCGATGTCCCATCGGATGACGGGCTTTAAACGACACTTGTAGCAGATCTGGGCATCCGATGGCCCGTCCTTGCCGATCAGGGCGGGCCGCCGAGCAGGTAGCGCGCCGCCACGTCTGCGAGTTCGGCGGTGAAGGCGGCGTCGCCGGTGGCGGGGGCGGCGAAGCCGGGGCCGTAGGCGACGCGGATCACCAGTGCCGCGAAGGTGGTGTTGAAGCAGGTGCGGGCGGCGTTCGCGGGGTCGGGGTGGGTGATGTCGTCCGCGCGGCTCAGCAGGAGGGACGTGAACTGGTCGCCGAGCATCCGGACGTAGTCCTCGCCGCGCCGCTGCACCTCGGGGTGGACGCCGGAGATCAGGACGACGGCGCCGAGGAACCGCGTGTGGCGGATGAAGATCGCCGCCATTTCGCCGACCGCCTCGCGCACCAGGCGGGCCGCGGGCAGGTGCGACCAGCGGTCCTCGTCGGCGAAGACGGCGTGGTCGGCTCGCACGCGGGCGATCCCGTGCTCGTAGACGGCCAGGAAGAGGGCGTCCTTGGTGTCGGCGCGGGCGTAGATGGCGCGTGGCGCGACGCGGGCGCGTTCGCAGACGGCGGCGATGGTGAACGCCTCGTAGCCGGACTCCTCGATGATCGCGACACCCGCGTCGAGCACGCGGGACCAGGCCTCCCGGCTGCGCCGCTGCCGCGGCGGCCTGATCGACAGGCCGGGGGGCGGGGATTCGCGGGAGCTCATGGGTGCCATTGTGCTGCACCCTCTGACCTGGACGTTTACCTCTCCGCCTCTTGACATCGGTGTGATCCGAGCCTCATCATCCCGTCTAACGTTAGTGCACACTACGGTTTCAGCGAGGAGAGCCCCATGAACGCCGTCTCCGGCAGGCGCGGACGCGTCGTCGTCATCGGCGCCGGCCCCGCGGGCATGGCCACCGCGCTCTCGGTGCACCAGGCCGGTCACGATGTCGCCCTGTTCGAGCGCTACCCGGAGGCACGTCCGGCCGGCAACATCCTCAACCTGTGGCCGCCGCCCATCAAGGCGCTCGGGCTGCTGGGCGTGGACGTCGACGACCTGGGCGCGCCCTGCCACTCGGAGTTCCGCCGGGTCGACGGGCGCAGGCGGGTGGCGGTCAACCTGCCCGAGGACGTCGTCCGCGACTACGGCGGCGGGTTCATCGGGCTGCTGCGTCCGGCGTTGTACGAGCGGCTGCTGGCGGCCCTTCCCGAAGGGGTTCTGCAAGTCAACCGGAACCTGGAGCGGTTCGAGCAGGACGAGTCCGGGGTGCGGCTCCACCTGGCCGACGGCGAGGTCCAGGAGGCGGACGTGCTCGTCGGCGCCGACGGCATCGACTCCATGGTGCGCCGGACGCTGTGGGGCGACGCCCCGAAGCGTGAGCACAACCTGCACATCTTCGGCGGGTTCACCTTCGACGACGTGGACGCCGAGCAGGGACTGTGCATCATCTCCCACGACCGCACCGTCCAGGGCAGCTGGACGTCGATCCGGAACCAGGGCCGTGACGGGTTCCAATGGTGGGTGCTCACCGCGCACGACGGGCGCACCGAGTTCACCGGTGATCTGCATGCCGCCGCGACCGGTTTGGCCCGGGGGTTCGCCGCGCCGCTGCCGCAGCTCATCGCGGCGACGGACCCCGGCAACGTGCAGCGCTGGGTGCTGCGCGACCGCAAGCCGCTCAAGCAGTGGTCCAAGGGACGCGTCACCCTGGTCGGGGACGCCGCCCATTCCACGTCCCCGTACGCGGCGTACGGGGCGGGGATGGCCACCGAGGACGGCTACTTCCTGGGACGGCGGCTCGCCGGCCTGGACCTTTCCGACCACGACGCGGTGCGGGAGGCGCTGCGGGCGTACGAGGAGCCGCGCAGGCCGCACACCGCCCGCCAGTCTCAGCAGGCGTACTTCCTCGGCAAGCTGTTCCACCACGCGCCCCGGCCGCTGCAGACGGTGCGTGATCTCGTCCTGGATCACACGCCGCTGCTGCAGAAGGTCGTCGGCGAGTCGTCCCCCGGCGAGATACTCAAGCAGCTCGCCGAGATCGACAGCGCGGAGAAGGCGTTCACCTCCGCCCGCCGGTGACCGTCACGCCCGGCGGACGTGCACGGGCATGGACGCCCAGGCGCGCAGGGTGTTGTTGAGGTGGCGTTCGGGCTGTCCGGCGAGTTCGATGTGTTCGACCCTGGCCGCCAGGGCGGTGAGGACGGCTTCCGCTTCCAGGCGTGCGACGTGCTGGCCCACGCACTGGTGGAGGCCCATGCCGAAGCCGACGTGGGCGGACGGGTCGCGGGTCAGGTCGAAGGCGTCGGGGTCCGTCCAGCGGCGGGGGTCGCGGTTGGCCGCGCCGAGGAACATGAGGATCTTCTTGCCGTCGGGGATCGTGGTCCCGTCCATGTCGATGTCTCCGTCGGCGGTGCGGAAGAAGGTCTGCACCGGCGATTCCCAGCGGACGGCCTCGTCGAAGGCGACGCGCGCCAGACCCGGTTCGGCGCGGAGCCGTTCCCACTGGCCCGGGTTGGTGGCGAAGGCGTACAGGACGGCGCCCAGGGCGTGGACGGTGGTGTCGACTCCGGCGGTCAGCAGGGAGCGGACGATGAGGGGCGCCTGGTCGTGGGTGATGTCGCCCCTGTCGGCCGCCGCCCAGATCTGGGCCCCGAAGCCGTCCTCGGACAGGCGCTCGCGGACGCATTGGGCGCCGCCCCATCCCGCGAGCTCCGGGACGCGCGGTGCGCCCTTGGTGACCAGTTCGTTGTGCGGGCCGAAGGCGTTGAAGGCGTGGTCGCCGTAGGGCAGGAGGTTCTCCCGTCCTTCTTGCCGGAGCCCGACCGCGTCCGGGAAGACGCGCAGCGGGAACGCCTGGGCCAGCGCGGTCACGGCGTCGAACGACGGCTCCGCCACCACCTGGTCGACGAGTTCCCCGGCGTCGGCGAACCAGGCGTCCCGCAGGCGCCGCAGGGCCCGGGGGCCGAGAACCTTGGACAGGACGGCGCGCGGCGCGTCGTGCAGGGGAGGGTCGGCCTCCAGCAGCAGGCTCGGCGGGCGCCACGGCTTCTCGTAGCGGAAGTTGGCCAGCCCCACCCCGGCGCCGGACTGGAACGACTGCCAGTCGGTCAGCGCGGCGTGGACGTGCTCGTAGCGGGCCAGCGCGTACACGTCGTGGCGGCCCAGGTGCACGACGGGCCCGGCCTCGCGGAGTTCGGCCTGCATGGGCAGGGGGTCCCGGAGGACGTCGGCGGCGAACGGGTCGACGTCGAGGGACACCGGGGCGGACGGCACGGCGGACGGCAGGGTGGTCATCGCAGGTTCCTCCACAACGGTCACAGGTCCAGGACGAGGCGTTCGCCCGCGGCGCGGGACACGCACACGAACATGCAGTCCCCGGCCGCGCGTTCGGCGTCGTCCAGCAGGGAGTCACGGTGATCGGGGACGCCGCCGAGGACGGTCGTCTCGCAGGTGCCGCACAGCCCTTGGCGGCAGGACGACAGCACGGGCACCCCGGCGTCGCCGAGGGCCTGCAGCAGCGACTGGTTCCGGTCGACGGACAGCGTCCGGCCCGAGCGGCGCAGCTCCACCTCGAAGGCGCCGTCGGCGGTGCCGAGGGCCCGCGCGGCGGCGACGAAGCGTTCGGTGCGCAGGTGCCCGGCCGGCCAGGCGGCGCAGCGCCGTTCCACCGCGTCGAGCAGCCCGCCGGGCCCGCAGCAGTACACCTTGGTGCCGGCCGAGGGGTCCGGGAGCCAGGCGTCCAGGTCCAGCAGGCCGTGCTCGTCCTCCGGCATGACGGCGACCTTGCCGCCGTACGGCCGGAGTTCGTCCAGGAACGCCATCGAGGAGCGGGTGCGGCCGCCGTACAGCAGCCGCCATTCGATTCCCAGCAGCTCCGCCTGGACGATCATCGGCAGCAGCGGGGTGATCCCGATGCCGCCGGCGATGAACAGGTAGCGCTCGGCCGGCGCCAGCCGGAAGTTGTTGCGCGGCCCGCCGATGCCGACCGCGTCGCCCTCGCGCAACTCGTCGTGGACGAACGCGGACCCGCCCCGGCCGTCGCGTTCCCGCAGGACGCCGACCCGGTAGGACCGGGCGTCCCAGCGGTCGCCGCACAGCGAGTACTGGCGGGTCAGTCCGCCGGGCAGCACCAGGTCGACGTGCGAGCCGGGCGTCCAGTCGGGCAGCCGGCGGCCGTCGGGGCGCGCCAGCGTCAGCGTCACGACGCCGTCGGCCACCGGCGTCTTGTCCGTCACGCGCAGTCGCACCGCCGCGGCCTGGTCCATCGCCGTACTCCTCGAACTCGTGGGTGAGTCCGAGGATCGGCCGGACGCCGTTCAGCCGACGAGCGCTTTCTCATTGAATGAGCGACTTATCGTGGCGCCGGTCACAGCGCGCGGCTGAGGGCCAGGCCGGTGAGCTGCAGCGGCCGCGCCAGCGCCCACGCGGCACCGTCGTTGGGCACGACGAGCCCCAGCGCGGCGACGACCTGCCCGTCCTGCCGCACCGGGACGGCGATCCCCGTCGCGTCGGGGTGGATGTGCCCGGGGCAGAAGGCGAACCCGCGGCGCCGCACCTCCGCCAGCTCGGTGCGCAGCGTCCGCTCGTCGCCGATGGTGCGCGGCGTGTAGGTCCGCAGCGGCCCCCGGACGATCCGCTCCCGGAACGCGGCGGGCGCATGCGTCAGCAGGACCAGGCCGGACGACGAGGCGTTCAGCGGAAGGCGCCCGCCGACCCGCGTGAAGTTGACGACCGCGTCGGGCGCGGTGAGCCGCTCGACGAACAGCACCTCGTCGCCGTCGAGGACCCCGAGCTGGACGGAATGGCCGACCACCGACTGCAGGTCGCCCATGTACTGCATGGCCGCCTCGCGCAGGCTCTGCATCGGGGAGGCGCGCTCGGCCAGTTCCCACATGCGGGTGCCGATGCGTATCCCGCGCGGTCCGTCACGGGCCAGCAGGCCGTGCCCGACCATCTCGGTCACCAGCCGCGCGGCCGTCGCCGGCGGCAGCATCGCCCTGCGGCCGATCTCCCCCACCGTCAGCACCCGGGACTCGGGGCCGAACGCGTCCAGGATCCGCACCACGCGGGTGAGGACCGACTCTCCGCTGGACGACCTGGCCACGCGCCCATCGTCGCACGCCGCCCCGCCTGGCCTGGGAATCCCTCATCGGCCGACGCGAACGCGCCCCTCGAATTCGCGGACCTGCTTCGCCTCGCGTCCGCGCCGGTACAGGACGCTGGGCCACCACACGATCGGGCCCGCGTCGCGGACGAGGGCGGGCACCAGGAGCGACCGCACGAGAAGGGTGTCCAGCAGGACCCCGAACGCCACGATGAAGGCGATCTGGAGGAGGAACGAGAGCGGGAGGACGACGAGGGCGGCGAAGGTGGCCGCGAGGACCACGCCGGCCGAGGTGATGACGCCGCCGGTCACGGTGAGGCCCCGCAGGACGCCGCTGCGCACGCCGTGCCGCAGCGACTCCTCGCGCGCACGGGTCATCAGGAAGATGTTGTAGTCGACGCCGAGCGCGACCAGAAACACGAACGCGTACAGCACCACCGAGGGGTCCGTGGCGCTGAAGCCGAAGACGTACTGGAAGACGAGCGCGGCGACGCCGAGGGTCGCCAGGTAGCTGAGCACGACGGTGGCGACCAGGAGCACCGGCATCAGCAGCGAGCGGAGCAGGGCGGTCAGGATCACCAGGATGATCGCGAGGACGACGGGGATGATGACGGTGCGGTCGCGGTCCGCCGCGTCCTGGACGTCGATCTGCTGGGCGGTGTAGCCGCCGACGAGCGCGCCCGCGCCGGCGATGCCGTGCAGTTCGCCGCGCAGCCGCTCGACGGTCTGCCGGGCCGCGTCGCTGTCGGCGCCGGCGCTCAACGTGACCTCCACCAGGGCACGGCCGTCCACGACCTGGGGTCGCCCACCCTCCGCGGTGCGCGGGCGGACGCCGGAGACTCCCTCGGTGTTCTGCGCCGCGGAGATCACCGGCCGCAGCTCGGACGCGTCGGTCAGCACGATGGCCGGGTTGCCGGCCCCGCCCGGGAAATGCTCGTCGATGGCGTTCTGCGCCTGGACCGATTGCGCCTCGCCGACGAACGTCTCACTCAGCGGCACGCCGCCCGTGCGCAGCTGGGGCATGAACGCGGCGCCGGCGATCAGCAGGATCAGGCAGCTCGCCCAGATGCGGCGCGGGTGGCGGTCCAGCAGGCCCGCGACGCGCTCCCAGACACCGTGCCGGGCCGAGCCGGGACGGTCGGGGTGCGGCCGTGTGGGCCAGTACGCCGCGCGTCCGAGGAGGACCAGGACCGCGGGCAGGAAGGTGAGCGCGCTCAGCAGAGCGCAGCCGATGCCGATCGCACCGACGGGCCCCAGGGCCCGGTTGCTGGACAGCTCGCTGAGCAGCAGGGCGAGCAGGCCGAACACCACGGTGGAGCCGCTGGCGACGATGGCGCCGGCCGACCGCCGCCACGCGGTCAGCACGGCGGGCAGCGGGTCGGTCTCGCCGGCGAGTTCCTCCCGGAACCGGGCCGACAGCAGGAGGCCGTAGTCGGTGCTGGCACCGATGACCAGGATGAACAGGATGCCCTGCACCTGGCCGCTCACCGTCACGATGTCCTGGTCGGCCAGGAGGTAGGCGATCGCGCTGGCCAGCCCGAGCGCGAACACCGCGCCCATGATGATCACCAGGGGGAGGAGCACGCTGCGGTAGACGAGCAGCAGGATCAGCAGCACCACGCTGACGGCGACGAGCAGGAGCATGGTGTCGATGCCGGCGAAGGATTCGGAGAAGTCCGCCTGGATAGCGACGGGACCGCCCACGTGGACGCCGGTCCCGGGGACTCGCTCCGCTGCTCCACGGATGCGGTCCACGACGTCCGGGGCCTGCTCACCGACGTCGGAGCGGACCTGCACGACGCCGCTCATCGCCGCCCCGTCCCGCGACGGAACGACCGGGGACGGGGTCCCGGTGACGTACGGGACGTCCTGGAGCGAGGCGAGTGCGCGGCCGGCCCCCGCACGCTGGTCAGGCGAGACGCTGCCGTCGCGAGCCTCCCACACGACGATCGCGGGAATCGTGCTGCTCTGCTGGAACGCCGCCTGCCCCTGGAGCACCCGGGTCGATTCGGCGCTGCTGGGCAGGAACGACGACTGCTCGTTGGTGGCGACCTCGCTCAGCTTGCCCGCGTACGGGCCGAGTGCGCCGCCGATGGCCAGCCAGACCAGGACGAGCGCGACCGGAATGATCCACCGGACGGCACGGGGTGCGGACATCCACCGTTCCTAGCGACATCGAGTGCAGCGGGCATGCCCTCGGGGATCTTCCCGCAGCCGCACGACCAAACATCACCGGTCCGGAACGCCCGGATCATGGCGAGAACCCCGATAACCTGGGCTTTCGCCGCCGCCACGTAACAAAGGCGCGTAATCCGCACCAGTACGCAAATGCAAGTTAATGATGCGTTGTGACCGTCTTCACACGTCACGGCACCCTCGCTTACCTTCACGTCACATCGGACCTCGTGCGCTTCCGCACCTGGTCGAGCAGGCGAACACGTGGGTGGTTTTCAGTGAGCCGAGGCAGCGTTCTCATCGTCGGCGGCGGGATCGGTGGACTGTCCACCGCCATCGCACTCCGGAACGTCGGATACGACGTCAACGTCGTGGAGATCCAGGAAGACCTCCATTCGTCGGTCTTCGGCGTGGGCATCATCCAGCCGATGAACGCGCTGCGTGCGCTGGACGCGATCGGCTGCGCGCAACCGTGCCTGGACGTCGGTTTCGCGGCCCCCGCCTGGGGCCGGATGCTCGACGTGGACGGCGGCTTCATCTGCGACATGCCGGGCACCAGGGTCCCCGGTTCCGACCTGCCGCCCATGAACGGCGTCACGCGTCCGCAGCTGCACAAGATCCTGACGGGCAAGGCCCTCGAAGTCGGCGCCACCATCGAGTACGGCAAGACGTTCACCGAACTGAGCGACGGTCCCGGCGGCGTCGAGGTGGTCTACATCGACGGCACCCGCAACACGGTGGACTTCGTCGTCGGCGCCGACGGCGTCTATTCCAAGGTCCGCCCCTACGTCCTGGGCGAGATGAAGCCGGTCTATCTTGGCCAGTCGGCCTTCCGCGTCAACATCCCCCGGCTGCCGGAGATCGACCGCATCATCCTGCAGAAGGGCCCCGAGGGCATGGCGGGCTTCGTGCCGATCGGCCCCGATCTGGCCTACTTCTTCTACAACACGACGTGGGCAGAGGGTCGGTGGCTGGAGCAGGCCGACATGCCCGCGGTGCTGCGGGAGATGCTCGCCCCGTTCGGCGGGATGACCGCCGAGGTCCGCGACCACCACATCGACGACCCGGCCGGCCTCGTGTTCCGTCCGGAGGAGTGGCTGATCGCGCCGGCGCCGTGGCACCGGGGACGGATCGTGCTGATCGGTGACGCCGTCCACGCCGTGACCCCGCACCTCGGTCAGGGCGCGGCGCAGGCGATCGAGGACGGCATCGTGCTCGCGGACGCCCTGGGCAAGCACGACGACCACGAGGCGGCGTTCACGGAGTACACCGGCCGCCGCTACGACCGCTGCAAGCTCATCGTGGAGACCTGCGTCAACATCGCCAGGTGGGAGATGGACCCCGCCGCCATGGAGGGCTACGACAACACCGCTGAGACCCAGCACGTGCTCGAAGAGATGGTCCAGCCCATCTGATGGCTGACACTCGGAAAGAATCCCGGACCCGTCCGACGGTCACCGCAGAACCCGGGAACCCGGCCGGGGCGTTTCTGCGCGGCCTTCCCCCGCGGCTCGCGGTCGTCGGCGTGTGGCTCGCCCTGTGCGTCGTGTACGGCGCGCTCAAGCCGGACCTGTTCCTCACCGCCCCCACGTTCCAGACGATCTTCGGGTCGCAGCAGCCGCTGGTCTTCCTCACGATGGCCCTGCTCTGCACGATCATCGTCGGCGAGTTCGTGGACCTTTCGGTCGCGTCCCTGCTGGGGCTCTCCGCGACCGTCGTCCCTGTCCTCACTGTCCTGCACGGGTGGAACGTGTGGGCGGCCTGCCTGGCCGCGATCGCGGCCGGCGTGCTGGTCGGCGTGATCAACGGGACGCTCGTCGTCTACGTGGGCGTCAACACGATCGTCGTGACCCTCGGCATGGGGACGCTCCTCGGCGGGCTCGCGCTCTGGATGTCCGGCATGAACCAGGTCAGCGGGCTCAGCGGTGAGTTCGCGAAGATCTCGCTGACCAAGGTGTTCGGGCTCCCGGTCTCCTTCTACTACGGCGCGGCCCTCGTCGCCGTGTTCGCCTACGTCCTCGGCTGGACGCCGCTCGGCCGGCACATGCGGTTCGTCGGCGCCAACCGCGAGGTCGCGCGGCTGGCGGGCATCCGCGTCAACCGCATCCGCTTCGGCTCGTTCGTCATGTCCGGCCTGTTCTGCGGGCTCGGCGGCGTGATCGCCGTCGCCGGGCTGGGCGGCTTCAACCCCACCGTCTCGGCCACGTACCTGCTCCCGACGTTCGCCGCGACATTCCTCGGGACCGCGGTCGTCCAGCCGGGACGCTTCAACCCCGCGGGCACGTTCATCGGGATCTATTTCCTCGCCACCGGAATCATCGGCCTCCAGTTGCTGGGCGTCCCGGGGTGGGTCTCCGACGTGTTCTACGGCGGCGTCCTGGTGGTCGCGGTCTCGCTCGCGACGATGCTCGCGCGTCGTCACTGATTCGCATTTGCAAGAAAGGAAGAGCGCGGATGCAGGTTATGCAGACCCGGTCCCTCCGGCGGTTCACCACCGTCCTGGCCGCCCTTGTACTTGCGGGCGGGGCGGCGGCGTGCGGCGTCGGTTCGGGCGATGACTCCGGTGGTGCGGACGGTTCGGGGGGCGTCGCCAAGTCCGCCGAGGTCAAGAAGGCGATGCAGCCCACCGAGCGGTACACGGTGCCGAGCGAGCCGCTCGACCCGGCGAAGCTCAAGGGCAGGACGATCCACTACATCCCGCTCAACCAGCAGGTGCCGGCGTTCGCCGTCACCGCCCGGAACATGACCAGGGCCGCCGAGCTCGTCGGGATGAAGGTGCAGGTCTGCGACGGCGGCGCGAACCCGTCGCAGATCTCGGGTTGCGTGGACCGGGCGGCCGGCGCGCAGGCCGGCGCGATCATTGCCGACTCCATCCCGTACGGGATGGCGCAGAACTCCTTCGACAAGGCGGTCGGGGAGAAGATCCCCGTCGTGGTCATGGACCAGATCCGGCCGGACGGCACGAAGGACACCGAGGAGGTCGCGTATCTGCCCGGCGCGATCCAGATGCAGCAGGTGCTCGCCAGGTGGGCGATCGACGACTCCGGCGGCTCGGCGAACGTGGTCGTCTCGATGCTGCAGGACTCGCCCTCGACGGTCGCCTACGTCGAGAAGTACGCGATGCCCACCTACAAGAACGAGTGCGGGGACTGCGAGGTCTCGATCAACAAGGTGTCGGCGGCCAACTTCCAGCGGATCGCCCCGACCACGAGCGCGGCATTGCTGAAGAACCCCGACGCCAAGTACCTGCAGGTCGAATTCGAGGACATCCTGCAGCCGACGCTGGAGGCGGTGCGGCAGGCGAACCGGACCGACATCAAGGTCGCGGTCTCGGGCGTGACGACCGCCGGCCTGGAGATCCTCAAGAACGGCGGGCCGGTCAAGGCGGGCCTGGCACAGCACTTCCCCTACCAGGGCTGGGCGTCGCTGGACCTCGCAATGCGGATGATGCTCGGCATGGAGCCGGAGGAGTACGTGACGCCGGTGCGCCTGATCACGTCGGAGAACATCGGCGGCATCGAGCTCACCGCCGAGGCCCAGGCCTCCGGCGCGTGGTTCGGTACCCCGTCCTACGAGGAGGAATTCAAGAAGCTGTGGGACGTGCGGTGAGCGCTCCCGGCTCCGAAGGCGAGGTCCCGCGCCTGCGGGTGCGGGGCGTCTCCAAGACGTTCGGATCCACCCGGGCGCTGCGCGGCGTCTCGCTGGACGTCCGGCCCGGCGAGCTGCACGGGCTCGTCGGGCAGAACGGATCGGGCAAGTCGACGTTGGTGAAGGTGCTGACCGGCTACTACGCGCCCGACCCCGGCGGAGACGCGACGATCGACGGCCGGGCGCTGCCGCTTCCGGTGCGGCCGCTGGAGGCGCGGCGGCTGGGCGTGTCGGTCGTGCACCAGAGCCTCGGGCTCGTCGACGAGTACTCCGTGGTCGAGAACATGCGCCTGGGCCGGTTCGTCACCGCGCCGTGGTCGCGCCGCATCCGGTGGGGGCAGGAGCGCGCCGGGGTCCGCGAGGCCCTCGACCGGCTCGGCTGCCACGTGGACCCTAACGCCAGGGCCGGTGCGCTGAGCGAGCAGGACCGGGCGACCGTCGCCATCGCCCGCGCCATGCAGGACCTCCCGGACGGCGGCGGGCTCATCGTCTTCGACGAGTCCACCCGGGCGCTCACCCGTGACGCCCTCGCCCACTTCTACGAGCTGGTGGGGACGGTCCTCAAGCTCGGCACATCCGCCCTGATCGTCAACCACCGGCTTGAGGAGGTCCTCGATCACGCCGACCGGGTCACCGTCCTGCGCGACGGCGAGGTCGTGGAGTCGGGGCTGGACGCCTCCGCGCTCAGCGAGGAGAGCCTGACGCACCACATGCTCGGCTACGCACTGGAACCGCTGCCGCGCAAGCAGGGCGCCGCGCGGGTGTCCGCCGCCGCCCGGGCCCGCGTCGTGGGCGGCGGGACGCTCGGCGAGCTGGACCTCACCATCGCCGGGGGCGAGGTCGTCGGCGTCACGGGCGTGATCGGGTCCGGGTTCGAGGAGGTGCCCTACCTGCTCGCCGGTGCGCGGACCTCGGCGCGCGGCGAGCTGTGGGTCGGGGAACGCCGGTTCGAGCTGGGCCGGGGCCGCGACCAGTGCCGGCGCCTCCTCGGCGCGGGCGTGGCCCTCGTCCCCGAACGCCGGGAGCAGGAGGGCCTGGCGCTGGAGCTGTCGGTCCTGGAGAACCTCACGCTGCCGAGGGTCGGCGGCCGCCGGGCATGGTGGACCGGCCATGCCTGGCAGCGCCGGGAGGCACAGGCGGTGATCGACCGCCTCGGCATCCGGCCGCGGCGCGCCGACGTCCCGGTGGGGACGCTGAGCGGCGGCAACCAGCAGAAGGTGCAGCTCGGCAAGTGGCTGGCCGGGCGGCCGAGGCTGCTGCTGGTGCACGAGCCGACCCACGCCGTGGACGTCGGCGCCCGCCACGACATCGTGACGGCGATCCATCAGGCCGCCGCCGACGGGTGCGCGGTGCTGGTCGCCTCCACCGATCCGCAGGAGCTGTCCGTGCTCTGCGACCGCGTCCTCGTGTTCGACAAGGGCAGGATCGTCGAGGAACTGACCGGTGGGCCCGCTCCGGGCGCGATCGTGGAGGCGACGTTCGGCAACCGTCGGATCAGTGACCCCTCACCGCCTTGCCCCTCACCTCCTTGATCGTGGCCAGGGCCTGGTCGAGGGACAGGACGTCGGCGTACTTGGCCTCCAGGTCGAGCAGGTTGGCCTCGTGCAGGCGGCGGTCGCGGTCCCCGCACGCCTCGTCCACCACCAGGGGCCGGAACCCGTGCTGGAGGGCGTCGGTGGCGGTGGCCCGGATGCACCCGCTGGTGGTCAGGCCGCAGATCAGCAGGGTGTCGATGCCGGACGCGGTCAGCGTGGCCGCGAGCGACGTGCCGTGGAACGAGCTCGCGTACTGCTTGGTGACGACCGTCTCGCCCGGCGCGGGGGCGGCCCCCTCGGCGAAGTCGCCGAGGGGACTGCCTTCTTCGAAGACGCGCAGCGCGGGGACCTTGCGGCGGAACAGCCCGCCGTCGGCGGTCCCGGGCCCGTAGCTCACCCGGGTGAACAGCACCGGCAGCCCCGCCGCCCGCGCCGCCCCGATCAGCGTGATGGACGCCGCCACCGCGTCCTCGACCGGGGCGCGCACCGGCGAGCCGTCCACCAGGTAGGCGCGGGCGAGGTCGACGACCAGCAGCGCGGGCGAGTCGCCGCAGCCGAGGCTCGCGCCGAAGCCGGAGCCGCGGTAGTCCTCGGCAAGGTCCTTCTCCGCGCCGTCCTTCGCGCCGCCGCTCATCGGCGTCCCCGCAGGGCGGCGGCGGAACGGACGTCGACCGGTGGGGTGGGCGCCGGCAGGCCGGTCTCCTCCTCGCAGCGGGCGAGGATCTCCTCCAGCGGCGGGCCCATGTCGAACACGGGGATCTCCGTCCGCCCGGCGGTCATCTCCGCCCGCAGGCGTTCGGTGGCCTCCTCGTCGAGGACGCCCTCGTCGCTGCAGACGACGCCGTAGTCGCGGGCGCCGGCGGCGGTCACCAGGCCGCGCCGCACCTCCAGCGCGACGCCGTCGGCGGGACGGGCCAGGGGGTCGCCCCATCCGCCGCCGCCCCAGGTGACGAAGTGCAGGACGTCGCCGGGCCCGACCGGAACGTCATGGATCTTGCTGGGCAGCACCTCCCGGGTGCCGTCGGCCCGGTCGATCCACTTGCGGCCCCGCTCCCCCGGGCGCCCGCCGTTGACGCCCCACGGGTAGGTGAGCCAGCGGTCGTCGTGGATCGCGATCGTGCCCGGCTCCTCGAAGCAGTAGGCGACGTCGACGCCGTTGCCGCCGCGGTGCAGCCCGGCGCCGCCGGAGTCGGCGATCGTCTCCCACCGCTCGATCCGCAGCGGGTAGTACGACTCCAGGTACTCGCAGGGGATGTTGACGAACGACGGCCACAGCGAGTGCCCGTCGGGGCCGTCCCCGACCGGGCGTCCCGGCACCCCGCCGAAACCGATCGAGTACAGCTGGAACCACTCGCCCTCACGCGGGCCGGACGTGTAGTGCCCGGAGTACATGAAGTGCGGCGACGACGAGAATCCGGCGGCGTTGAGGATCTCCGGGTTGGTCTGCCCGAGCAGCCCGCCGAACAGGTCGAACACCCGGCCGATGCCGTGGTTGCGGGCGTTCAGCGCGGCGGGATGGCGGGGCTTCCAGAACGAGTCCTCGGGGATCGTCACGTCGATCAGCGGGTAGAAGCCGTCGTTCCACAGGATCTGCGGGTCGGCGACCGTGATCACGTAGATCCCGAAGAACATCCGGACGAGGTTCTCGTTGATGAAGTAGTTGATCGGCCCCACCGCCTGCGGGGCGGCGTGCGAGAAGTCCAGATGGATCTTCTCGCCGGTCCGGGTCAGCGAGATCTTCAGCTCGTAGGGACCGTAGCCGCAGCCGTCGTCGCAGATGTAGTCGGCGAACTCCAGCGTCTGGCCGTCCTCGAACAGCGTCGCCAGCAGCACCTTCATGGCCTGGTAGTTGCGCTCCAGCAGGGCGTCCAGCGTCGACAGGTACGTCTCGACGCCGAACCTGTCGCACAGTTCGGTCACCCTGCGGGCGGCCGTGGTGCAGGCGGCGGTCAGCCCGTTCAGGTCCGCCCGGTTCCAGTCGGGCATGCGCACCTGGTTGAGGATGATGTTCAGCGCCGCCTCGTTGAGCACGCCGCCCTCGTACAGCTTGAAGGGCGGGACGATCACGCCCTCCTCGTAGATGGTGCGGGCGTCGGCGGGCATCGAGCTGGGCGTCTTGCCGCCCACGTCCGACATGTGCCCGAACATCGACGACCAGCCCACCAGCCGGCCCCCGTGGAAGATGGGCACCACCAGCAGCCAGTCGTTGGCGTGGCTGATCGCCGCGCCGCACGCGTACGGGTCGGACGTCATCAGGATGTCGCCCTCGCCGATCGTCCCGTCGAAGTTCTCCAGGAAGTCGGGGACCGACAGGCCGAACTGGCCGACGACCATCTTGCCGTCCGGGTTCGCGATCAGCGGGAACTCGTCGTGCTGCTCGCGGATGCCCGGGGACAGCGCGGTGCGGAAGAGCACCTCGTCCATCTCGTAGCGCGCGTTGCGGAGCGCGTTCTCGATGATGTCCACGGTGACCGGGTCGACGTCGACGCGGCCGACCGGCTCGGTGTTGGTCTGGATGATCTCGGCCATCAGCCCTCCTCGTTCAGCGGACGGATCAGGAGGCTGCCGCTGGGGTGCACGGTCGCGGCGTGCCCGGGCAGCACGAGGGTGGTGGAGTCCATCTCGACCACCACGGCCGGGCCGGGCACGACGTTCCCGGCGAGCAGCTTGGAACGGTCGAAGACGCGGGCGGACGTGGTCGCGCCGTCCATCCACACCTCGGTTTCGCGGACCAGCGCCCCGGACGGGTCACCGGTCCCCTCCGGAAGGGTCCGCCAGGCGACCTCCGGGCGCGGGCCGCTCACGGTGACCCGCAGGTTGATCACTTCGCGCTCGTTGCCGAGCAGGAAGGAGAACAGCCGCTTGTGCTCGGCGTCGAACGCGGCGCCCAGCTCCGTCAGCAGGTCGCCGTCGACGACGTCGCGGTCCAGCTCGACGGGGATCTCGAAGCCCTGCCCGTGGTAGCGCAGGTCGATCTGGTAGCTCTCGGTCTGGCTGTCGCGCGGGACGCCCTCCGCCTCCAGCCGCGCGGCGGCGGAGTCGGCCAGTTCGAGGAGCGCGGTGCGCAGCTCGGCGTCGTCGAGGGTGGAGAACCGGCGCACCATCGTGCGGGCGGCCTCGTCGCGGGCGCAGGTCGTCGCGTCCCCGTAGGCGCACAGCACGCCCGGCGACGGCGGGACGATCACCGGCCAGGAGCCGGTCAGCCGGCCGAGCGCGTTGGCGTGCAGGGGTCCGGCGCCGCCGAACGACACGAGCGCGAAGTCGCGCGGGTCGAAGCCCTGCTGGACGCTGATCAGGCGGAGCGCGCCGAGCATGTTCTCGTTGACGATGTCGACGATGCCCGCCGCCGCGGCCTCCACGCTGGGCAGCCCCATCGCGTCGGCGACGCCGCGGACGGCCTTGCGGGCGGCCTCGACGTCCAGCGAGATCTCCCCGCCCGCGAGGTCCTGCGGCAGGTGGCCGAGGACGACGTTGGCGTCGGTGACGGTGGGTTCGGTGCCGCCCGCCCCGTACGCGGCCGGGCCCGGGTCGGCGCCCGCCGACTGGGGGCCGACGCGCAGCGCCTTGGTCAGCTCGGGGACGTGCGCGATGGAGCCGCCGCCGGCGCCGACCGAGCGGACGTCGACGCTGGTGGCGCGGACGGTCAGGTCGCCGACGCTGGTCTCCCGGCCGATCCGCGGCCGCCCGCCGAGCACCAGCGCCACGTCGGTGGACGTCCCGCCCATGTCGAAGGTGAGGAAGTCGCGGTGGCCTGCCTGCTCGGCGAACCAGACGGCCCCCGTCACGCCGCCGGCGGGACCGGACAGCAGCAGCGCCACCGGGTCCTCCGCGGCCTTGGCGGCCTTGGTGAGCCCGCCGTCGCTGCGCAGCACCGACAGCGGCGCGGTGATCCCGCTGCCCGTCAGGGAACGGTCCAGGTTGCTGACGTAGCGGGACACCTCGGGCTGGACGTAGCTGTTGGCCACGGTCGTGACGGTGCGCTCGTACTCGCGCATCTCCGGCAGGACGTGGCTGGACAGCGACACCGGGACGCCCGGCAGCTCCTCCGCCGCCAGCTCCGCCACCCGCCGCTCGTGCACGTCGCTCGCGTACGAGTTGATCAGGGCGATGGTCAGCGCCTCGATCCCCGCCCCGGCCAGCCTGCGCAGCTCGGCGCGGGCGCGTTCCTCGTCCAGCGGGGTGATCACGGCGCCGTCGGCGGAGAGCCGGCCGGGGATCTCCACCGTGTGCTCCAGCCTGGCCAGCGGCTCCGGTTTCGGCCAGATGATCCAGCCGGCCAGGCCGCCCGGCACGTACGACCTGGCGATCTGCAGGACCTGGCGGAACCCCTGGGTCGTCACCAGCCCGACCCGCGCCCCCTTGCCCTGCAGGATCGCGTTGGTCGCGACCGTCGTGCCGTGCAGGACGTGCGCGACCTCGGTCAGGTCGATCCCGGCGTCCTGGCACACCTTCTGAATGCCGTTGAGGACGCCCTGCGACTGGTCAGCCGGCGTGGACGCCGTCTTCGCCCGGTGGCTGACGCCGGTCTCCTCGTCCACTAGCAGCACGTCGGTGAACGTGCCTCCTACATCAACGCCTAGGCGATATCCCATAGTGGCCTCCCGGTGCCGTGGGTCAGACGATCCCGCGCTCTGACAGCGCTGCGATCTCGTCCTTGTGAAGGTCCAGGAGGCCGCCGTACACCTCCTGGTTGTGCTCCCCGAGCCCCGGGCCGGGGTGCCGAACCGACCCGGGGGACTCGCTGAGCTTGGGGAACGCGTTGTGCATCGGCAGTTCGCCGAAGTCGGGGTGCGCCAGCCGCACGATCGCGTCGCGGGCGGCGAAGTGCGGGTCCTCGAACATGTCCCTGGCGGTGTAGATACGGCCCGCGGGGACGCCGCTCGCGTGGAGGGTCTCCAGGAGCTCGCCGGTCTCGATGCCCGCCGACCAGGCGGAGATCAGCTCGTCCAGTTCGGCCATGTTCTGCCCGCGGGCGGCGTGCCCGGCGTAGCGCGGGTCGTCGCTCAGCTCCGGGCGGCCCATCGTCTTGGCGAGCCGTGTGAAGACGGTGTCCTGGTTGGCGGCGATCAGGATCATCTCGCCGGACGCGGTCGGATAGACGTTGCTGGGCGACACGTTCGGCAGCACCGACCCGGTGCGTTCGCGCTGGTAGCCGGCGACGGCCCACTCGGGCAGCAGCGACTCCATCATCGCCAGCACCGCCTCGTAGATGGCCGAGTCGACGATCTGGCCCCGTCCGGTGCGGGTGCGGTGGTGCACCGCGACGAGGGTGCCGATCGTGGCGAACACCGCGGCGAGCGAGTCGCCGAGCGAGATCCCGGCGCGGGACGGGGCCTTGTCCGGATCGCCGGTCACGTACCTGATGCCGCCCATCGCCTCGCCGATGGACCCGTATCCGGCGCGCGGGGCGTACGGGCCGCTCTGCCCGAAACCCGACACGCGCACGAGCACGAGGCCCGGGTTGGTCTCCCGGAGCCGGTCGAAGTCCAGGCCCCAGCGCTCCAGCGTCCCGGGACGGAAGTTCTCCACGACGATGTCGGCCTGAGCGATGATCCGCCGTGCGAGGTCCTGGCCCTCGGGCGTGCGCAGGTTGCAGGTCACCGACTTCTTGTTGCGCGCGACCACCGGCCACCACAGGGACTTGCCGTGCGGCTTCTCCCGTCCCCACTGGCGCATCGGGTCACCCGCGCCCGGCGACTCCAGCTTGATCACCTCGGCGCCGAAGTCGCCGAGGAGCTGCCCGCAGAACGGGCCGGCGAGCAGCTGGCCCATCTCCACGACGCGCAGGTCGGAGAGCGGGCCTCGGGCGTCCGGTGCGGCGCCGTTTTCGATGGACATCTGGCGGGTCCTCTTTCATGTGTTCGGTCGGGCTCGCGTGCCCTCGGTCGGCTCGCGTTGGTTCGGTCGGGCTCGGGGAGCTCGGTTCGGTTCCGGGGCCAGTTCGGTTCCGGGGCCGGGGTCAGGCTCCGGTGCCGCGGAGCAGCACCGCCTTGGCGGCGAGCACATGGGCGCGCGTCACCGACTCGGCCCAGGTGCCGTCGCCCGCGCGGAGGGCGGCGACGAGTTCGCGGTGGTGCGCGAAGCTGCGGATGAGGTCGTCCGGCGAGTAGCGGTGGAAGGTGCGCATCACCAGCGGAAGCTGCGTGACGGCGCCGAGCATGGACACCAGCCGGCCGCTGGCCGCGGCGGCGCGGACGATGCCGTGGAACTCGGCGTTCAGCTCGGCGACCCGGTCGAGGTCCTGCCCGGCGCCCGGCTCGGCGGCCCGCTCGATGAGGTCGCACAGCTCGGCCATCCGGTCGGCGTCCCCGGGTTCGATCCGGGTGGCGGCCCGCCGGGCGGCGGCGCCCTCCAGCAGCATCCGCAGGTCGTAGATCTCCTCGAGGTCGTCCGGTGTCCAGTCCGGGACCCGTGCGCCGCGGTGCGGCAGGATCTCGACGAGCCCCTCGGCCTCCAGCTTGCGCAGCGCCTCCCGGACCGGTGTCCGGCTGGAGCCGGTGGCGTCGGCCAGCTCGGCTTCGCCGAGGCGCGCGCCGGGCGGGTGGACGCCGTCCAGGATGTCGGCGCGCAGCCGTGTGTGGACCCGGTCCACGGCTCGGACCATCCGAACCTCCTCGGGGATCGATTGCATGCAACATAAGCAATGTATCCGCTTGACACAAGCCATGACCTGGGTAAATTCTCCATATCGGCCACTCATTGCATACAAGGGAGCCTCATGGCGGATGTCGAACTGATCGAGGTCGGGCCCCGGGACGGGCTGCAGAACGAGGCCGCGATCCTCCCGGCCGCCGACAAGGTCCGGCTCATCGAGCGCAGCGTCGCCGCCGGGCTGCGCCGGATCGAGGCCGTCAGCTTCGTCAACCCCAAGCGGGTCCCGCAGATGGCGGACGCCGAGGCGGTGATGGAGCGGCTCCCCCGTGTCGACGGGGTCAGCTACGCCGGGCTCGTCCTCAACCCGCGCGGGCTCGACCGGGCGCTCGCGGCCGGGGTCGACGAGGTCAACGTCGTCGTGGTGTCCACCGACGAGTTCAGCCGCCGCAACCAGGGCTGCTCCGTCGAGGAGGGCGTCGGCAACTGGGCCCGCATCGCCGAGCGGGCCCGCGCCGCCGGGGTCTACCGCACGGTCACCATCGCCGCCGCGTTCGGCTGCCCGTTCGAGGGCGAGGTGCCGGCCGACAAGGTCCTCGACCTCGTCCGGCGGGTCGCCGAAAGCGAGCCCGACGAGATCGCCATCGCCGACACGATCGGCGTCGGCGTCCCCGCGCAGGTGCGCACGCTGCTGACGGGCGCCGCGCAGATCGCGCCGGACGTCCCGCTGCGCTGCCACTTCCACAACACCCGCAACACCGGGTACGCCAACGCCCTCACCGCGCTCGACCACGGCGTGAGCGCGCTGGACGCCAGCACCGGCGGATTCGGCGGCTGCCCCTTCGCGCCCGCCGCCACCGGCAACATCGCGACGGAGGACCTGGTGTACGCGCTGGACCGCACGGGCGTCGCCACCGGCGTCGAGATGAGCACGGTCACCGAGACGGCGGCGTGGCTCTCCGGACGCCTCGACAACCCGGTGCAGGCACTGCTCGGCCGCGCCGGTCCCTTCCCCGCCGCGAACTGACGTCCCGGCCCGGGCACCCGCGCCCACCGCGGATACGGTGGGCTCGATCCGGAGGGAGCGGTCATGACGCGGTCGTGGTGGGGATGGGGCAACGTCGAGGACGCGGTTCAGGGCAAGGAACTGGACGCCCTGCTCTCCCGGGTCCGCGCGCTGACGTCCGATGACCTGACCGGCCATGAGCCGCCGGGCATCGAGGCGCTCGGCCTGCCCGCCCCACGGGTCGGCGCCCCGGACGCCCTCGCCGGGCTGTGCTCCGCCGATCCGGCCGACCGCGCCGCCCACGCGCACGGCAAGGCGTTCCGGGATGTCGTGCGCAACCTGCACGGGGATCTGCGGCACGTCCCGGACCTCGTCGCCCGCCCCCGCGACGAACGCGACCTGATCGACCTGCTCGACTGGTGCGGCCGCGACGGCATCGCCGTCATCCCCTACGGCGGCGGCAGCTCGGTGGTCGGCGGCGTCGAGCCGCGGTTCGACGACCGCCCGGTCGTCACCGTCGATCTTGAGCGGCTGGACCGCGTCCTGGAGATCGACCCGGTGAGCCGCGCCGCCCGCGTCCAGGCCGGCGTGTTCGGCCCCCACCTGGAAGAGCAGCTCCGGCCGCACGGGCTGACGCTGCGGCACTTCCCCCAGTCGTTCGAGTTCTCCACACTGGGCGGCTGGCTGGCCACCCGCGCGGGCGGCCACTACGCGACCCTGTACACGCACATCGACGACATGGTCGAGTCGATGCGCGTCGTCACCCCCAGCGGGGTCGGTGAGTCACGGCGGCTGCCGGGCTCCGGCGCCGGGCCGTCCCCCGACCGGCTGTTCCTCGGCAGCGAAGGCGCCCTGGGGATCATCACCGAGGCGTGGATGCGGGTGCAGAAGCGTCCGCGCTGGCGGGCCAAGGCGTCGGTGCGCTTCGCCGACTACACCGCGGCGGTCGCGGCCACCCGGGCGATCGCGCAGAGCGGGCTGTACCCGGCGAACTGCCGGCTGCTCGACGCCGCCGAAGCGCTGGTCAACACGGGTGTCGCCGTGGACGGCGGCGTACTGCTGGTCGCGTTCGAGTCCGCCGACCATCCGGTGCAGGCGTCCTTGGACCGGGCGCTGCAACTGTGCCGCGACCACGGCGGCGAGGCGCCCGACGAGCCCAGAGGAGAGAGCGCCGGTGACACCTGGCGGTCGTCGTTCCTGCGGATGCCGTATCAGCGGGACGCGCTGGCCCGGCACTCCCTGATCGTCGAGACGTTCGAGACGGCGTGCACCTGGGACCGGTTCGGGGAACTGCACGGCGCGGTCACCGAGGCGGCGCGGCGGGCCGTCCACGAGATCGCGGGCGGCGGCGTGGTGACCTGCCGGTTCACCCACGTCTACCCGGACGGGCCCGCGCCGTACTTCGGCGTCTACGCGCCCGGCCGCTGGGGCTCCACCGTCGCCCAGTGGGACGAGATCAAGGCCGCGGTGTCCGAGGCGATCGCGGCGAACGGCGGCACGATCACCCACCATCACGCGGTCGGCCGCGACCACCGTCCCTGGTACGACCGCCAGCGCCCCGACCCGTTCGCCGCCGCGCTGACCGCCGCGAAATCCGCACTGGACCCGGCCGGCATCCTCAACCCGGGCGTCCTCGTCTAAGGCCTGTTTAACAAGTCCCGTGGTGGGGGTTTGTTGAACAGCCGGGTTCGTGGTCGGTGTCTGTCCGGTGTGACCATTGCCTCGCCCGCCGGTGTGGCGGTTTGGGGTGGTTCATCCGGGGTTGGCGCCGTACTGGTCCGGGTTCGCCGAGCAGAGGCCACCCGCCGGTTGTGTCGCCGTGGTTTGCGGCGGCGGGGTTTGGTGGGGGTGGCTGCCGCGGTCCCCGACCCGACGCCGGCTCGGGCGCTGGGTGTGGGGATGGGTGCGGTTGACTCGGTCAGGGCTCCAGGTAGCCCTGGCCCGCCCGTGCACAGGACGCGGCGGGAGGTTTCATGGTCCACCCGTGCGGTGGACGGGTCATCGGGATCGTTTAGGTGGACGAAGGCGGCCAGGGCGGCGGCGATGAGGTCGCGGTCTCCGGTGAGGCCGCAGCCGCCGTCGGCGATGCGGCAGTGGTGGGTGCGGACGCTCAGGGGTTTGGGGACGCGGCGTCCGCAGGGGCAGTGCTGGGACAGGGCGGTGGTGCGGGTTGAGGCCCGCAGCAGCCGTCCGCCTGCCTTGGCGCATTCACCGTCCAGGGCGGTGATGAGCATGCCGGGGGTGAAGCGGGCACAGGCCCGTCCCCACAGCCGGAACCAGCCGCGGATGTCGCAGTCCTCGATCACCAGATGGGGGCCGTGCACGGCGACGATCTGCCCGGCGGTCTGCCGGGCGCGGGTCTTGCGGGATTGGGTGGTGCGCTGCGCGGCGGCCGCGTCCCGGGCGCGGGTCTTGCGGGATTGGGTGGTGCGCTGCGCGGCGGCCGCGTCCCGGGCGCGCAGCCGCCGGTAGGTGCCCGAGAGGGTGTCGCGGCGGTAGGAGCGGCGGGGTCTGCCGTCGGCGCGGGCCAGGCGCGGCCCGCCGGGCACCGGCACCTGCCGGGACGGAAGCCCGGCCGCCTCACGGCGGCGTTGGCGTTTACGCTGGCGCTTGCTCAGCTTGTACTGGGCGGTGTTGGACGCGCGGCGCGAGCGTTCCAGCGCCCGCTGCCGACACCGCCGTTTACGCTCCCGCCGGGCGATCCGGTCCCGCTCGTCGGGCGGCATCGCGACCTTCGACGAAACCACCCCCGAAGAGGTCACCGCCGTGTGCGGCGACGCCGTGGCGGCAGCCGCTCCGGCGGGGGCGGGCTCGGCGGGGGCAGAGACCACGGCGAGGTTGGAGACGTTGCCGTCCACCCCGCCCCGGCGCCCCTTGGGGGCCTGGGACCGCCGCGCCGCCGTCGACGCAGGAACATAGGCGCGCGCCAGCACCATCAAGTGCGCCTCGTACTCCCACCCGCCCGGCTCGGCCGGATCCTGGCGGCGCACCAGATCGACCTTGTGGAACGCCTCCGGATCGTTCAGGGTGTGCACAAGGTGCGGCCACTGGCCCGCGCCCTGCGGCAGCCGCACCGGCACCACCAGATCACCCCGGCGCCCATCCGGGCCACCCGCGTACACCAGCGTCAGCGGCCCGTCATGCTCCCACCACACCCCCTTGTTCCCCCGGCCCCGGGGCGCCGACGGCACACGCATCGTGCGGGGCTGGGCCAGCACGCCGGTCCCCGGCGGCAACGCCGCCGCCTCCTGCGGTGTGGTGCCTTCGGGCAGTCCGGGCGCACGGTGGGCGGCAAGGTGACCGGCCAGGGTGCCGTGCAACCGGAACGTCTCCCACTTACGGGACTTGGTGTGGGAACGGGCACGTCCCGGAATCCGGGTGAACTCCCACCACGAACCCACTTTGGGCACACCCTGGCGGCGCCCCGACCCGTCGGCGAACAGGTGCCGTTCCAGGCCGTTCCACACCTCGTCGGCCAGGTGCATGGCCACGGCCTTGGACAGGTGATGCCTCAGATGCCCCGAAGCGTCCAGATGCCGATACCCCGCACGCTCCAACGCGTCCCGAGACAACCCCAGCCGCACCCGCCACACCTTGGCCTCGGCCGGGGTGCGGCGGCGCCGGTGCCCGGCCCGGTAGGCCAGTGCGCGGGACCGGGCATCGTGCCGCAACGCCCGCTTCACATTCCACGCCGCCCCGAATAGGCCCTCCAGCCGGAGGCGCGCCGCCGGACAGCACCGAGACAGCCTCGCTGACGGCAGAGACGGGGAGGGTGGCCTCCTCACGACCGGCTGCAGACTGCATCAAGACGGATACATTAAGTCACATCATTCGAACACGCAATCGAAGTCCAATGGCAGCCGCCTTCACGGCAGGGCCCGCCCGCACTCACCCACCACCGAGGCGGCCTTGACAACCCCGGCCCAGGCTCGCCGACACCTTTCTAAACACGGCCTAGGCCCGGTCGCCGGCGCCGGTCAGCCAGCGGCTGTTCCGGACCGCCATCAGGCGGACGTCGTCCTCGGTGAAGCCCTCGGCCAGCAGGCGGTCGGCCATCAGCGCCAGGCCGTCCTCGACGGGCGGGTTGAACGGCTGCCCAAGGTCGCTGGACAGGACGGAGTGCTCGGGCCCCACCGCCCGGATGTTGTCCACCCAGACGTCCCAGGAGACCTTCCCGGTGTACGGCGTCGTGAAGCAGCGTTCCATCAGGGCGCCCTTCGCCGCGAGTTCCCGCTGCCGCTCCACCCCGACCCGCTGGGACGTGAACTCGGGGTGCGTCACGACGATGCGGCGCACACCCGCCGCGACGGCCGGTCCACGACGACGGCGATCTCCGCCGTGCCGAGGTGGCCGGTCGCCAGCGTCATGTCGTGCTTGGCGATCACCTGGAGGACCTGGCGGGTGGCGCCGGTGACCCGTCCGTCCGCGTCGACGACGTCCACGGGGTCGGCCGCCATGCCCTCGGCACGCAACTCCTCCTGGAGCCGCGCCCACATCGGCGGACGCGCGCCCTCGGGGTCGCTCGCCGTGCATTCGCGCTGGTTGGCGCTGTCGACGGTCGGCAGCCAGGCGAACTGCGCCCCGGAGCGCCCGGCGAGTTCCACCGCAACGGGATTCATCCCGCCGACCGAGCCGTTCAGAGTGATCGCACCGACCGCGCCGAAGCCGGGAACCGCGGCGCGCACCAGGGCGGCGCGCTCTGCGGTGGGGAAATAGTGCGACTTCAGCACGAATCCGGCCAGGCCCACCTCCGCGAACCTCGGCGCGAGCGCGAGGTCGTCGATGCGGCGTTCCATCACGTCAGGCGCCACATGTATGTGCACGTCGTAAGCGCCCCGGACGAGCTCACGCGCCCGAGACGACGGCCTCGGATGAACGGTCATCCCCGCACCTTATTCACCAGCACGGGGAAGGCACGTCCCAGCACGGGAAGGTACGCGCCGGGGCGCGAAAGCCCGTGCCGGGCGCGTGGCGTTCACCCGCCGTCCTGCTCCTCCTCGACCTGGCGATTCCACTCCCGCTTGCCGGCCTGCCAGCCGTCCTCGTCCTGGCCGAGCCTCCAGTAGCCGGAGATGGACACGCGGTCGCGGGGGACGCCGCGTTCGCGAAGGAGGAACCGCCTGAGTTCCTTCACGGAGCCGGCCTCGCCGTGCACGAACGCCTGCGGGGTACCGGACGGGAACTCAAGGCCGGTGACCGCGCGCACGAGAGCGTCTCCGGGCGGGGAGCCGTCCCGGTGCAGCCAGGTGACGGACGCGTCGCCGGACGTCTCCAGCATCTGCTCCTCCCCGGGGCCGCTGACCTCGATGAAGACGTGGGCCGGCGCTCCGGCCGGCAGCCTCTCCAGGAAGGCGGCGATGGCGGGGAGCGCGCTCTCGTCGCCGGCCAGCAGGTGCCAGTCCGCATCCGGATCGGGGGCGTACCCGCCGCCGGGCCCGGTGAAGTGGACGTCGTCGCCCGGCTGCACCTGCGCCGCCCACGGGCCTGCGAGGCCTTCATCGCCGTGGTGCACGACGTCGATGGTCAGTTCACGGTTGCCGGCGTCCCAGCGGCGCACGGTGTAAGTCCGCATGCTCGGCCACTTGTCACGCGGCAGTTGCTCCCGGATCTGCTGAAGGTCGAACGGCTCCGGGTAGGCGACACCCGCGACCGGGAACAGCAGCTTGATGTAGTGGTCGGTGTACTGGTCCGCGCTGAAGTCCCCCAGGCCCGGCCCGCCGACCACGAGCCGGATCATGTGCGGAGTGACACGCTCGACGCTGCGCACCCGCGCGTTCCTGGTCCGCGGATTCCTGCGCCCCGAACGCCCCGGACGTTCCAACCGTGCCGAATGTTCCGGCTGTACTGGACGTTCTGCCAATGAGACCTCTCTCGGATGTCGGCCGTGTTAGGCGACGGGCCGTGTTAGTTGGCGGGGTGGGGAGGTGTTGCCCCTAGCTTGTCCGCGGCCGTCCGCAGTTCGTTCCAGACCTTCGCTGCTATCGGGACGCCCTTGGTGGTGCGGGTCTCCGCGGTGGCCGCGCTGCGCTCGCCCGGGTACACGATTTCGGTGTCCTCGTCCGCGCGGGTCAGGCCCTTGAGGGTCTCCAGCGTCGTCCCGGCAGCCGCCGCGAAGCCGTCACCGCCGAACGCGGCCGGGTCGAGGGCGATGAGCAGGGCGTTCTGCCGGTGCTTGCGGCCCGCCGGGTCGTCGCCGTGGAACGACGACAGGATCGGTGCGCCGAGCAGGACGCTGGTGATCAGCTCGAACATCAGGGACATGCCCGCGCCCTTGGTGCCGCCGAGCGGCAGCGGAATCTTGGCGACGTTCGGGTCGGTGGTGGGAACGCCGTCGGCGGTGGCCGCCGCGCCTTCGGGGAGCGTCCTGCCCGCGTTGCGGTACTGGGCGATCTTGCCGAGGGCGATCTGGGCGGTCGCCATGTCGAGCAGCGCGGGGGCGTGTCCCTCGGCGGGCACCGCGACCGACAGCGGGCTGGTCGCCACGGCGGCGCCCTTGACCCCGGTGTAGCTCATGTTCGGCATCCCGGCCACGAACCCGATGCCGGCGAGGCCCGACTCGGCGATCCGGGACGTGTAGTAGCCGATCGCGCCGGTGTGGACGGTGCCGCGCACGCCCGCGGCGCCGATTCCGTTGGCGCGGGCCCGGCGCACCGCTTCGTCGGCGGCGACGGTCAGCGCGACGGGTCCGGGTGCGCGGTCGGCGTCCACGACGGCCACCGCGGCGGCCTCGGACACGACCCGGATGTCGGGGGCGGCGTTCGCGACCCCGGACTCGAACATCTCCAGGTAGCGGGGCACCCGCGAGGCACCGTGGGAATCGACGCCCCGCAGGCTCGCCCAGATCAGGACCTCGGTGAGCGTGGCGGCGTGCTCGGGCCGGACGCCCGCCCGGACGAACAGGTCCGTGACGAACCCCGACAGTTCCTTGGCGGGTACCACGACTTTCGGTGCTGGTGGCATGGGTGATGCTCCGATTTCTGGGTCAGCCGGAGACGTTGCGGTCAGCGGGAAACGGAGATGTTGACGATGGCGGTCGTCCCGCCGCGGACGGACTTCATCGCCCGGTCCAGCGCGGGTACGAGCTCCCCTGCGTGCTCGACGGTCTCGGCGTGCATGCCGAACGGCTCGGCGAACCGCGCGAGCTCGGGCTGCCCGGCCAGGTCCACGCCGAGGAACTCGCCGGTCTCCACCGCCGCGCCCTCCGGGTAGAACCGGAGGTGGTTCATCTTCATCGACAGGTACTTGCGGTTGTTGAAGATGACGATCAGCAGGGGGATCCCGTACGCCTTGGAGGCGTCGAGCGACTGGACGATCGGGTTGTACATGAACGACCCGTCGCCCACGGTGAACACGACCGGCCGGTCCGGTGCGGCGAGCTTGACCCCCATCGCGACGGCGATCCCCTGGCCAAGGCCGCCCTGCACGTAGAAGTAGGAGTCCGGGGTGCTGCGCAGCAGGTGACGCTTGACGAACCGGCTGTGGGTGATGGTCTCGTCCACGACGATGGGGTCGTCGGCGGCGAGCAGTTCGCGGAGCGCGACGGCGACGCGGATCGGGTCGATTCCGTCGCCCTCGGCCGCGCGGGTCTCGGCGTCCTCCAGCGCCGCCGCGTCGGACGCGTGCCGCGCCCGCCGTGCTTCGCGCCGCGGCTCGACCCGGTCGTCGCCGGCGACGCCCTCGTCGCGGGCCCGCCGGGCCAGTTCGCGGAGCGTCGCGGCGACGCCCCCTTCGAGGTGAAGGTCGGCGTGGTGGACCTGGTAGGCCATGTGCGGACGTTGCGGCACGTCATCGATCACGACGACCTTCGCCCTGGCCGGGCGCCTGCTCGGCGGGTAGAACGGGGCCCGGCAGTTCACCAGCACGATCAGGTCCGCGGTGTCCATGTAGGGCTCGATGTCGCCGCCCGCGTGCAGGAGGTGCGTCCGGGGGAAGTTGGTGCACACGGTCGAACCGCCGGGCTCGATCACGGGGATCTGCAGCGTCTCGGCGAAGTCGGTGAGCGCCGCCATCCCCCCGGCCTCGCGGCCCGCGGTCTCGGTGACGATCACCGGGTTCTCCGCGTCGGCCAGCAGCCCGAGGACGGCCTCGATGTCCTCGGGGGCGCTGACCGTCGTCCCCCTGGGAGCGACGGGCTTCAGCTCGCGCTCGTCCCACGGGTCCAGCAGGACTTCCAGGGGGACGTTGAGGTAGACCGGCCCCGCCGGAGCCCGGACGGCGAGTTCGGCGGCGCGCGTCATCATGCCGCGCAGCACCGACACGTCACCGGCCTGATTGGCCCATTTCACCCACGGCCGCGCCATCTGGTGCGGGCCGCCCACGACCGACAGGTTGCGGTACCACTGGCCGCCCGGATCGGGCCCGTCCCCGTCGCCGTAGGTACTGGACTCCGACGACGCGACGACCATCGGCACCCCCGCCAGCAGGGCACCGTGGACGGCCATCGAACCCTGCAGCAGGCCGGGGCCGGCGTGCAGAAGGACGCCCTGGGGACGGCGGGTCACCAGGCCGTAGCCGGTGGCCATGCCGACCGCGACCGTCTCGTGCGTCAGGTCGAGGTACTTCGGGCAGGGCAGGCCGTCACGATGGCGCCGGGCCAGCGACTCCCAGACCGGGGCCCACTCCGAGCCCGGCGAGGAGAAGATGTAGTCGGATCCGATCGCGTTGAACGCGCTGACGACGGCGTCGCCGCCATCGACCGCGCCTCCGCCATCGGCTGCGTTCGCATTGTGGGTGTTCGCCATGGACGCGGTCAGCTCTCGATCGGCCAGTCGAGGACCTCGCAGATGCCCCGGCCCATGATCCACTCAAGCTCCTCGGCGGTGAAGTCGAAGTGCTTGGTGAACTGCTCGATCGTGTCGGTGTAGGTGAGGCCGTGGCCGAGGAGGCGGGTGATGTCGGTGCCCCAGAAGCAGCGCCGGGAGCCCATCTTGTCGACCATCTCCCGCACGTACTTCTCGATGTTGAGGTTCGGGAACGGCTGGGTCGAGTAGCCGGGCAGCGCGGACACCTTGACGTAGATGTTGGGGTGCTCGTGCAGGTCCGCGGTCTCCTGGACCCAGTAGCCGATCGCGTCGTCCACGCAGCGGGCCATGATGCCCATGTGGTCGATGATGATCTTCAGGCCGGGGTGCTTCGCGGCGATGGCGCCGAGCTCGGCCTTCCAGATCGGCGCGTGCACCATGGTGGGGATGCCCAGTTCCTCGGCCACCGGCCAGTACCAGTCGTTGGTGCCGTCGATCATCCAGTTGCGGTCCTGGGGGCGGTGGAAGGTGAGGCGGGTGCCCCTGATGTAGGGGTTCTGGGCGAAGTCCTTCAGCATCGCCGTGCCCTCGACCGGGTCGTCCTGCGGGATGCGGGCCATGATCCCGAAGCGCTCGGGGTGGGCCTCGCAGGCCTCCAGGGAGTAGTCGATCCGGTTGCCCTCCCAGGACGGGGGCAGGATGAGCGCGCGGTTGACGCCGGCCTCGTCCATGAGGGCGAGGCACTCCTCGTAGCTGAAGGGGTCCTCACGGTGGCCGTTCAGCCGGATCCGCTCGCGGGCTCCGGGAACCCACGGCCGGTCGGGCGTCTCTTCCTTCCAGATGTGGACCTGTGAATCGACGACGAACATGGCATGCTCCGTTTCCATTGGGGCATTTTCCCATTAGTGCATATGATTGAAATGCAGTTCTTACGGTAAAGCGGTGGTCCGGTTCTGGGGAGTCCGTGCCGCGCAATCGCTTGTTGCATGAATCGCGGCGGTCGTCAGACTGTTTTCTTTCCTTCGATGACGTCGAGGATGTACTCGGCTATGGCCATGGACGACGTCGCGGCGGGTGAGGGCGCGTTGCGGACGGCGGTGACCCGGCCGAGCCGGTGGACGCGGAAGTCGTCCACCAGGGCGCCGTCGCGGTCGAGGGCCTGGGCGCGCACCCCGGCCCCGGCCCGGACGACGTCCCCGGCGGCGATGTCCGGCACGTACCGCCGTGCCGCCTTCATGTACGCGCGCTTCGACAGGGACCCGTGCATCTCCCGGACGCCGGTGCGCCAATGCCGCCGCGCCATGCGCCACGAGCCGCGCCAGCCGGCGATGCCGCGCAGATCCCGCAGCGACACGTCCGAGCGGCGGTACCCCTCGCGGGCGAGGGCGAGGACGGCGTTCGGGCCGACCTCGACGCCGCCGGACACGCGCCGGGTGAAGTGCACGCCGAGGAACGGGTAGCGCGGGTCGGGGACCGGGTAGATCAGGCCGCGGACCATGTGCGCCTTCGCCGGGACGATGGTCATGTACTCGCCCCGAAACGGGATGATCCGCGGCCCGGGGTCGTCGCCCGCGAGGCCGGAAACGACGTCGGTGTGGATCCCCGCGCAGATGATCAGGTCGTCGACCCGCACGGTCTCGTCGCCGGAGGCGACCTCCAGCCCGCCGCCGGTGGTCTCGATGCCGGTGACGGGGAAGGAGAACCGGACCTCGCCGCCCGCGCCGATGATGTCGTCGGCGAACGACCGGGCGATCCGCGTGTAGTCGGTGATGGCGGTGTGCGGGGAGTGCAGCGCCGCCAGGCCCGCGGCGTACGGCTCGATCTCGCGGATTCCGGCCGCGTCCAGGCGCCGCATGCCGGGGACGGCGTTCACGTCGGCGCGGGCCTCCAGGTCGTCCAGCCGGGCCACGTCCTCCTCGTCGACGGCGACGACGAGCTTGCCGCACTCGTCGTAGGGGATCTCCCGTTCGGCGCAGTATTCGCGCAGCATGGACTTGCCGCGCGTGCACAGTTCCGCCTTGAGGCTGCCGGGCTTGTAGTAAATGCCCGCGTGGACGACGCCGGAATTGTGCCCCGTCTGGTGAACGGCGACGCGGTCTTCCTTCTCCAGCACGACGACCCGTGTCCCCGGACGCCGCCGGGTGATCTCCCGGCCGATCGCGAGCCCGATGATGCCCGCCCCGACAATGCCGGTGACCTCGTCAGCCATACACGTTTCCGTTCATTCGTCCTGCCCTGTGGAATGCCCCGCGGAATGCGCCGCGAAGGGCCCGGGCATTCATACCCCGAAGTCGATCGCGTACGTCTTGACGCGGGTGTGGAAGCGCAGCGCCTCCGCCCCCTGCTCCTTGAACGGCGAACCGGAGTCGCGGAATCCGCCGAAGGGCTGGTGGACGTCCCAGCCGGAGGTCGTGGTGTTGACCGCGATCTGGCCGCAGTCGACCTCGTCGATGAACCGGTAGGCGGCGTTCAAATTCCGGGTGAACACCGCCGCGGCGAGCCCGAAGTCGGAGTCGTTGACCGCCGCGATCGCCTCGTCCAGGCCGCCGACGGGCCGCAGCGCGAGCACCGGGCCGAACACCTCCTGCCGCCAGACGTCCATCTCCGGCGTGACGTCGGCGAGGACCGTCGGGGTGACGTAGCAGCCGTGGGCGAGATCGCCGGAGTCCGGGGCGTCCCCGCCGGCCTCGACGCGGGCGCCCTGCTTGACGGCACGGGCGATGTCGTCGAGCACGCCGTCGCGGTGGGACGAGCTGACGAGCGGGCCGACCACCGTCCCGGGGTCCTTGCCGGGGCCGAGCCGCAGCCCGGCGACCCGCACCCGCAGGATCTCGGTGAACCGGTCGTACACGGCCCGCTCGACCAGCACGCGGCTGGTGGCGGTGCAGCGCTGCCCGGCCTGCCCGAACGAGGCGGCGACGACGGCGGCGGCCGCGGCCTCCAGATCGGCGTCCGCGAGGACGACCGAGGCGTTCTTGCCGCCCATCTCCGCCTGGAACCGGACGCTGCGGGCCGCGAACCGCACCCGCAGCCGCTCACCGACCTCGTTGCCGCCGGTGAAGGTGACCGCGGCGATCCGCGGGTCGTCCAGCAGCACGTCGGAGATCTCCGACGTCCGCCCGGTGACGACGTTCAGCACCCCGGCGGGGAGGCCCGCGTCGTGCAGCGCCCGCGCGAAGTGCAACGCCGATCCCGGAGTCTCCGTCGCCGGCTTCAGCACCGCCGCGTTGCCGGCCGCGAGGGCGGGCGCGAGCTTGCGGGCCGGGGTCAGCAGCGGATCGTTCCACGGCGTGATCGCGAGGACGATCCCGACCGGCTCCCGCTGGTACCCGGCGCGGGTCTGGGGGCGGGCGTCGTGCAACAGTTCCCCGTACCCGTTCCGAGCGCTGGACGCGTAGTACTCAAGGAAGTCGGCGGCCTTCTGGACCTCGCCGCCGGCCTCGGCGAGCGTCTTGCCGTTCTCGGTGACGACCGCGGCGGCGATCTCCGCGGCCCGCTCCCGCAGCAGGACGGCCGCGTCGGTCAGCACGCGGGCGCGGTCGAACGGCGAGGTCCGGCGCCAGACGCCGAAACCCGTCTCCGCCGCGTCGTACACGCCCCGGACGGCCTCGGCCGTCAGGGCGGGGACCCTCATGACGGGCGCGCGGACGTCGGTGGGGTCGAACACGTCCACCCACGTCTCGGCGCCGACCCAGCGGCCTCCCGACAGAGTCTCCATCGGCTGAACGGACATCGCACTGCTCCTAAAGACCGGTAGGGATTTCAACGGGAGACCACGCATTGATGGACAACGATAAGAAGCGGGGCAGGAACCGACCACGTGCTCTGCGGCATGCATTGCTTGCACGCTCCGCACCCTGCCGACGCGCCCCTCCGTGGTGAGATCGACGCATGCATTGCTTGCACGCTCCGCACCCTGCCGACGTGCCCCTCCGTGGTGAGATCGACGCATGCATTGCTTGCACGCTCCGCACCCTGCCGACGTGCCCCTCCGTGGTGAGATCGGCTCATGCCTTATGCCGTCGTCGCCCACTACCGGGGCGAACCCCAAGACGCCGACCTCATCGGCGAGGCGCTGCTGAAAATGCGTGAGCACACGCTGCGGGAGCCGGGCAACCTCGCCTACATCGTCCACGCGGACGCCGGCGAGGAGGCCGCGTTCATCCTCTACGAGCAGTACGCCGACGAGGCCGCCTTCAAGGCGCACACCAGGTCGGAGCACTTCGCCGAGCACATCCTGGGGACGGTCCGCCCGCGCCTGGTCGAACGCTCCGTATCGTTCGGCACCGTACTCTGATCTCCCCGCGACCCCGCGACCCCGCGACCCGCGACACCCGCGAAACAACGCCACGTTCAACAGGGACGGCTACCCGGTGTAGCCGTCCCCCCTTATTTTCCGTACAGATCCGTGTTTTCCGTGCTCACGCGTACGGAGCACGCATCCTAAACTTGCGAGTCCTCGACTGGATAGCGGCGTTCCCGGGTTGGAGCATGAAGCCCCGCTCATCGGAGAGGTTCACCGATCCGATCGCCCACCCCCTGAGTGCCCCGGCCGAGGAGGCATCCCACCGCGATGAAGACGCAAGCAGGAAAGACCAGAACAACGAAGAAACCGATAATCGCCGCCCTCGCCGCCGCCACTCTGGTCCTGGCGGGGTGTTCGGGCGGCTCCGGGGGCGGTTCGGGGAGCGGCGCGGCGTCGGACGCGCTGTCGGTGAACTGGGGCGGCTTCCCCGACAGCTGGGCGCCCGGCGCCGAAATGGAAGCCGGATACATGCGCGTGCCGTACGAGAACCTCGTCGCGCTGGACGCGCAGGGCAAGGTCACACCGGTGCTCGCCACGAAGTGGGAGCAGACCGGCAAGGCACTGACGCTCGAACTCCGCAAGGACGTCTTCTTCCACGACGGCACCCCGTTCAACGCGGAGGCCGTCAAGGTCAACCTGGAGACCGTCCAGAAGAGCAAGGGGCCGTTCGCCGGACCGCTGAAGGTCATCAAGTCGATCGACGTCGTCGACGACCACACGGTCCGGCTGAACCTCTCCGAGCCGACCCCGTCGCTGCTCACGACGCTGTCGACCCGGGCCACCCCGATGGCGAGCCCGAAGGCGATCGCCGCCGGCACCGTCGCCCAGCACCCCGTCGGCACGGGCCCGTGGGCGTACGACCCGAAGTCCTCGTCCAAGGGGACGCGGATGGCCTTCAAGTTCTACCCGAAGTACTGGGGCGGCTCGCAGAGCGTCGGGTTCAAGACGATCGAGCTCTACGCGATCCCGGACGACACCGCGGCCTCCGGGGCGCTCGCCCGCGGAGAGATCGACATCACCGACACCGAGGTGGCGCAGCAGTCCCGCCTCAAGGGCACCCCGGGCGTCAAGACGCTCAGCTACCCCGCGATCCGCAACAACCCGATGTTCTTCGACCGCGGCCCCGGCGGCGTCTTCGAGGACGTCAACGTGCGCCGCGCCGCGTGCTACGCCCTGGACACCCAGGCGCTCGCCAAGGTCGAGCCCGACTTCAAGCCCAGGACGCAGCACTTCTCCGAAGGAGAGAGCGGCTACAACCCGGCGATTCCGGGTTACAAGCACGACCTCGCCCGCGCCCGGCAGCTGTACGAGCAGGCGGGCAGTCCGCCCGTGAAGGCGACGGTGCTCGCCGCTCCGTTCACCGAGAAGCAGAACCAGGTGTACGCGGCGCAGCTCGCCGAGATCGGCATGGAGGTCAAGGTGCAGGTCGCGCCGCCTCCGCAGTTCTTCTCGACGTGGAACAGCGGCAAGTACGCGCTCGGGCTCGGCAGCAACGACGAGCTCACCGCCTACGACTGGTACAAGGCGTGGTTCGCCGCCGACGCACCGGGCAACCCGTCGGGCGCCGAGAGCGAGGAGCTCAAGCGCGCCGCCGACGTCGCGATCAAGGCGGGCACCTCCCCCAAGGCGGCCGAGCTGTGGGGGCAGGTCACGCGCATCATCTCCGACGAGGCGCTGACCTGCGGCCACGTCGCCGGTGACGAGCTGATCGCCTGGCAGTCCAAGCGCGTGGACGGGGTCACGGCACCCTCGCAGCCCTGGGAGGCGCACATGGTCGACTACAAGAACCTCCGGCCGAAGGGTGAGTAGCCGGTGGTGATCACGCGTCGAGCGATGATCACGCGACGGGCGGCGGGGCGGGACCGCCGATGAGGAAGCTCATCGCGTACCGCCTCGTCCTCGCCGTGCCGCAGCTGGCGGCCGTGTCGCTGCTGGTCTTCTCGCTCACCTACCTAGTCCCCGGCAGCCCGGCGGCGGCCATCCTCGGCGCCAGCGCGACACCGGAGCGGATCAAGGAGGTCGAGGCGCAGCTCGGTCTCGACCGGCCGGCCCTCGAACGGCTCGGCGACTGGTTCTGGAACCTCCTCGGCGGCGACCTCGGCATCTCCTACGCGCTGTCGCTGCCGGTCACGGACCTGCTCATGGAGCGGATGCCCGCCACCCTGTCGCTGACCTTCGGCGGAATGGTCGTCTCGCTGGTCATCGGGATCGGCCTCGGTGTGCTCGCCGGCGTGCGGTCCGGTCTGCCGGACCGGATCGTCGGGGCGGCGACGTCCGTGGGGCTGGCCATCCCTGAGTTCTGGTTCGGACTCGTCCTCTCGCTCCTGTTCGCCATCGAGCTGGGGTGGGTGCCCGTGGTCGCCTACACGCCCGTCACCGAGGACCCGTCGGCATGGCTGCGGGGGCTGATCCTGCCCTCGCTCGCGCTCGGCATCGGCACCGCCGCGATGATCGCCCGCCAGACGCGCACCGCGATGGTCCAGGCGCTCGCCTCCCCCTACATCGACACCCTGACCGCCGCGGGGGTGCCGCGCAGGCGGATCGTCCTGCGCTACGCGCTCAAGAACACGATGGTCCCGGTGCTGGCGACGGCCGGGTTCAGCTTCCGCATCCTGCTCGGCAGCAGCTTCGTCGTGGAGACGGTGTTCGCGTTCCCCGGAGTCGGCGGCCTCCTGCTGACGAGCGTGGTCGGCAAGGACTTCCCCGTCATCCAGGGCGGTGTCCTGCTGATCGCCTGCATCGTCATCACGTTGAACCTGCTCATCGACGTGGGCTACGGCCTCCTCGATCCAAAGGTGCGTCCGCAATGAGCAAACCCCTGAAGACGGGGACCGAGATCGCGTCCACTCCGTCGTCCGCCGGGATGCTGCGGCGCATCGCGCGCCGTCCCGTGATCGTGGGAACCGCTGCGTTTCTCCTCGTGCTGACCGCGCTGGCGGCCGCCGCACCGCTCGTCGCCCCGTACGACCCGCTGGAGCAGAACTACGCCGAGCTTCTCCTCGGCCCGTCGGCGGACCACCTGCTCGGCACCGACGAACTCGGCCGCGACACCCTCAGCCGGCTGCTGTACGGCGCCAGGGTCTCGCTGCTGGTGGCGTTCGGCTCGGTCGGGATCGCGATGGCGATCGGCGTGCCGCTGGGACTGGCGCTCGGCTACTTCGGCGGCTGGTGGGACCGGCTCGGTTCCCGGGCGATCGACGTCTCCGAAGCGCTGCCGGGCATCCTCCTCGGCTTCGCCGTCATCGCGATCCTCGGCCGCGGCCTCGGCACGCTCATGCTGGCGATCGGGCTGATGTTCTGCATGACCTTCGCCCGGACGACGCGCGCCGTGGCGCTCGCCGAACGCGAGAAGGTGTACCTCGACGCCGCCCGCGTGGCGGGCCTCGGCACCCCGGAGATCATGTTCCGGCAGGTGCTGCCGAACCTCGCCGGACCGCTGATCGTGCAGGCCGCCATGTTCATGGGCGCGGCGGCCGTGGTGGAGTCGGCGCTGAGCTTCCTCGGCCTCGGACTGGAGACGGGCGTCCCGAGCTGGGGCGGGATGCTCAGCGTCGCCGCGGACGAGCAGGGCCGGCAGCCCTTCCTGGCCTTCCCGCCGGGACTGGCGATCATCGTGACCGTGCTCGCGTTCAACGTCCTCAGCGACGGCGTCAACGACGTCCTGGCCGGTGGCCGCCGCAGGCCCGCCACCCGCCGCCGGACCCACCGGCGCCCGCCCGTGGCCAAGGACGTCACGGTGAAGGCACCGGCCGAAACCGGCACCGTCCTGGACGTCCAGGGCGTGACCGTCGAACTGGACACCGCGGGCGACCCCGTCCCCCTGGTCCAGGACGTCTGGCTCTCGATCCGCCGTGCCGAAGTGGTCGGCCTGGTCGGCGAGTCCGGTTCGGGGAAGTCCATGCTCGCGCGTGCGGTGCTCAACCTCCTCCCGCCCGCCACAAGGCTCGCGTCCGGTTCGGTCCTGCTCGACGGCCGCGACATCGCCGGGCTTCCCGAACGGGAACTGCGCAAGGTCCGCGGGTGCGGCATCTCGGTCGTCTTCCAGGACCCGATGACCGCCCTGTCGCCCGTCCACACCATCGGCCGGCAGCTCTGCGAGCCGCTGCGCGTGCACTTCGGCATGTCGCGGTCGGCCGCCCGGGAAAGGGCCGCCGAACTGCTGGACCGCGTCGGCGTCGAGAACCCGAAACGCCGCCTGGACGACTACCCGCACCAGTTCTCCGGCGGAATGGCCCAGCGAGTGGCGATAGCCATGGCTCTCGCAGCGAAACCCCGCCTCCTCATAGCCGACGAGGCCACCTCGGCCCTCGATGTGACGACCCAGGGCCAGGTCCTCGACCTCCTGCTCGGCCTGCGGGACGAACTCGACATGGCCATCCTCATGATCACCCACGATCTCGGTGTCGTGGCCGAGAGCTGCGACAGGGCCGCCGTCATGTACGCGGGCCAGATCGTGGAAGTGGGCGGCGTGCGGGAGCTGTTCGACGGACCGCGCCACCCCTACACCGCCGCCCTCCTGGCCTCGGACCCCTCCGCCGAGGCCGAGATGCACCGCCTGGCGACGATCCCCGGCGGCGTCCCGCTCGCGGGCGAGTGGCCGCCCGGCTGCCATTTCGCGAACCGCTGCGCGTTCGCCCGCGACACATGCGTGGAGCAGCCCGTCCCGATGACCGGCGACGTGCGCTGCCTGCGCGCGAAAGACCTCACCCTGGAGGTGATGATCGGTGAAAGGCACTGAAGAGCACCTCCTCAGCGTCCACGACCTGACGGTGGGCTACGAGTCGGGCCGGGCGATGCAGTTGCGCCGCCACCTGGTGAAGGCCGTCGACGCGGTGAGCTTCGACCTGCGCCCCGGCGAAACACTCGGCCTTGTCGGCGAATCCGGATCGGGCAAGAGCACGGTCGGGCGGGCCCTCCTGCGCCTTGTCGACGTCACGGGCGGCACGATCCGTTTCGACGGGCTCGACGTGACCGCGCTCGGCCGCCGGACCCCGCTGACTTACCGGCGCGCCGTCCAGGCGGTGTTCCAGGACCCGATGTCCTCACTCAACCCCCGCCAGGCCGTCTCCCAGGCGGTGACGGTCCCGCTGCGCCGCCACGGCCTGGGCGACCGCACGGAACGCACCGCCGCCGCAGCCCAGGCGTTCGAGCGGGTCGGCCTGTCCCGAGCCCACTTGAGCCGCTACCCCGCCGAACTGTCGGGAGGCCAGCGCCAGCGAGTGTCCATCGCCCGCGCCCTCGCCCTCGATCCACGCCTGGTCATCTGCGACGAGGCCGTGAGCGCCCTCGACGTGTCGACCCAGAGCCAGATCATCAACCTCCTCGCCGACCTCCAGGAATCGACGGGGATGAGCTACCTGTTCATCGCCCACGACCTCCGCATCGTCCGCCACCTCTCCCAGCGCATCGCCGTCATGCACGCCGGCCGGCTCGTGGAACTCGCCTCCGTGCACGCCCTCTTCGACTCGCCGAAGCACCCGTACACCCGCGCCCTGCTGGCGGCCAGCCCGTCCACCCACCCCGACGGCCGCGAGCAGCGCCGCTCACGCCGGACGAACTACGAACCCAACCGCCACGGGAACACGACGATCGAACGCGGCGAGCCGGGCTGCTCATTCCGCAACCGCTGCGCACGAGTCATGGACATCTGCCACACGAAAACCCCCGTCCTGCAAAAGCTGACCGACGGCACACAAACCGCCTGCCACCTCTACGAAAAGACCGGAGCCCCACCCAGCCCCTGATTGTCAAATCCTGTGGATCATCAATGGTTCACGCCACTCGTAGCCATTGGCCGAGGACTGCGAAATCCTCGCTGGTGAGCCCCCGGAACGACTGGACATGGTGAAGGAGGGCTCGGCCGCGATGGTGCGCGGACACCCAGTCCCGATCAGCGTCGCTGATCTCGTCGTCGACCCAGGCGAACGGACGTCCGTCGGCCCATTCCACCAGGGTCCGGGTCTTCCAGCAGAGCCCGAACCACTGGTCCTCGCGGTCGTGCGCGTCGGACGGCTCCGGCCACTTCACGACCGGTAGCGTCGGCAGCCCGATCCGGGAGGCTATCTCGGTGTTCGCCTCGTCTTCCCAGGTGGTGGCCCAGACCAGTGTGCATGGCAGCGCCGCCAACCGAAGCCCCATCTGGGGGTTGAGTCGCGCCAAACGGGAGTCTGGAGCGGTGTATCCCGGTTCGCGCCGCGGGTCATCCCCGAAGGGAAGAAGCGGCCCGTCGACGTCGAGGAACACCAACGGACGCCGACTCCGACTCGCCCGGCCCCTGACCGTCAACCTGCGCCGCCCCTAGGAGAAACCGACTGAACCGACCACGCTGACCCCCGGCAAACGCTCGCCCACCCACCACAAGAAGGGCGCCAAACCCCGCCGAACTGGCTAAACAACAAGCTCAGCGACAAGGCTCCCCGGCCAGATAACCTGAGGCGCAACGAAGGATCCTTTGACATGGTGGCCATATTCTTGCCTGAATCGAAGGGAAACGACCATGGGCCGTGCCGTCACATTGATCCGCTCGTCCTCCCTGTCTGACGTCGCCGAGTACGCCTACGCGGCCACGGCACCCGCCGGATCTCGCCTGATCTTCCTTGCCGGGGCCTGCCCGCTGAACAAGGATGGATCCACGGCGGCGGTCGGAGACTACGCAGGCCAGGCGGCGAAGGCCGTCGAAAACATGCAGACCGCCCTGACGGACTCCGGCGCGTCCTTGCATGACGTCATCAGCACCAGGGTTCTCGTCGCGTCCAGCAGGCAGCAGGACCTGGGGACCGCCTGGGAGGTAGTCCGAGCCGCCTTCGGTGATCACGACGTTCCCAGCACATTGATGGGCGTCACAGTGCTGGGCTATGCCGATCAACTCGTGGAAATCGAAGCCATCGCCGCTGTGCTCGACTCCTGAGATAGCGATCAACCGAACCCTGCAGGCACCACATCGCTACCACCGCACCGAGGGGGCGCAGACCCCTGGCACACGCCGCCCGCCAGCGAAATCTCCATAACCCCAGGCCCGATGCGCGTTCGTGTCGTTTAGCGGGCATTAATGGCGCTCTACCGCATACCGGAGCTGATGAAGTGCTGGATGTCGGCGGTCATGGCCTTCAGGTCTTCTCCAGGCTGAAGAGAGAGGTGAGGGTCGCAATCCAGCATCGGACGCCTGTCCCAGGTTCCTGGGGGAACCGCAGGGTCCATTGAAGGTCGACGGACTGGCCTTGGTGAGTGGCGGATAGTTCGAGCTCGTTGGCGAGCGAGGTCCAGGTTCGTTTGCCCGGCCAGCCTCGGAAGTCGTCGTCCAGCGACTGTAGGAACTCAACCAATCCGTCACCGGCAACGGTCGTGACACCGATGGCTGCCGATAGGCCCGGCCCTTCGGCCTCGACCGTGAATATCAGCACGTCGTCACCGTAGGGACGCCGGCACGAGCTGAACCGGACGAAGGTTCCCGTGGGGCCTGACGGGACCTGAACCGCGTCTGCGTCGCCCTCGTTGCTGGTCACGGGCCAATACTGCTTACGGTGACCGATGTGCTCAAAGTGATTTGTTGCTGCTGGGCCTTGGTAGATGAGCTGCGACGTTAAGGTGTGACCGCGATGCCCACTCGGCCACGTGGGACGGCTGGCCAAGCGGTGCCAACAATCTTGGCGCAGATCATGCTGCGCCGACCACGGTGTCGGGGTTCCGCGGGGAGTTCCACCGGTGTCCGACGGCGCGAACCGATGAGCTGTTCGAGCCAGCCGAGGCGGTGTTGTGCACCGACGGGTCAGTGAGACGCTGGTGGATCTGGCACTGGTGCCCGACCATCGCCTCGGCCACGGAGCCTTGTACGACGGCCTTGACCATGGGCGGGTGGACGGGAGCGCGGCTGCGATTCGCGCTGGCCGCTCTGCCGTTGACGCGGGCCGCCGACGGGCGGATCGTGCTGGCCCCCGACATCGTGGCTGGTGACCGGACTCCGCGACCTGCCCGGACCGGTCGTTCTGCCATACCTATGGGCGCGGGAGACCAACCATCTGCTGATCCCGGGCTGACCGTACTCGTGGCCGCGCTGGAGACCGGCCTCACCTCGTGGACGGCACTGCTGGACGCCGTTCGCCTGGAGCCCGGAGCCGACGTCGCCACGCTGACAGCCGCCCAGCTACACGGGAGGTCGAGCGGCCGCTAGCTAGCCGCCGGGCAGCACCAGTCCAACGGCCCCGACATCCCGATCATGGTGGACGCTGGCTGCGACGCTTCCCCGTACGACCTTCCTCCTGGTCGCCTGCCGGTTAAGGTCCCGCGCAGGATGCGGTCTGACCCGCGTGGTGCACCGCTCCAACCTGCTGTGCGTCCACAACCCCTACGGCGGACGTCCGCCCAAGCGCAGCAGGCAGTTCGTTTTCGGTGACCCGGCAACTGGGGTCCCCCGCAGGCCGAGACCGTCACCACCCGGTACGGCCCCGCACACGCTCAAGCGTGGGACCGGCTGCACCTCCGGCCAGCCCGCCGGGCCGCGTGGGAAGACTTCGGCGACGCCTTGCCCATCATGGAGGGAACCGTGGTCCGCCCGCAGGTCGACCACCTGCCGTCCGGCGCCGCCCCCAAGCCCGTCTGACTCTGGTGCTCCAGCACCGACGCCACCGATGCCGACGTTGACGGGCTCTGGCAAGCCTCCCTGCGCCGATTCGATCTTGAGCACACGTTCCGGCTGCTCAAGCAGACGCATTGCTGGTGGCCAGGATGCGGCCGACGTCGTGGCGCTGGGCAGGGCGATTGCGTGATTCGAGTGTCGTCCCCGACCAAGGCCGGAAGGCTTTTGTGCACGGGCTGGCTGGAGTGCCTCATGTGGTGGTCTGAAACCCTCTGCGGACGCGGGCGGGGGTGAATCTGCCAGGTTGGCCGGTCTCTCCCAGGGCTGGCGGAGGTCGTTGACGAGGTGCCGGGCAAGGGCGGTCGGCGGCCTGGGGGTCGCGGAGGTGGGGTTTCGTCCAGCCGACCTGCAAACGCCCAGGTCACCACCGGAAACGCACCAAGCCCGCCGCAAGTCCTGTGTGCACGACGCAGTGCAGTGACCCACTTCACACGAGACGCCGGCATTCGCGAAGATCGGAACCTGGAACGAACTGCTTAGTGTTCTGTGCATGACAGAGCGACGTGCGATCCTCAGCGGCTCGACGTTTGAGGAGCAGATCGGCTACGCCCGCGCCGTGGTCGACGGCGACTGGGTGCATGTGTCCGGGACGACCGGGTTCGACTACGCCACCATGACGATCTCCGACGACGTGGTGGAGCAGGCCGCACAGTGCCTGCGTAACATCGAGGCCGCGTTGGCCGAGGCGAACTGCACTTTCGCCGACGTCGTACGGGTGCGGTACCTGCTGCCCGACCGCGCGGACTTCGAGCCCTGCTGGCCGGTGTTGCGCGGCGCCTTCGGTGAAGTACGGCCTGCCGCCACGATGCTGACGTGCGGACTCGCCGATCTCCGCATGAAGATCGAGATCGAGGTGTACGCGCGGCGCACCGCCCCGTAACGGCCCGGCGTGATCAGCCAGTCGGGAACGAGGGCGAGATGCCCACCTCGCGAGACACGTCCGGCGCCGGTGAGCACAGCGGGAGAACCCTCTACTGGCGGTCGGGGCGGATGATGTACCAGGCGCCGGCTGGGGTGGTCCATATCAGGAGGCCGGGCCAGATGTGGTGGAGTTTCCAGCCCGGGGTTTGTTTGAGGCGGTGATGTCTTCGGCAGAGCGGCGCCAGGTTGCAGCGGCAGGTGATTCCGGGCCGCCAGGGCACTGTGTGATCGAGGTCGCAGCGGTGTGAGGGCTGGTTGCAGGTGGGGAAGACGCAGGTGGTGTGGCGTTCTTCGATCTCTTGCCGCAGGGTGGCGGGTGGCCGGTAGCCGGGCCGACCGTGTCGTGCGGCGTCTGCTTGGCAGGTCGCGTCGCGTTGCGGGGCGAGCCGGTCGGTGATCTGCTGGATCGCCTGGTTGGTCGCGGCGGGCAGTGCGGCGGCGGGGGTGCGGTCGCGCAGGTGGGTGAGGCGCCGGTTGACCATGGCCGCCAGTCCCGCGATGACCGTGTCCGCCGTGTCCGCCGTGTCCGCGCCGGGCGCGTCGTCGTCGGCGGTTCCGGTCAGCGGCGTGGATGAGGCGGCGAGGGCATCGTCCGACCTGCTGTGCCCGGCTGCTGTGTCGTTTCTGGTCGTCCCGGCGCTGCCGTCCTCGGTCGCCTTGTGTCCGCCACCCGCCGTGCGGCTTGGAGCCTGGCCGAGCGGGTTGCGGACGGCGGCCGGGCGCTCCGTTGCCGACGCGCGGCCGCGCGGACGGGTGGCCCGCTGGTCGAGCACTGCGACCGGCCGGTGCGCAACTCCGTCGCCGTCCACCGGCCCGCCCGCCGTGCGGTCTGTCGTCTGGTCGAGCGGGTTGCCGGCGGCGGCCGGGGGTCCGGTGGCGGACGCGCGGCCGCGCGGGTCGGTAGCCCGTTGGTCGAGTACCGCGACCGGCCGGTGCGCAACTCCGTCGCCGTCCACCGGCCCGCCCGCCGCGCCGTCTGTCGTCTGGTCGAGCGGGTTACCGGCGGCGGCCGGGGGTCCGGTGGCGGACGCGCGGCCGCGCGGGTCGGCTGCCTGCTGATCGAGTACCGCGACCGGCCGGTGCGTGACTCCGTTGGGGGTGCGGGCGGGGGGTGCCTCGTCTGAGGTGTGGTGCCCGTTCGACGTTTGCCGCCCGTTCGATGTGTGGTGCCTGGCTGCTGTGTTGTTTCCGGTTGTCCTGGTGGCGCTGCCGTCTTGAGTCGCGTTGTGTCCCCCACCCGCTGTGCGGTCTGCGGCCTGGTCGAGCGGGTTGCCGGCGGCGGCGGGAGGTCCGGTGGCGGACGCGCGGCCGCGCGGGTGGGTGGCCCGCTGGTCGAGTACCGCGACCGGCCGGTGCACGACCTCGTCCCCGTCCACCGGCCCGCTTGCCGTGCTGGCGTTGGCGGTGCTGGCGTCGGCGGTGCTGGCGTCGGCGGTGCTGTCGTGGGCCGTGTTGTTGTGTGCTGGGGTGCTGGTGTCGGGTTGGGTGGTTTGGGTGCGGAGGGCGTGGGTGGCGGCGGGGAGGGGGGTGCCGTTGAGGAGGTGGACGGCCAGGTCGGCGCGGATGAGGTGGAGGGGCCGGGTGTCGCCGTCTGTTCGCAGGCCGTGCGCGGCGGCGGTGATTTTGTTGAAGATGCCGTGGGCGTGTTCAGGGGCCAGGTCGCACAGCGCGAGGTCGGTGGTTCCGGCGGCGGTGTCCCACAGTTCCAGGCGCCGTTGCCGCAGGGCTTCGCGTTTGCGTTCCTGCATTGCTTCGGGGGCCAGCCTTTGGGTGATCCGTTTGATGCGGCGGCGTAGTTGCCCGGTGGTTTGGGTGGGCGCCTTGTGCAGCGCCAGCGCCTCGACCCGTTGGGTGAGGTGTTCGGGGAGGGATTGGGTGGTGTCGCAGATGACGCGGGCTTTGGGCAGGTCGATCCGGCCGGTTTCCAGTGCCGCGCCGGTGTGGGCGAGGGGGCCGGTGAGTTGTTCGGCGAGGTGGATCAGGGTCGCGGCGGTGTTGCCGGTGACGGTCAGCGCGGCGGCGACTTCTTCGGTGACCGCTTCGTGCGCGGTCAGGGTGCGGTAGCCGGGGTCGCCGTCGGCTTCGGTGTCGGCTTCGGTGGTGGCCTGGGTGGTGGCCTGGGTGGTGCGGCGTTGGGTGAGTTCGGCGATGGCGGCCAGTTCGCGGGCTTGGGCCCAGGAGGTTTGGCGGCGGGCGG